>CACNWW010000001.1:0-55000 GCA_902624275.1 uncultured Fidelibacterota bacterium
TAAATGAAGATTTTGCGGAAATTACAATCGATGAAAGATTAGAAATATGTAAAAAACACCTTGAGCTGCTTGTACAAACTCATGGAGAAGTTGTTGGAAGTAACAATATGAAAAAGCACTTTTCATGGTATTTCAAAGGACTTAAAAGTGCATCTTTTTATCGAAAAAAATTTGTTTTAGCAAAGAATTATTCTGAAATGAAGAATATTTTGTCTAATATAAGGCACTAAAAATTAAAAGGAAAAATTATGGACAAAAATTTTAAAGCAATTAACGAACCAATAATTGATTTTGAACCTGGTTCAAAGCACAGAGAATTACTTCTTAAAGAAATTGAAAGACAATCTAGCAGACAAAAAGATATTCCAATTATTATTAATGGAAAAGAAATTAGAACTGGTAATACAAAACCTTGTACAAAGCCCCAAGATCATAGTCATATTTTAGGACATTATCATGAAGCCGGTCCAGAAGAAATTCAAATGGCTATAGACTCTTCTCTGGAAGCATGGAAAACATGGTCAAATACATCATTAAAAGAAAGAGCAAAGATTTTTAAGAAAGTTGCAAATTTAATAGCTGGACCATATAGATATAAAATTAATGCTGCTGCAATGCTAGATATTGGTAAAAGTGTCTTTCAAGCTGAAGTTGACGCATCATGTGAGCTCATCGACTTTTTAAATTTTAATATTGAATTTGCTCATACAATGCAAAATTCTTTTACTCCGATATCACCTGATGGGATGAAAAATGAATTAGAATTCAGGCCATTAGAGGGTTTTGTATTTGCAATTGCGCCTTTTAATTTTTTTAGTATTGGTGGTAATCTAGCTATATCCCCTGCCATTGTTGGTAATACTGTACTGTGGAAACCAGCACCAAGTGCTGTCTATTCTGCATACTATATTATGGAGCTTTACAAGGAAGCAGGTCTTCCAGATGGAGTAATTAATTTTATTCCAGGTGATGGTCCAAGCATAGGTGATCAAGTATTGAGTCACAAGGAATTAGCTGGAGTTCATTTCACTGGCTCTACGAAAACTTTTAAACATCTTTGGAAGAAAGTGTCTAATAATTTAGATATATATAGAAATTATCCAAAAATTGTAGGTGAAACAGGCGGTAAAGACTTTTGTATAGCGCATGAATCAGCTGATATTCAAGGCTTGGTTACGGCAATGGTCAGAGGAGCTTTTGAATATCAAGGTCAAAAATGTTCTGCCATGTCTAGAGCATATTTGCCTAAATCCAAATGGGATGAAATACACGAAAAGCTCATAAGCGAAATCAAAACAATTGATGTTGGTCCACCAGAAGATTTCAAGAACTTTGTAAATGCAGTAATTGATGAAACAGCTTTTGATAAAATTTCATCTTATTTAGATTATGCTAAAACAAGTAATGATTGTGAAATATTATGTGGTGGTGGATATGATAAATCCAAAGGATATTTTGTAGAACCAACTGTTATTTTAGCAAAAGACCCACATTTCAAAACTCTTGAGGAAGAAATATTTGGTCCAGTACTTACCATTTTTGTATATGAAAACGAAAATTGGAATGAAACATTGGAATTAATTGATAATACTTCACCATATGCTCTTACAGGTTGTGTTTTTTCAGAAGATAGAGATATTGTTGATGAAGTTAGATCAAAATTAAGATTTTCAGCAGGTAATTTCTATATCAATGATAAACCTACCGGCGCTGTTGTTGGACAACAACCGTTTGGAGGAAGCAGAGCATCTGGTACAAATGATAAAGGCGGATCAATGCTTAATTTATTAAGATGGACATCTCCAAGAACTATCAAAGAAACTTTTGAACCTCCTCATGACTATAGATATCCATTTATGCATAAAGAATAGATGAAAATTCACGAATTCCAAGCTAAAGAACTTTTATCTGATTATAATGTACCAATTCAAAGAGGGTATGTTGTTTATTCTTCAAATGAGATTGAAAAAACAATCGAAAAAGTTCAAAATGAATTCAACTCAGATGCTGTTGTAGTCAAAGCGCAAATTCATGCAGGTGGACGTGGTAAAGGTGGTGGAGTTAAATTCTGCTCTTCAACAGAATCTGCTATTGAATCTGCTAATAAGATACTTGGTATGAATTTAATCACGCATCAAACTGGACAAGAAGGTAAACTTGTAAATCAAATATTAATTACTGAAGCACTTGATATTGAAAAAGAATTCTACTTTGCACTAATGTTTGATCGTGCTAAAAATGCTGACGTTTTTATTGTATCTACGGAAGGTGGAGTTGATATTGAAGAAGTAGCAGAAAAAACTCCTGATAAAATTATTAAAGCCTGGGTTGATAATGATATTCACCCTCTTGATGATGCGGTTAATACAATCATCGAAGCATTAGGTCTAAATTCATTTAATGATGCTTTTGAGATTTTTAAAAATATTTATAATTGCTATTTAAATTCAGACTGTAATTTGCTTGAAATTAATCCTTTAGTAATCACTAAAGACCAAAAAATTATTGCGCTAGATGCAAAAGTTGATATTGACTCAAATGCATTATTCAGACAAGAAAAAATTTCAAAATTTCATGATACTTCAGAGGAAGATCCACTTGAACTAAAGGCATCAGAATATGGTTTGAACTATATTAAACTTGATGGGAATGTTGGCTGTATGGTAAATGGAGCTGGGCTAGCAATGGCAACCATGGATATAGTAAAACATCACGGTGGCGAACCAGCTAACTTTTTAGATGTTGGAGGCGCAGCTAATGTTGACACAATCAAAAATGGTTTTAAAATTATTCTTACAGATCCCAATGTAAAATCAGTTTTGATTAATATTTTTGGTGGTATTGTAAGGTGTGACAGAGTAGCCAACGGAGTTATTCAAGCTGTAAAAGAATTAAACTTAAATGTTGGGGTTGTTGTTAGACTTCAAGGAACCAATGCAAAAATTGCAAAAAAAATTCTAGATGAATCTGATATAGAGCTTATAAGTGCTGAAACAATAGATGAAGCTGCAAAAAAAGCTGTCAGGCTGGTATCATAATGTCAATACTATTAAATGAAAAAACTTCTATTTTGGTTCAAGGGATTACTGGGTCTGAAGGATTATTTCATACTCAGCAGATGTTAGACTATGGTTCTAATGTTGTTTGTGGAGTAACTCCTGGAAAAGGCGGTGAAACTGCTACAGAAAATAACTTACCAGTTTTTAATAGCATAGAAGAGGCTCAAAACGAATTTTTAATTGATGCCACAGTAATTTTTGTTCCTCCAAGATTTGCTGCAAATGCAATTCTTGAAGCAATAAATCAAAATATTGGTTTAATTGTATGTATATCTGAAGGAATTCCTGTCAGAGATATGAAAAAAGTCAAAAGTGCTCTTGATAATTCCTCTTCAACTCTCATTGGTCCTAACTGTCCTGGATTAATAACAGCTGAAGAATCGAAAATTGGAATTACTCCTGGTTTCATTTGCAAAAAAGGTTCTATTGGCATTCTTTCTCGATCAGGAACTCTGACTTATGAGGCAATTGATCAAATTGTTAATGTTGGTTTAGGAATGACTACAGCTGTTGGAATTGGAGGTGATCCAATCATTGGATCAAGTATGATAGATATATTAAAACATTTTGCTAATGACGATAAAACTAAAGGTGTTGTAATGATTGGAGAAATTGGTGGTAGCATGGAAAATGAAGCTGCCGAATGGATAAAAGACAATTTTAATAAACCTGTTGTATCATTTATTGCTGGTCAAACTGCGCCTAAAGGAAAAAGAATGGGTCACGCCGGAGCAATTATTTCTGAAGGATCCGAAACAGCAGATGCTAAAATTAAAATTCTAAAAAAATGTGGGGTTTCAGTTGCTAAAACAGTATCTGAAATCGGAGAAACAATGTTAAAAATAATAGAGGAATAATGAATAATACACTTGCCCTAATTAAACCTGATGCTATGCAAAAAGGATTTAAAGATGAAATTAGAAAAGATATAATGGATAACGGCTTTGTAATAGCTGAAGAAAAAACACTTCATCTGAGCGTTGAACAAGCTGAAGGTTTTTACTCTATACATAAAGATAAACCGTTTTTTGAAGAACTTGTTGCATTTATGACATCAAGTGAAACTCACATCATGAAACTTGAAAAAGCTAATGCAGTTTCAGAATGGAGAAATTTAATGGGTGCTACAAATCCCGCAGAAGCTGAAGCAGGTACAATAAGAGCAAAATATGGAACAGATATTTCAACGAATGCTACTCATGGCTCCGATAGTAATCAAAATGCAGAAATTGAAATAAACTTCTTTTTCTAAGTTTTATGATGAGATTAATTTTAATATTAGTTTTCAGTTCAACATTATTTTCGCAGGTACAAACACAAAGTTGGCTTGATTATATCATTGAAGAAAACAAAGAAGAAATATCTGAAACTTCTTCTGAAAATATAGATAATGAATTCTACTATACAATCCAAATTGCTGTTAAAAAAACATTTGATGAAGCAATGGAGGTTGTTAATGCATTGAATGCTTCAAATATTGATGCTTTCATCCAAAAAAATGATGCTAATTCAGAATATAAATATAGAGTAAGATATGGAAATTTCTCCAAGAGAGATGATGCTGCTAAATTAGCTGAAAATATAAAGCTTGAGCTTGGATATAATTGCTGGATTGACAAAACTGAATTATAAAAAATATTTCACAAGAAAGATTAATTTGTTTATATTGCCACCTGGTTAAGAAAAAAAATGTTACCAAAAAAAAGACAATCAAAAACGCGTTCTAAAAAGAGAAGGACTCATTACAAGTCCACCCTTGTTCATACAGTAAAATGTAAGAATACAGGAGTAGAACATCTACCTCATCACGCATACTATCATGATGGGATTCTTTATTATAAAGGAAAACCTGTAGATCAAAACTAATGAAGAATTGTTTCATTTTTTCAGGGCAAGGTTCTCACCGACCTGGAATGAGCTTAAATCTTTATAAAACATTCCAAATCGCAAAAGATAGAATTGAATTATCTAATAAAATTTTAGGATATGACATTTCAGAAATTATGTTTTCTGCTGAAGAAAATTTATTAAGACAAACTCAATATGCTCAATTAGCTATTTTTATACATTCAACAATAATTTTTGATTTAATAAAAGACCAAAAAGAATGTGTTGCTGTAGCTGGACATAGCCTGGGTGAGTTTAGTGCATTGTATGCAAACAATTTTTTTGATTTTGAAACTGGGTTACAGATTGTAAATGTTCGTGCAAAAGCGATGCATGAATGTGAATTTAATAATCCAGGTAAAATGAGTGCTGTTATAGGAGCATCAATTGATAAAATACAAACTATTTGTGATTCTATTGATTGTCAAATTGCAAATATCAACTCTGATTCGCAAATCGTTATTTCTGGAAGTGAAGAATCAATTGATTTAGCATCGGAAAACCTAAAAAAAATTGGTTCAAAGGTATTACCATTAAGTGTTAGCGGAGCATTTCATTCAAAACTAATGTCAGATGCAAAAAACAAGCTATCAGATATAATAAATACTTCAAGATTTAATGAAGTATCATTCCCTATTGTTTCCAATTTTAATGCAAAACCAAATAGAAGCATTGAAGAAATAAAACATGCTCTGATTGAACAAATAGACAATCCGGTCCAATGGTCAAAAAGCATTAAATCACTTAGTGAATTATCTAACGAATTTGTAGAAATTGGCCCAAAAAAAGTTTTAAGCAATATTATAAAAAAAATTGATGATTCATTAACAATTACAACCTATAATAGTATTGAAAACTTATAAAATTGTTTTATGCTTAACTTTTCTACAAAAACTGCAATTGTAACTGGAGGATCAAGAGGAATTGGGAAAGAAATTTCTTTAATTCTTGCCAAAAATAATTTTAATGTTGTAGCAGTTGCTACTAGCGAGAAATCTTTAGATTCAATCAGAGACGTAGAAAATATTTATCCCTTCTGTGGTGATATTTCTGATGAAAAATCAATTGAAAAACTATATGAATTTGTTGTTTCAAAATTTGGTCATGCAGATGTTCTTGTTAATAATGCTGGCATTCATATGGATAATATTCTACTAAGAATGAAATCTGAAGAATGGAATCAAGTAATGAATGTTAATCTTAATGGTCCTTTTCATTTAACAAAAACAGTCTTAAAAGATATGGTAAAGAACAAAAATGGAAGAATTATTAATATCTCTTCCATTTCTGGAACAGATGGTAATAAAGGACAAGGAAATTATGCTGCTTCTAAAGGTGGTCTATTGGCATTAACAAAATCCCTAGCAAAAGAAGTTGGTCGTAGAAATATCACAGTAAATTGTATTGCACCGGGATTAATTGAAACTGATATGACCTCTCATCTGTCTGAAACTGTGAAACAAGGATACTTAGAAAGAATTCCTTTAAAAAAACTTGGAAAACCAAAAGATATTGGACAAATGATTTTATTTTTATGTTCCGATGAAGCCAGTTATATTACAGGGCAAACATTTTATATTGACGGTGGAATGTCATTAAATTAATAAGGAGATATTAATTATGTCATTAAATGAAAAAGTAACAAATATTATCGTAGACAAACTTAGTGTTGAAGAATCAAGAGTTGTGCCTGAGGCAAGTTTTCTTGATGACTTAGGAGCAGATTCATTAGATACTGTAGAACTTATTATGGAGTTTGAAGAAGAGTTTGATTTAGAAATTCCTGATGATGATGCAGAAAAAATTACAACTGTAGGTGCTGCGCTAGAATACATCAAAAACCACGCAAAATAATTTTGAAAAAAAGAGTAGTTATCACTGGAGAAGGATCTATTTCTCCATTAGGCCATAATTCTCAATCCTTATGGGACAGCTTAGTCAAAGGAAAATCTGGTATTGATTACATCTCTAGCTTTGACACTGAAAACTTTTCAATAAAAATTGCTGGAGAAGTTAAGGATTTTGACCCGAATAATTTCTTTGAAGCTAAGGAGGCTCGTAAGCTTGATAGGTTTACAATGTTTGGTTTAATAGTAGCTGAACAAGCACTTCAAAATTCTAATTATGAATCCACTGATGCTGGAGTTATTGTTGGAACAGGTGTTGGAGGTATGCATACTCTTGAAGAAGAACATCAAAAACTAATTAAAAAAGGTCAACGTGGTGTATCACCATTTTATGTTCCAAAAATGATTCCAAACATTGCTGGCGGACAAATTGCTATAAAACATAATTTACATGGTTTAAACTTTTCAATGTCTACTGCTTGTTCTTCTGCTACAGATGCAATTGGAATGGCATACAGATTAATATCTAATGGATACTCTAAAGCTATTCTTTGTGGCGGGGCTGAAGGAAGTATTACCCCCCTTACTCTTTCAGGATTTGCTAATATGAAAGCCTTATCAAAAAATAATGAAAATCCTCAAGGCGCTTCAAGACCATTTGATAAAAATAGAGATGGGTTTATTTTATCTGAAGGTGCGGGGATGTTAATGCTTGAAGACTATGATGAAGCAAAAAAACGTGATGCAAATATCATTGGAGAAATTATTGGTTATGGCATCACGAATGATGCTTTTCATATCACTCAACCTGACAATGAAAGTACTGGTGCATCAAACGCAATAACTATGGCATTAAATGATGCTCAAATTGATGTATCTGAAATGGGATATATTAACGCTCACGGTACATCAACATATTTTAACGATATGCTAGAAACTCAAGCCATTAAAAAGGTTTTTGGTAAAGATGCTAAAAATGTATCTATAAGCTCAACAAAATCTATGACAGGTCACTTGCTCGGAGCCGCTGGAGCTATAGAAGCTATTGCATGTATAAATTCTCTAAATGAAGGTATTATTCCACCAACCATCAATTACAATAACCCTGATCCTGAATGTGATTTAGATTATACTTCAAATAAAGCACTCAAAAAGGATATAAATTTTTCTATGAGCAATTCATTTGGTTTTGGTGGACATAACTCAGTTTTAATTTTTAAGAAATTTTCTTCTTAAGTAAATCAATTGATTTTACAGCATCGATATCAACTTCATTTAGAACACCGCACCAATAACTGAGCCAATCAATATAATTTATTAAGAAAAATAATGATGTTAGATTTTTTGGTACTTTATCAGGTACTGATAAATGAGTAACATGGGAGACTTTTTTTGATAAAATTTCATTTGTAATTTTCATTCGCTCAAGATTTTTTGGCCAACCTATATGAATCCATATCATCGAAAAAGATTTTTTATCTATATTATTATTTTCCCAACCTATAATCTCATTATGATTCATTTCTGGGATCGTAATATTGTATGATAACATTTTACTATTTTCATTAAGTTGAGATTTCAAACGAAATCCAATTGATGAAAGGTCCTCTTCTGTTACAATTATTGGTATAGTCTTATGAATTTTTTTTGCTAAAGCATATACTTCAGACTTTTTATTAGATGATTCTTCTGTAAATGATTCAAGGCACTCAAAATCTATATTAGAAACTCCTTCCTTATCAAAAAGAGATATAAGAAATGTTAATGCAAATCCTAAAGCTGATCTAGGTGGGTATCCTTTAGGTAATAAATGAAATTTAATATTGTCAGACTTAGCTTTTTTAAGCAACTCTCCTCCAGTTGTAACAACTAATGCGTGATCAGTTAATCTTACAGCATAATCGTAATAGGATAAAGTTTCTTCAGTATTGCCTGAATAAGAGCATATAATGACTAAGGTATATTCATCTATTGGAGTGTTTGGAAAATAATTTCTTTCAACAACTATTTCCATTTCAGGAAATAAATCTTTTAAAATTAATCCAGCAATTGCAGAACCTCCCATACCAGCAATTACTACTTTACCTACCTCATCAAGATTTAAAATATCTTCTTTAATATTTTTTAAAGAATCCTGGATATGTTTTGGAAAGTTTTGAATGTGTTCAATCATTTATTCCTCTTAATAAGATAGCTAATTAACTCATTTAAACCACCCTGAATTTCGTCAGGAAGCTTATTAATTATATCATTACATTGACTAATATAATCTGCCAAAATCTTATCAGATTCTTCCTTTAGGTTGTTTTCAATAAAAAAATTATAAATTAATTTTTTCTTAATTGAAATATTTTCGTGATTAGTAGATTCAATTAGCTTTTTCCATTCTCTTAAGTTTTTTTCCATAGCAAAACATGTTAAAATTGTTTTTTTATTTCTTTCTATATCTGAAAAAGTACCCTTACCCATATTTTCGCTGTCTGTTTCAAGCTCAAGAATATCATCCTGAATTTGAAAAATCACTCCCAATTTTCTTCCGAGTTTTTTTAATTCATTGACATTTTTTTCATATTTATCGCTTATAAGAGAAGCAATTTCAAAACATAATTCAAACAATGAGCCAGTTTTTTTTGAACTCATTAATAAATAATCAGATACACTTACTAAGTCCTTTTTTTCAAACTCCATGTCATAAGCTTGACCTTCACAAATTTCTAAAATGACCTCATTGTATCTAATTAAAATAGCTAAAGTGTTTTTTTTAATTTTGCCAATAAACAGTGGTCCAAGCGCTCCTAAGCCATCTCCAGAAAGAACAGCATGAGCATTATCCCATTTTTTGTGAATAGTGGCTACATTATGCCTTAAATCATCTTCATCCATAATATCATCATGAACAAGTGTGAAATTATGGAGAAGTTCGACACCTAATGCTCCATTTATAGAATCTTCTTTAGAATTTTTAAAAAGTTTTCCAAGAAATAATACAATAATTGGTCTTAAACGTTTTCCTGGAGATTTTACAAAATATTTTATTGGATCATAAAGATATGATGGACCTTCTAAATCTTGAATCTTAGAAAATTCATTTAAAAAATCATTTTTTAAGTTGTTTAGTTTATCCATAATTTTCTAATTCTTCTAAAATCCTTTGAGTATCTTTATATCCATCTTCAGCTGAAGGAGCTCCAGCTTGAAAAACAAGACAATTTTCTTGATTATGCATAATCTTTGCTAATGGATAATCGTTACCACCTTCCATAGTTCTATCACCAATAAAAATATATTTTTCATTTGGGAAAAACTTTTTTACCTCACTTAATACTTGAGATTTATTCATACCTTTTGGAGTAATATCAATGGATATTTGACCGCCGATTACTGCATCAAGATTATTCCATTTCATCGTAATCTCTTCAGCAATATTATTTCTTTCGTTTGATTTACAATCATATTCAAAATAATGTAATCTTTGTTCTAATGAACAATCTCTACCTATAACGCTGAAATTGAGCATGGAACCTCTATCTTCAATATGATTACCTGCTCTGACAGCATAAGGGCTTTCCTTTAGTTTGTCTTCAAGGAAGTCTAATAAATCATTTTCTGGTTTAAATTCATGATTATAGGAAAGTTCTCCATTCAGCCAAAGTTGATTTCCTCCGCAAGTAAAAACTCCTTCCGATAAATTTAATATGTATTCAGGAACTTGTTCTTTAATCTTCTCTAGATTACTTCCACTTACCAAGAAAAAAGTATTATTTTCGGCCCAATTACTATAAAACACTTCAAAATCTTTTGTCATTTCTCTTCTTGAAGGAGTTAAAGTTCCATCCATATCAAAAATAAATATATTTTTCATTAATTATCCTTAATTGAAGCAAAATATTTGTTTGCTTCTTTCTTTATATTTGGTGCTAAATATAATGCTGAAATCATCGTAGGAAAAGCCATTAAAGCAAACATTGCGTCTACTATATTAACTGCTAAATCTAGTGATAAAACGGAGCCTAAGACTAATGTTAAAACATAAAATATTCTATAATAAAACTTTGAATGAGCACCAAATAGATATGATGCACATTTGCATCCATAATAAGAATACCCAAACATTGTTGATAAAGTGAATGTTGCTACTGAAAAAATAAGAAGGTATTCTCCAAAAAAACCAAGGTAATTTGAGAAAGATTTTTGAGTTAAAGAAACTCCAGAGTATGTTCCATCCATCCATTCACTTGAAAGCAGTATCACTAATCCAGTAATTGTGCAAACTATAATTGTATCAATCAACGGTCCAATCATAGCAACAAGACCAGATTTGATGGGCTGATTATTTTTAGATGCTCCTATCGCCATAACCTCTGTCCCCATTCCAGCCTCATTTGAAAATGCAGCTCTTCTAAAACCTTGACTAATAACTATTGCTGTTCCAGCAAAGCCACCAGCAACAGAACTACCATTAAATGCACTTGAAAAAATATTTGAAAAAATAGCAGGGATTAAAGAAGCATTTAAAAAAACTATAAATAAACCTGATAATAAATAAATAATGACCATGAATGGTACTATTTTTGATGCAACTTCAGCTATTCTGCTCAATCCACCGAAAATTACCGATGATACAATGATAGCGATGAACATCCCAATCAAAAGATTTAAATTAAATGATTGTTCAATTGCGAATGATTTTACCACATAGTCTGACATAATTTGGGTCAATTGATTAGCTTGAAGTAATGACAAACATCCCACTAGTCCTGCAATACTAAACCAATAAGATAAAAATTTGAATTTTTTACCCATTCCTTCTTCAATAACGTACATTGGTCCTCCTTGTAAAATATTATCTGAATCATAACCTCTGTACATTATGCCTAAGGAGCATGTAAAGAATTTTGTTGCCATTCCTACAATCGCACTAATCCACATCCAAAATAATGCTCCAGGACCTCCCAATGATATTGCTACGGCTACTCCAGCTATGTTTCCTATACCAACAGTACTAGATAGAGCTGTAGAAAGCGCTTGAAAATGTGAAATTTGACCTTTGTCATCTGGATCATCATGTTTGCCGAGTAAAATCTCAAATGCATGTTTAAAATATCTGAATGGAGTAAGCCTTGAAATAATAAGGAAGTAAACTCCTCCTCCAATAACTAAATTTGCTACTCCAAAATTTCCCCATAGGAAATTTGATAACTCTGCAAAAAAATTATTAATTATTTCCATGATTAAGTAAGTTACAACATAATGAAAAAAATTGACTTATATATTCTCAGAGAATTTTTAAAAACTTTTATTATAGTTTCTATCTTCTTTACTTTGATTTCATTGATTGTGGATGTCTTTGAAAATTTAAACCGTTTTATTGATAATGAAGTCTCAGCAAATATTTTGATAGACTATTATAAAGCATCGCTGCCATCAATGGTTAGCGTAACTATTCCTGTATCATGTCTTGTTTCTTCTGTATTTACATACGGGATGATGATATTGAGAAAAGAATGGCTTGTATTTAAGTCGTCAGGACTAAGTCTATACAGACTTTCTACACCAGTACTTTTGCTTGGATTGCTATTAAGCATTGGATCTTTTTATTTCGATAACTCAATAGTAATAGATAATAATAAGATTAAGAATGCAATAAAAAGTACATATATGTCAAAAAATAAAAGTAGAGCAAAAAATAAAAGTGAATTTGAAAATGTTTATTTTCAAAAGAACCAAAAAGACTTAATAGCATTAGAGAAGTTTAATAGTAATAACAATGTCGCTGTAAATTTAAATTTTCTTGAAGTAGAAGATGGAATGCTATTAAAAAGAATTGATTCAAAAAAAGCCATTTGGAATGCTGAATTAAATCAATGGTATCTAAAGGATTTTTCCATCAGAGATTTCGATAAAGATGGTTTAGAGAAAAATGTAATTATTTCAAAAAATGACTCATTAATTGCTTTAAACTTCTCACCAAGCGATATAATAAATACCGCAAGTTCCTCAGAAGAAGTGTCATACTCAGAATTAAAAAATCAAATACAATCTTTGAAAAATAATGGCGTAAATACTCTCAAATGGGAAGTTGACCTAAATTATAAAATTGCATATTCCTTTATCTCGATTATAGTAATATTTTGCGGAATTCCTCTTTCAGTATATCGCTCAAATACTACTTTAGCTTTTGGCGGAGGATTAAGCTTGGCTACAATTTTTTCTTACGTAATTCTATTAAAATTTGGTCAATCGCTAGCTTATGGAGGCGTACTTTCACCATTTTTTGGAGCTTGGATGTCTAACTTTGTATTTATTAGTATAGGGATTTATCTGATGCTTAACGCAAGGAAATAAAATTATTTTTTTGATTCAATTTTATCAATTGAAGTTACAGTAAACTTTACATCTTCCCCTCTGATTTCAAGTGTAAAGTCCTCTCCAACTTTTTTACCAGCAACCGACCTTCCAAAAGGAGAATGATAAGTAACAATAAATGGATATAAGTCTAACTCCTCTTCAATTGGACCTAAAATATAGTAGTCTTCTGGCTTATCTTTCCCTTCCTCGTGGATAGAAACTTTATTTCCGAATCCAGCTTGATCAGTATTGATATCACTATGTTCAATTATTCTAAAAGGAGCATGAGATTGCATAAGTTGAATTTTATAAACTATTAAGCTTTGTTTTTCTCTGGCTGCGTGATATTCAGCATTTTCTTTTAAATCACCATGATCAGCAGCTTCACTAATTTTTTCAGAAGTTTCTCTTTTGAGCTTTTCAAGTGACTTAATTTCTTCCTCTAAAGCGATATGTGTTTCTCTTAATATTAAAGTTGCCATTTTAGTTTCTTTTTTAAAGTAAAAACCAATTTACATTTGTAAAATGTACATTTCAAATAGTATAGTTTAATTTGATTTAAGCACTTAAATCAGTTTTAGGACCGGCTGCTAGAATATCTGAATCTTGAATTTTAAATTTTTCAAAATTATTATTGAAAAGTCTGGTTAGCATATTACCAGTTGAAAAATATTCTTCTAAATTATCCCAACTATGATGAGGTATCAAGAAGTCATTTTCTAGACCGTCTACGTTAAGTGGTATTTCAAAATTAAAAAACTTATCAAATACTGATTCACTAAAGTCTAAACTACCATCAGTAATTAAATTGATAATATGCTTTGTTAGTTTTAAATCTATTCTTGAAGATCCGCTTGTTGCGCTTGATCCTGACCATCCAGTATTCACTAAATAAACTGTAGAGTCATAATCATTTAATTTTTGTTCTAAAAGTTCAGCATACCTTAAAGGATGTAATGTCAAAAATGGTCCTCCGTAACATGGTGAAAATGCGGCTATTGGTTCTGTAACACCTGTCTCGGTTCCAGCCATTTTAGCTGTATATCCACTTATGAAATGATACATAGCTTGTTTTTTTGTCATCCTTGCTAGTGGTGGCATTATTCCATACGCATCGCAAGCAAGAAATATTATTGAATTTGGATGAGGCCCGGCACTTTTTAAGCCTTTTGAGCCTAGAGAATTTTCTACAAAATTAATTGGGTAGCAAATTCTAGAATTTTCGCTTTTAGTATTATCGTCAAAATCGACTTCTTTAGTTTCTAAATCATAAACAACATTTTCTAAAAGAGTTCCGTGCTTAATCGCATTATAAATTTCTGGCTCTTTATCTTTGTCAAGATTAATAGCCTTTGCATAGCATCCGCCTTCAAAATTAAATATACCATTATCAGACCATCCATGTTCATCATCGCCAATCAAAGGTCGATTTGCATTAGTACTAAGTGTTGTTTTTCCTGTACCTGAAAGACCAAAGAAGACTGTTGACTGATCTTGAGAAGCAGATACATTGGCAGAGCAATGCATTGATAAAACATTTTTCAATGGCAAGTAATAATGCATCATTGAAAAAATTCCTTTTTTCATTTCTCCGGCATATTCTGTACCTCCAATAATTGCAATCTTTTTCTTTATATTGAAGACAATAAAATTTTCTGAATTTAGCCCGTAATCTTTCCAATTCTCTTCTTTCACATCATAAGCATTGATAATTGTAAAATCAGGACTAAAATCATTTAATTCTTCCTTTGTTGGACGAATAAACATGTTATTTACAAATAATGATTGCCAGGCTTTCTTTGTTATCATTCTAACATTTAATGAATTGTCTATATCATCTCCAGCAAATCCATCAAAAACATAATAACTTGATGATAAACTTTCATAAGTATCTAATACTTTATTAAAAAGAAAGTCAAAATTTTCTTCTGATAGCTTTTGATTAACTTCTCCCCACCAAATTTTTTCATTTGAAAAGTCTTCATCAACAATAAACTTATCGTTAGGAATTCTTCCTGAAAACTCCCCAGTATCAACCATTAAAGCACCATTAAGACCAATGACACCTTCATTATTATTAACAGCATCATTGATTAAATCATCAACGTGTGAGTTTCGTTTGAAATTTTGGTTTTTAATCATTTCTTACCTCTTGGGTGAGCTTTATCAATGGTATCTTGAAGTTTCTCTAGACTAACATGTGTATAAATTTGTGTTGATGATAGTTTTGAATGTCCAAGCAATGACTGAATTGCGCTAATGCCAACTCCCTTATTTAGTAAATGAGTTGCAAACGAGTGCCTCAAAGTATGGGGTCCAAATGCGCTCAATGATAATCCTTTTAAGTTACTTGTCACTATGTATTGAATATTGTTTCTTGTTAAAGATTTATTATCTTTATCGACGAACAAGTTATTATCTTTGATTGATTTTGACAAAGGATATTTTCCAATTATTTCTAAATATTTAACTATCAATTTTTTAGTAAAATTGTCAAAATTAGAAAATCTTTCTTTGCCTCCTTTACCTAGCACTTTTACTGAATTATTATTTAAATCTATATCTTTAAGATTTAAGCTAGTCATTTCTTCAAGTCTTAATCCTGATGTAAAAAAAAGCATTATTATAGCTTTATCTCTAATTTTTAAAAAATTATCTTTATTAGATTCATCAATTTTATTTAAAACATCATGAATTTTTTCTTGAGATATAAATGATGGAATAGATTTTTTGAATTTTGGTGAAGGATATTTTTGAACACTATTTAATACTATATCGTTTATTAAGTTTTGTGAAAATAAATATTTATAAAATGTACGAATAGAAGATAGTATTCTGGAAAAAGATCTAGGTCCTATAGTTGCACTTAAATCAGAGTGAAAATCAAAAATATTTTCTTTAGATAATTTCTTATAATTGATAGAAAATTCTTTGATATATACTTGAAATTTTGAAATATCCCTATCATAATTTTCAATGGTTCTTTCAGAGTATCCTTTATCAAATTCAAGAAAATCTAAAAATTCTTTTTTTACTATATCAAATTTCTTCATTTTTAATCATTTCGAAAAGGTTACTAAATTCTTTAGATGGTTGAGCTTTAAAAAATATTTTTTTTTCATTCCTTGGGTGTAAAAAAGATATACTCGAAGCATGAAGATAATGTCCATTTTGAATACTAATATTATTATTTATTTTTTTTCTAACGCTAGGGAGATATTCATTTAATTTTTTCCAACCTCCACCATAAAGTTCATCTCCTATTATTGGATAACCTTTTTCGCTACAGTGAATTCTTATTTGATGTGTTCTTCCAGTTTTTGGAAAAAAATTAATTGCTGAAAAATATTTACCTTTATTAATTAATTTAAATTTTGATGTAGCTGCCCTTCCTTTCATTGAAGATTGATATTTTAAAGGATTTTTTTTGCTTCGTGATAACTTATTTTCAATGATACCTGCATCATCTGACCATTTTCCCCACGTTAAGGCAATGTACTCTTTTTGTATTGTTCTATTTTTAAACTGATCCGCTATTTTCCAATGAGCATATTCATTAAAAGGTATTATCATCACTCCAGTTGTATCTTTATCAAGCCTATGTACAATTCCTGGCCTTAATGGATCTGGATGACTTGATAACTTATCTTCAAATTGATTTAATAAAATATTGACTAATGTCTGATTTTTATTGTTTGAAGTTGGATGTGAAATTACTCCAAATGGTTTATTGATAATAGCAAAATCATCATCCTCGTAGATCACTTCTAATGGATAATCCCATTTTTTAAATTCAGGTACGTCAAGAGACTCAAATTTAGATTTATCAACTTTTATGATATCTCCATATGAAAGCTTGAGGTTTTTTTTAACAGTTTTATCGTTAACAGTAATACTTCCTTCAGAAATAAGTTTTTGAATTTTACTTCTTGAAAATTGAATTAATCTTGAAGATAAAAAAGCATCTAAGCGTATTAATTCATCTGATGATGAAACAGATATTGTCATAATATTATTTATTTACAAGTATAGAGCTATACAATAAAAATATCAATCCTATTGTGACTGAGGAATCAGCAACATTAAATACATACCAATGCATTCCATTTAGGTGAAAATCAATAAAATCAACAACATAACCTCTGAAAATTCTATCGATAATATTTCCAATTGCGCCGGCAATAATCAGATAAAGAGCTATTTGAGAATACTTATCTTGAAAATCATCATTGTTTAATAAGTAAAAAAGATAGATTGTTATAATAATTGGCAAGATGATAAATAATAATTCTGCTCCCTCAAAATAAATCCCAAAGGCAATACCCTCATTTCGGATATAAGTAAAATTGAGTAAATAAGGTATTACAGAAAAGGAATCATAAAGATTCATTGTATTATGAACAACTAATTTTGAAAGTTGATCAAGAACAACGATCAAAAATAATAAAAATTTCATTATATAAGATTTAGTTTTTTTCTTTCTTTATTAACAACACTTTTGGTAGCGTTAGGAACTTCCATTAATCTTTCTTCTGATATCAATTCACCAGATACCTCGCAAATTCCGTAAGTACCATCTTTAATTCTTTGAAGTGCTTTTTGCAAATTAACTAAATAATCTGACTCACGAGACATTAGAAGGAAATTCTTTTCGACTTCATGAGCTTCGGTACCTTCATTAAAATCTTCAGACCTATCTTGAATAAAAACTGAGTTTGTTGGTTTAGTGGTTGATCGTACACCTTCTATACTTTCATTAACCTCAGCTATTTTTTTTAAAATATTTGCCTCAAACTTTTTTAATTCAGCTTTCGTATATCTTGTTTTTTTCTTAGCCAATTTTGTCTCTATATTTTTTTAAATAAATTTCAATTTCATTATTTTCATACTTGAAAAAAGCATTATAGTCAAAATTTTCCAAATTTGCTACAATATCCGTACACAATACTTCATTCATAAAATATTCTTTATTTTCTTCAATAATATTTTTTAGCTCATCAGAAAAATTAGCAGAAATAATAATTCTGTCATCAATCTCAAAATTTGCCTGTTTTCTCATTAACTGTATTTGCCTTATTAAATCTCTCAAAACTCCTTCTAATCTCAAAGAATCGCTGATAGTTGTATCTAACGATACAACTAAATCATTTCCTAAGAAAGATTCGCTTCCCTCATTTGCTTTTAAATCTATAAATAGATCATCTTTTTTCAATTCATGTTCGTTTTCAGGAACTGCCAATCCATTCAATACATTTTTTGTGACTTTTACAGGATCAAGATTACTAATTGATTTAATAGCATCCTGCATTTCATCTCCAAACTTCATTTTCATATTTTTGAAATTTGGCTTTAGAGTCAAATTTCCAAACTCTTTTATTTCGTCGGAAAATAGTACTTCTTTAATATTTAACTCGTCTAAAATTGTCTCTTCTTGATCTTTAATAAATGAAGTTATTTCATCGTTATTAAGTAAAACTGTTAAACTTTGTAGGGGTTGTCTAACTTTTATATTAGCTTTTTTTCTTACTGCTCTTCCAGACTCAATTACTTTTTTTAATGAGTCAACTTTCTCAATTAATACATTATCGATTTTATCATTATCACATTTAGGAAAATCTGATAAATGAATGCTATCTTCATTCTCATTTTTATCCGTAGAAGTCATATTCAAATACATTCTTTCTGTTACAAAAGGAAGAACAGGCGATAAGACTTTAATTAAATCTAAAATCACATCATAAAGAGTCTGATAAGCTATATATTTGTCTGAATCATTCTCACTTTTCCAAAATCTTCTTCTATTTCTTCTTATATACCAGTTTGATAAATCATCTAAGAAGGTTTCTACATTTTTTAAAAGCTTATCAACTTCAAAATTTTCATAATTCAATTTTGCGCTAGCATTTAATTGCTGTGATTTGGAAATAATCCAATTATCTAATAAAGTTAAATCTTTAGGATTTATTTTTTGTGAGTGTGGAGAAAACTTATCAAGATTTGCATAGGTACAGAAAAACGAATAAATATTCCATAGACTAATCAACTTTTTTCTGACTTCGTCAGCTTTATCATATCCAAATAATAAGTTGTTTTCCACATTTTGTTTCGAATACATCCATCTCATTACATCAACGCCCATCTTTTCAGCTGCATCATCAAACCAGATGGCATTACCTGCAGATTTATGCATTTCATCACCTTTTTCATCTTTTACTAATGCATGTCCAAGCAAAGTTTTAAACGGTGCTTTAGCTTCTAAGAAAGATGACATTGCTAATAATGAGTAAAACCAGTTTCTAAACTGACCAGGAAAACATTCTGTAATAAAATCAGCTGGAAACCATTCTTCCCAATAGCTTTTATCTTCAAAATATTTCATTGTAGAGAAAGGAACAATCCCAGCATCTAGCCAAGGATTTCCTACATCTTCAATTCTGGTTCCAATGAGTCCAGATTTAGGATGTTTAATTTTAACATAGTCAACCCAAGGTCTATGTGGGGTATTTCCATCAAATTTTTCCCATCCTTCAACAGCTAATTCCTTGAGCTCTTCTTTAGAGCCAACAACATGGAATGTTCCATCATCAAAAGTCCATATCGGTAAGGCTAATCCCCAGAATCTCTTCTTTGAAATCATCCAATCTCCCATATTGTCTAACCAATCATGCTCTCTATCTCTTCCCCAGCTCGGAATCCAATTAATTTCATCTACAACAGATTTAATTTTATTTCTCCAATCCATATTAATATACCATTCGTCAACCTGTTTAAAGACTAATTCGTCTCCAGATCTCCAACAGTGTGGGTATATATGAGGATAATCTTCAACATAAAGAAGAAGATCTCTTTCTTTTAAATTGGAAATAATTTTTTGAGCGGTTTCAGGATCTGTAACACTTAAACCAGACATAAAATCAAAACCTTGAATAAAATTTGCTTGATTATCAATCGGAGAAATTTCAACAAAACCTTCTCTTTTACATATTTTATTATCGATAGCACCACATCCACCAGCCATGTGAACAAACCCTGTTCCTTCACCCTCAACAACCATATCGTTACCTTCAGAATCTTTTCCACCATCAATAATGATATGACAATCTATGGCTGATTTATCTTGTAAGTTGCTTGTATCATGAATTGGATAACCCCCCTTAGAGCTTTGAGGCTCTAAATGATCAAATGGTCCTCGGTATGTTAAACCAATTAATTTTTCACCTTTAATAACTTCTAAAATTTCATATCCACCACGTTCTTTGAAAATTTGATCTAATGTTTTTAGTTTTGGAACACCGTCTACCCAATTTTTTTTCTCTGAAAATTCTTTATTTAGTCTTTGATATTTTAAATTTGTTTCAGCTACAAAATATATTGATCCATCAGTAGCCTTCATCTTCGCATAATTTATTTTTTTGTTTACTGCAACAGCAATATTAGATGAAAGAGTCCAAGGCGTCGTTGTCCAAATTAAAATATTTTCATTTTCTTTATCTTTTAAAGGAAACTTAACAAAAACGCCCTTGTGCACTGTAAGCTTTCTTCCCTCAATAATCTCCATCTGTGAATATGAAGTACCAGATCTACCCGACCAAGGAACTACATCGGTTCCTCTATAAATTTTTCCATCTTCATGTAATTTTTTTAAAAAAGCCCAAATCGCATAATTGTTTTCTTCAGACATCGTAAAATAAGAATTATCCCAATCCATCCAATATCCTAGTCTTATAGATTGATTCTTCTGTACTTCAGAAAATTTTTCAACTCGCTTTTTACAAATATTTACAAATTTTTCTATACCGAGATCTTCAACTTCTTTCTTTGATTTAATTCCAAGTTCTTTCTCAACTTCAATTTCTACCCAAAGACCTTGACAATCGAAACCATTTTGATATCTCAACTGATATCCATTCATTGATTTATATCTTTGATATAGATCTTTTAAGGTTCTTCCCCAAGCATGATGAACACCCATGGGATTATTAGCTGTAATAGGTCCATCAAGAAAGCTCCATTTTGGACCGTTGGAGTTTTTTTTGACTAGTTTTTCAAAGATTTTATTTTTGGACCAATAATCGAGTATTTCATGTTCATTTTTAACAAAATCAACTTTTGGATTTTCTTTCTTTATGCTCATAATTAACTATGAACTTATAAGAAAAGGGGAATTATTGCAATTGTATAGAAATTATCTTGTAATAGTAATAAATCTTGATGAAGAGCCACGTTTAACAAGAAATAGTACTTTCGATTCATCATCAAACTTTGACATTTCAGAAAGAAAATCTTTTGTACTAAAAATCTTCTTACGTCCAACACGTGTTATGATATCTCCTTCTTTAAGCCCTGCTTCTTCTGCTGGACTATTATTTTCAACTCCAGTGACAATTACTCCTTGGATATTTGAAGGATTTTTTTCATTTAATTTGTATTTGTTAATTAAATCTTCACTAGGGTTTTCTAATAATAATCCGAATTCATAATTGACATTTGTAGTAGCAGCTACTAAATCTTCTCTTTCTTCAAGAGTAACATATATATTTTTCTTTTTATTATCTCTGTAAATGCCAAGCTTTACCCTTGAACCTGGATCTGTACTAGATACAAGGTTTTTAAGTTCAGAACCATTACTGATTTCTTTTCCTTCAAAAGAAACAATCACATCTCCCTCAACTAGATCGGATTTTGAAGCTGGACTGCCTTCAACAATGTCACTTACAATAGCTCCATTACGCGTTTGAAGTTCCAATGTCTCATATAAATCCTCGCTGATATCTTGCATGTAAATTCCTAAGAAAGATCTAACAACATATCCTTTAGTAATAAGATCATTCATTACTTTTTTAACCATAGTTGAAGGAATTGCAAAGCCAATACCAGCATTAGCTCTTCCACCTCCTGAAGCAATAGCAGCATTAATACCAATTAACTCACCATTCATATTTAAAAGAGCACCTCCACTATTTCCTGGATTTATTGCTGCATCTGTTTGAATGAAGTTTTGATAAGTATTTAAGTTATTCATTACATCGTTTCTACCTAATGCACTAACAATTCCAGCAGTGACAGTATGACTTAATGATGCAGAAAAAGGGCTTCCAATAGCTATTACCCATTCTCCAACCCTTACTGCTTCAGAATCTCCCAAATTAACAGCTTTAATGTCATTTGCTTCTATTTGGAGCACAGCTAAATCGGTAGCTTTATCTAATCCAATAACAGTAGCCTCAAAAATACGCTTATCAAGTAATTGGACTTTAATTTCTTCAACAGGTTTTTGAGATCTTTCATCAAAAATAACATGATGATTAGTAACTATGAATGCATTTTCATCGTCAACAATAACACCTGAACCAAGAGATTTACTTTCATACTCATCTGGAATCTCTCTACCCCAATATCTATAAAAGTTTTGTACATCTCGGTCCATTTGAACGGTATTTGTTGTAGTGATAGTTACTACTGACTCGTTTACTTCCTCTGCAATGTCAGCAAAAGAATTAAAAAATTCATATGCTTTTGATTGCGCAAATGAAGTTGAAACAAATAATAAAATAAATGTTAATTTTTTCATCATATTTATCTGGAATGATTTAATCACCATAATGTTCCTTAATTTAATCCTGTTTTTAAAAAATCTTTAAACTCTTCAACGTTTCTGGTTAAGCCAGGAAACTCTGATAACACTTTATCATTACTATCTAAAATTACATAATATGGCAAAGCAGCAGTTTCGAATCGATTGATTTGATACTCTCTTTTTTCTAAGTATCCTTCTCCTGCATCGGTATATAAGCTTACAAGAACGTATTCAGACATTAATTCTTCAATAGAGTTTATACTAAAAATATTTGTTTCCATCCATCTACAATTTGTACATGTAACACCTGTGAAATCAATAAAAATATTTTTATTTTGCTCTCTAGCAATAATAAATGCATCATCTAAATTATTATTCCAAGCAAGATTGGATTGATATTTCTTTGGAGGTAAATAAGATTTAATATTACCATTAATATCGTAACCATGATTTCCAGCTGCTAAATAAGTACCAAATAATATGAAAGAAAAAGCAAACAATGATCTTTGAATTGAAAAAGTAACTGGCGAATCATTTTTAAACTTAATTAATCCAAAAATATACAATCCAGTTAATAGCATTATCAATGCCCATAAATATAAAACGACTTCATATGTAAAAATATTCCAATTCCAAACCAAGTCACTGTTGCTAATAAATTTGAAAGCAGCTGCAAGTTCTAAGAAACCCATTACTACTTTTACAGAATTTAGCCATCCACCAGACTGTGGTAATTTTGTTAAATAATGTGGGAAGAGAGCTAAAAAGAAAAATGGTGAAGCAAACGCTAAACTAAAAATTAACATCCCAATTATTGGCCAAAACCATTCCCCTTGAGAAGCGGCAACCAATATTAATCCCATAAATTGAACAGTGCATGTAAAAGAAGTTAAAGTAAAAGTTAAAGCCATAAATAAAATACCAACATAACCTTCGGAATTTTCTTTTTGTAGTGAGAGCCTTCTTAATGATTCTGGTATTTCTATTTCATAAAATCCAAATAAAGACATTGCAAAATAAATGAATAAAAATGCTATGAACATATTAACTATTGGATTGGCAGCAAGCTGATTTGCTCCAGATGCACCTAATAAAATTGCTAACATCATTCCTAAAAAAGTAAATGTTAAAACAATGCCTAGCATATAAACAGTAGCACTTTTTACTGGAGAGGAATTAGTATTCTCACTTCTATGCATAAAAAATGAAATGGTAATTGGAATCATAGGAAAAACGCATGGAGTTAAAAGAGCAAGAAAACCCATACTCATAGCAAGAATAAGAAACGAACTGATATTATTATCTGCAATTGCTAGAATCGATTCTTTATCAAAATCAAAATTTTCAAAAACTAAATCGGATCTAATAGGACCTGATTTAATACTAAAGGTTGCTGTTTTGGTAATTTGGTTAGGCGGATAACATAAACTATTATTGCAAACCTGATAATCAATAATTACATCTACATTGTAAATACCATTGGGCAAATCATCTTTTAATTCTAATGGAATACTAAATTGGGGAGTACCTTCATGATATTTAGTAATATTCCCAAAACCTTCATCAAATTTCTCTATTGGCTCTGGCTCAATAACTCTTCCAGACTTATTAACAATATCTGATTCTATTATAAATTTTGTTGAAGACGGACCTTCAGGTACATCATATACCGCATAAATTCTCCACGTAAAATCAAGTTCAGCGTTTACATCAATAATTGCCACTTCACCTTGATTTACGTCCTCAATATTAACAGTAAATTGGGCTGGGTCGCTAAACTGAGCCCAAAGAATATTTAAAAATGATAATGATAAAAAAAACTTTTTCATATTGGGCTATGAAAATAATCTTTTCTTAATTCTTGTCCAAAAAGTTTCTTTTTTTGTTTCTTTGGGTGTATTTACAATATTTTCAAGTTCTTCAAGTAAATTATTAATGGCATTTTTTGCAGCAAATTCACCAGCTTCAATAAATTTATCTGTTTTATCAAATGCTGACCAATGCAAGTTATCATGTTTTGGTTTTATTACAAAATCTGCTTCATTGAGCAAATAAGAGTTTAAGTGAGCAACCGATACGTCTCTAACTCTGGAATATATTTCCACTATATTTGATGGTTCAGGTTGATCTTCCATACCTCTTGTAATATTTATTGCAATTATGAAGTCACATTCATTTTTAAGAGGAGTTACAGGTGTTGGCAATGCTACATTACCATCAACCATCATTCTATTATCTTTATATGTTGGCTCCACAAATCCAGGAATTGATGAACTTTGTACAATTGCATCTATGAGACTTCCTGACTTGTAAATTATCGAATTTCCAGAAATTAAATCAGTTGCTGAAACAATTAATGGAATTTTTAAATCACTAAATTGCTTAGCATCAAAAAGTAATTCTGCGGCTTTTTTAATTCTTTCATTCTTAATAATAGATTTTCTATTTGAACTAACCATTAAAACATATTGATTTTTAATTTGTTTGAAAACTTGCGAAAAAATAGATTCATCTTCTTCTGAATTTGCAATATATCTAAATCCCAAATCATTAAAATTTTCACTTTCAACTCTTTTGAGATATCTTTTTTCTACCATTTTTGCGTTATGGTAAGATGCATACATTGCACCAACCATTGAACCAGCGCTTGTTCCTGCAACGATATCAGGAACAATACCATTTGCTTCAAGAACTTTCAATACTCCAATATGGCATGCACCTCTTGCTCCACCACCACCTAATGCTAGTCCAATTTTTAAACCCTTATACATTGCTTCCAGGTTTTATAGCAGGTATTTCTTGAAGTTCACTTGGAATATTATTTTTGTCAAAAATTTTAGCTTTTTGGGAAGTAATAGAAAAAAAATTATCATGAATGAATACTGGAGATAGGCTTCTATCAACAATCACTCCAACTCCAACCACGTTGCCTTTATACAGAGAAATAAGATCAATGACTTCTTTTATTGAACCTCCAGTGCTAAGCACATCCTCAATAATTAAAATCTTTTCATTTTCATTGATATTAAATCCTCTTCTTAATTTCATCTTTTCTTCTGACCGTTCAGAAAAAATTGTCTTTTTGTTTAGTTGTCTTCCAACTTCTGTACCTAAAACAATACCACCAATTGCAGGTGAAATAACTTTATCGACATCTAGATTTGAAAAATGATTTGATAATATTTCTCCAAACATAAACAGATACTTGGGATATTGTAAAACCTTTGCACATTGAAAGTATGTATCGCTATGAAGACCAGATGATAAAATAAAGTGGCCATGCATGAGTGCTTGAGTTTCTTCAAATATTTTTATGAAATCTTTATCCATCTAATCCTCTAATTTGATTTAAATACTGTTTGGCAGAATTACGAATTGAATCATGATCTTTATTTCCAGAAAAAATAATTCCTCTAGATACATTTATTAAGGTAATATCCATATTCTTCTCATTAATTTTAAGAACGCTTTGCAGATCTCCTCCTTGTGCCCCAATCCCAGGAATTAAGAAAGGTAAATCTGTTGAATTTCTAACTTTCATTAATGCATCATCATTAGTTGCTCCTACTACAAGACCAATATTTTGCTGATTATTTAATGCTTCACATAAAGAAATTACTTTTGCATAAATATCTTCTTGAATAAAGGTTGAAGATTTATTTGATGTTCTACATAATACATAAGCACCCTTAGATGGATTTGAAATAAATGGTTCAATTGATTCTTCTCCCATATAAGGACTTACAGTTATAGCATCGCAATTAAAATGATTAAAGAATGCATTGGCATAATGTAAGCCGGTATTTCCTATATCCCCTCTTTTTGCATCGGCTATAACAACATGATTGCTTCCAATATGTTTCATTAAATTTTCGAGCCAATAATAACCCTTTGAGCCCCATTCTTCAAAAAAAGCTAGGTTTGGTTTATATGCTGCAGCAAGATCGCTAGTAGCATCTACAACCATCATCGAATATTCTATCATTTCATCTAAGGATACATTATCATTGAAATATTTTTTATCAATATCAATTCCAACACAAAGATTTGAATTTTTATCAGAAATGTTTGTTTTTAGTTTATCAATGAATGAAAACACAAAGAAATTTAAGATATTCTATCATAGCAAACAAATGGCTTCATACTAGAATTAAAAATTTTTAATATTGGAATATGGAAACATCTACTGGACAGTCAGAAACTAGAATTATTGCTTCAACAAATGTTTTTCAAATAGAAAAGATTGAAAAAATTGGTAAGGCTGATTATCCAAAACTTATTGAAATATCATTACACCTTGCTAAAGAATATGGTAAGCAAGCAGTTTTCACAAAAGCTTCAATAGAAAAATACTTTAACACTGAAAAATCTCTTCCTTTTATTGCAAGATATCAAAACGAAATTATTGGATACATCATCGGAATCCCCTTAGAAGAACTAACCATGGAGCCTTGGGCATTAAATGATGAAAATTATGGTAAGCACAACACCCTATACACTTATGCTTTTGTTATAATGGAAAAATATAAGTCCAATGGATATGCTAAAATGTTAAAAAGAGTCTATTTAAGTTGGGCACAAAAACGAGATAGAATAAGATATATTACAGGACATGTATTATCTGGTACTGCTGATACTAAGGATAACAGTATAAAGATAATATCTTTTGAAGAAAATTGGCAAGGTACCGGAAAGTCATTTGAATATTACAGAAGATCTTTTGATGAAGGTGTTGAGAGTTCTATCTTTAGTCCACCGTTCGAAATAATTGTCGATAATATTAAAGAATATTAATTTATTAGTCATCACTCTTTATAATCAATATCAGAGGATTTTGATAGAATACTTATTAAAACTAATGCTGCTGATGAAATTGCGAGTGCCGGTAACACAGCCTCATCTAAACTCCACTGATTTCCAAAATAGACTGTAGCAACTATACCTGTGAGTATTGAGCAAATAGCACCATACTTTGTTGCTTTATCCCAAAAGAATGCAGCTAATAGCGTTGGAGTAATTGCAGTTCCATAAATTGTAAATGCATATAGTGCTTTTTCAAAAATAGTTGTATCAGCGGCAAACATTCTTGAGACCCAATATGAAAAGAATCCTAAAGCTAACACTAAAATTCTGCTGAAAGTAACAATCATTTTATCTGAATATTTTTTATTTGAATACTTTAAGTAAATATCATTGATCAAAATAGTTGTTGGGACCAATAAAAAAGAGTCTGCAGTCGAAATTATTATACCAATAATTGTTGCAAGCATAATTGCACCTACGATTGGTGGAAGGAAATTATATGCAGCATAAATTAATACATGTGATTCTTTAGCAATATCAGTAATCATACTCGAACTAATCCAAGCATTTGCAATAATTAAAGATTCTAAAATGACTACAGCAAAAAATAAAAGGAAGGTTGCCTTTTGTGCTGATTTAACTGATTCACTAGCAAAAAATCTTTGATACATATTCGCATCTCCGAGGATCAATAAAAATGAAGGTAAAGTAAAATTAATTACATCTCTAAAAGATAAAACACCAAATAAAGACATATTGTTTGGCATACCTTTATTTTCAAAGCCAATTGCCATTCCTTCAAATCCACCGGCTTGAAAAAATAGAATTGGTAATGCTATAATAAAACAAGTAATCATCAAAATACCATTAGCAACATCGGTATAAGCAACACTTAATAGCCCAGCTAAAACTGTATAAGCAACAATAAATAATGCTGCAATAATAGTTGCCTGATCTAAAGATAGGTTTGAACCTAAGTTATCATGAAAAATAGTATAAATAACTGCTCCACCAGCGTTAAACTGATAACTTACAATAACTAAATAAGCAATTAAGAGTGCAACTACAGATAAAATCATTGCAACATCACCAAAACGTGTTCCAATGATTTCAGGTACTGTTAATTTTTCTGAAGCTCTTGCTTTTCCAGCAATTTTTGTAAGTGCTAAAACACCAAGCATTCCTCCAATTGGCAGTAAAAAGCCGGCTGCACCAATTTCAAATGTTTTTCCTGCATTACCAAGGACTGAACCAGTACCCATCCAAGTTGCTGCCATGGTTCCAACTAAAATCCATGGTGATAATGATCTTCCTGCAACTGAAAAATCTTCCTGATTCTTTATGGAATCTGATTTACTAAAACCAATCCAAAGTAATGCAATAAGATAAATTGATATAATTAGATAATAAATCATTGTAATAGTTTAAACATAATACATATATTATTTTTAAAAATGCAATTACATTGGAAAATAATTATTGGATTAGTTTTAGGTGCTTTTTACGGTATTTTTAGCGCATTAAATGGCTGGAATGGTTTTACATCAGACTTCATTTCCCCTTTTGGAACAATATTTCTAAATCTTTTAAAATTAATTGCAGTTCCATTGGTTGTTTCTTCGTTAATTACTGGAGTGGCATCATTATCTGATACTAGAAAACTATCAAGAATTGGTTGGAAAACTATTGCACTTTACATTTCAACAACTGCAGTAGCAGTTAGCATTGGACTCATATTAGTTAATTTACTTGAACCTGGAAATGCAATTCCAGAAAGCTATCAAGAAAGTTTATCAAGTGAATACTTTAATACTGCTGCAGATAAACAAGAAGCTGCAGCATCAATTCAACAAAATAGAGGACCCCTCCAACCGCTGGTAGATATGGTTCCTGGTAATATTTTTTCTGCTGCATCCAATAACAGAAATATGCTTCAAGTAGTTTTTATTTCACTGGTATTTGGAATTGCCTTAATAGGAATTGATAGAAAATACTCAAGACCAGTTTTAGAGTTTTTAGAGGGTATAAATCAAATGATTATTAAACTAGTGGAAATGATAATGTACTTTGCTCCTTTTGGAGTATTTGCATTGATTGCCAAAACAATTAGTTCTGTTTCTGGTGATATTTCTCAAATAAGTGAAATACTTTCTGCTTTAGTTTTTTATATGGGTGTTGTTATTCTTGGTCTTTTTGTTCATATGGGAATAACCTACATGACACTATTAAAGATTTTTACAACCATGGATATAAAACATTTTCTTAAATCTATGGCACCTGTACAGCTTTTAGGATTTTCAACAAGTTCAAGTGGAGCAACCTTACCAGTAACTATGAAGCGTTGTGAAAAAGATCTTGGAATTTCGGAGGAAATTTCATCATTTGTGCTGCCTTTAGGAGCAACAATTAATATGGATGGAACTGCATTGTATCAAGGTGTAGCAGCAGTCTTCATTGCGCAGGCAGTCGGCATGGATTTAACATTAGCTAACCAATTCACGATTGTGGCCACCGCTGTTTTAGCTTCCATAGGAACTGCAGCTGTTCCAGGAGCAGGAATCATCATGCTGATTATTATTTTAGAAGCTATTAATGTACCAAGTGAAGGTATTGCGCTTATTCTAGGTGTGGATAGAATTCTTGATATGATTAGAACTGCTACAAATGTCACCGGAGATGCGACAGTTGCTAGCGTGATGGATTCTTTAGAGCGCTAACCCATTCTTCATACTTTACTGTAATTGTATCTTTTATATCTGAAATTTGTAATGATCTTGTAGCAGAAACCATTAAACTATCTGGAAAAGACTGCTTTAAATAAGAAATTTTTTCAGGATCTACTAAATCAATCTTGTTAAAAACATATTTATAATCAATTTCATCAGAATTTATCTCCTTTAAAACACTTTTGATTGTTTCTATTTCATTAAATAAATCTTGTGAATTTGCGTCAAGAACGATTAATAATAAATTTGAATCAACCACTTCTTGAAGTGTAGATTTGAAACTTGCGATTAAATTATCGGGAAGATTTCTAATGAAACCAACAGTATCACTTAAAAGGACATAATTATTATCGCCAATAAATAATCTTCTAACGGTGGTATCTAAAGTTGCAAATAACTGATTTTTGATTAACACATCACTTTTAGTAACTGATTTCATTAAAGATGATTTTCCTACATTAGTGTATCCAACAAATGACGTTCTAAAAAATGACTTTCTTTTTTTACTTTGTACCTTTCTTTCGGAATCAATACTCTTAAGTTTTTTCTTTAGCAAAGAAATTTTTTTACGAATAATTCTTCTATCAACCTCAATCTGTGTTTCACCAGCACCTGCTCTTGTTCCGAATCCTCCCATTTGCCTTTCAAGGTGTGTCCATAATCTGGTCAACCTAGGTAATTGGTATTGTAATCTAGCTAGTTCAACTTGTGTTTTTGATTCCTTTGATTTTGCATTTCTAAAAAATATTTCAAGTATTACACCAGGTCTATCTAAAAGCTTAATATCTTTATTTAATTTTTGAAAATTTTTCGTTTGAACAGGACTTAAGTCTTCATCAAAAATTATATAATCTACTCCAAGCATTTTAGCTTGATCAATTACTTGTTTTGCCTTTCCGCTTCCGATGAAATATGCAGGATGAATAGTATTTATTTTTTGTTCGACTACTCCTTTTACTTTTACATCAAGAGTAGATATGAGTAATGATATTTCCTCAACACTATTATGATAATTTTTGCTACTTTTCCATATTCTTGGAGCAACAACTATCGCTGTTTCAATCTTGCGATTCATTTTCTACAATTTGATTGAAAACAAGTTCTATGAAAATATCGTAAATAAATTCATTAAAAATATTATTTGTCCATTCTTCATCAATTTTGGTAGCTAAGAATATTACATTTGAACCTAAAATATTTTTTTTGATTACAAGCGGATCATTGGTTGAAATATTAAAAGAAGCCTCATCGGAGTTATAATCTTTTAGTTCATAAAATCTATATACTTGAAATGCTTTGCTCTTATTTGATAAATATTTAACTGGATATTCTTCTTCAAATTTAAAGAACTGATTTTTTGATGTACCTCTTAATGCTTTAACTTTTGGATAATCGAGAGTTTTAGATAGATATTCACTATCAACATTATCTATAAAATATAAAATGGGGTTTTTTCCTAACATAAATTTTTGAATCTCTCTAATTAAGTTATCAGAAAAATCTTTTATACCTTCAACTATTAAAATATCATATCCAGAAAAATCATACTTTTTGAAACTTTCAGTTTTAACTATATCGTATTGAAATAACCGGTTATTATCCAACAAACTGGCAAAACTACTTTCATTGTCATTAAGAATAACTACTTTTTGCTGGTTTCTAGGCTCAACTTTAATAGAGAAGCTATAAATAGATAATCCGTCTTGTTTTAAATCAATTAATACTGAATCAGCATAAATACTTACAGGAATATTTCTTACATGAGTATTCAATGAGTCTGAACCAAAATCAAATTTTCCATTGATTATATCATTAGTTGACCAATGCATCTCAATATTTTTTAAATCAGGATTATGATAGCTCAGCTTTACTTGCAAAGAATCAGAATCAACTAATTTGTAGTCATTTACCATAATGTTAAAATCAATATTCTTAGATATTACTATTTCTGAAGAATCATTATTACATGACATAAGAAAAAAAGAAACTAAAAATAAACTACGTATCATTTTGCTATTACTAAGTTAATTTTTGAACCTTGAGAAACCTTCGTTCCTTCCTTTGGACTTTGATTTAATACTGTATTTGGTAAAAACTTTTCGTTTTCAACATATTGAATTTTTCCTTCCAAGAAACCTTTTTCCTCAATGATTTTAAGTGCTTCGCTAAGAAAAATTCCTTGAAAATCAGGAACATCTACTAAATCATTAGGTGCTAATCCATTGCTGACTTCAATTCGAACACCAAATCCTTTTCTTATGCTATCGTTTTCTGTTGGACTTTGCCAAGAAACTATGCCTTTGGGATACTTTGAACTAAACGAATAATAAATTGAGTCCAACTCAATACCATTTTGATCCAATTCAATTTCTGCAGCTCTTAATGTTTTACCTAAAAGAGATGGAACAATTATTTTTTGATTAAATTGGGTAATTTTAACTTTGATTGATCTTCCAAGCTTTACTTCTTTACCAGATGTTGGAAATTGTTCAATTACTATATTTGGATTTAAGTCATTTGTAAAAATTGTGTCAGCAACTACAACCTCTATACCTTCTGATTTTGACAACTGATTTGCTTCATCTAATGTTAAGCCCTCTAAATCTGGAATTACCACAATATTTCTTGCATTAATATATAAAGGCATTAGGATAAAATTGAATATCATTAATACTATCACGCCAGTGATAAGAAAAATTGATAAATTTTTAAATAGATTTTTCATACAAGAATATTTGAACCTAGATTTTGATAACCTACAATGAAATCTTTTGAATCCATTGCTTTTTTACCCTCTAATTGAACGTTAAAAATTCTTAATGCATTTTGTCCACACTGAACGTCAAAAAAAATTTTATCTACATGATATATAGAACCAATTTTGTGATTATTATCATTATTAATTGACTCAGCTTTAAAGATTTTTAATCTTTTGCTATTTATGGTAGTAAAAGCACCAGGTGTTGGCGAGAAAGCCTTGACTTGAGCTAATATTATATCAGACTTATCATTCCAATTAATTTTTAAATCTTCCTTTGAAATTTTAGGTGCTAAAGTAGCCATACTATTATCTTGTTCGTTTAATTCTGAAGAATTGTGTAAACATTTATTAATTGAAGATTCAATAAGATCTGCTCCTACTTTACTAAGTTTTTTAGATAAAGAACCATAATTATCATCTTTTGTTATTTCAATTTTTAATTGATCAATTATTTTTCCAGTATCAACTTTCGGCTCTATCAAAAAAGTGGAGACTCCTGTTGAATCTTCTTGATTTAATAATGCATGTTGAATGGGTGCAGCTCCTCTATATTTTGGTAGTAATGAAGAATGGATATTAATGGATCCATATTTAGGTATACCCAATAAAGACTTTGGAAGAATTCTATACGCTACTACTACAAAAAAATCAGGATTTAAATCTTTAAGTTGATCAATAAAACTTAAGTCACTTAAGTCTACGCCTTCAATAATTTTTAAATTTTCTTTTTTGGCTAAAGTCATTACAGGTGTATCAAGAATTTTTTGTCCACGACCCATTTTTTTTGATTTATTTGTGACTACTGCTTTAAGATTAAATCTCTTGTTGCAGGCTAGAAGAGTTGGATTTGAAAAATCAGTATTACCAAAAAAAATTATATTTATATCTTTATTTGACATTGCTTGATTTCATTAGTTTGAGAGCCTTATCATATTTTAAAAGATCTGCAGGAGTAGCATAATCTGTTATTAATTTTCCATCGAGGTGATCATTTTCATGCTGAATGACAGTGGCTAAAAAGCCGCTAAAAACCTTTGTATGCTTTTCAAGGTTGTGATCTAAATACTCATAGGTTATTGAATCATAACGCTCAACATTAATTCTTATTTCTGGTAATGAAAGACACCCTTCTGAATCAACACAAGATCCCTCACCACTAATTATTTTTCCATTGATAAATACTAAAGGTGATTCACATTCCTCTGTATGAGATAAGTCTACTACAAATATGCGTTTATTTATTCCAATTTGGTTTGCTGCTAGCCCAATACCGTCAAATTCATACATAGTATCAAATAAATCATCAATTAAACTTCTAATGTTTGAAAAGTCTGTTATATTTTTTGATATTGCTCTAAGAGCAGAATGACCATATGTAACTACTTTTTGAACTGCCATAAATTATTTTGAGGAATTTTTAACTTTTGCAATTGCAACTTTATCAACGGTCATTTCATTTTCATTAGATATTTTTATAATTACAGTTTCACTTTTTACCGCAATAACTTTTCCATGAATTCCTCCAATAGTCACTACTCTATCTCCTTTTGATAAATTTTCTTGCATCAATTTTACTGCTTCTTGTTTTTTAGAATTAGGTCTTAGAATGAAATAGTATATAACTAAAAAAATTAGAAAGATTGGTAATTGGGAAAGAAAAATATCTAGAAAAGATGCTTCGCTTTGTTGCATTATTATTATTTTTTGATTCATGGACTAAAATTAGTTTACCTGAAGTTCTTTAACAAGACCATAACTTTAGGCTTAAAAAGATAAAAACACATGAAAAGCATAATAAGATTTGAAACTGTATGTAAAATTTTAAATAAACCATTATCATATTCAAAAATTATCTTATTTGTTCCAGCTTTCACTTCAACTGCTCTCAAAACACTGTTTGCTCTAAAAACTTCTACTTCAGAGGCATCAATATAGGCTTTCCATCTAACAGGATAATAAATTTCACTTAACACTAATAGTCCTTTTTCATTTGCTTTATAATCAATAATGATTTTTTCAACGTCCCAATCAATATTAAGAATTTTACCAATTTTATACCTTGAATCATCTAGTTTATCAACTATCGCAGTTTTTGATGGATCAAATGCAGATGCGTTCAAATAATTATACAAATTTTGATCTTCTTTAATCACATCTTTTACAAACCAAGCTCTTGGATTACTTTGATCTAAATTATAAATATAAACTTTCTTTCTTCCATTGACTGATTGAAAAATGGACTCTTTTTCTAGTATAAGTTTGGGGTGAGAAATTTCAATAGGGCTAATAAAATATTTTACATTTAAAAATTGTAATACTGGTATTGAAAGTAAGTTATTTGTGTTCTTTAGCAATTCAGAATAATGACCAAATTTTGCTGGATGATATCCTCCAACTGATTCAATACCATGATATTTAAATTTTGGATCAGTAAACAAAGAACCTGCAGGGTAAATTCTATTTAAACCAAGGTTTTCCTTTAAAAAGATTATTGTTTCGTCCTCATTAAATACTGACTCAAAGTTTTCAATAGTTGTAATTTGGTTTTGTTGGCCTGAATCTTGTCTCGGATTGATAATTCTACTATCAACCCTATATATATCAATCAAGGATATTAACAAAAATATATAAAAAATTGTCTGTGTCTGAATTTGAGGAAATTTATTCCTAATTATTTCAAGAGTATCTTTTAAGCCATAAGCGCATAAGATATACATGCAAAAATTTGATACAATGAGAATCATGCTTGGAACTCTAAAGCTGCTAAAAAAAGGTAAATAATTATAGAAGAATTGGTAAAAGATTTCGAAATACTTTCCAAAAGATAATAGAATTGAAATTACTAATACCGTCCAAAAAAATAATCTCAAGCTGTTTAACTTTCTTAATGATAAAAAAGCAAATAATAGTACGGGCAATCCAACATAATTTGGGAAATCAGTAAAAGGCATAAAACCCGTATAAGTTGAACCTCCGAATCCAAAGAAATTAGGCATGAGATATGTCAATAATTCCTTAGGGTGCATAGACCAATTTGTTGCATAAGCAAAACTACCCATATTGCTAGATCTAATTGACATTTCACGGTAATCCAAGGATGGTAAGTAAATATGTGAAGCAATTAAGAGTGCAATAATAATTCCTGAAAAGAATAAAGCAGCATATTTTTTATTTCTATTTTGATAAAAAGAATAAATGAAGAAAGATCCCAACAACATACAACTATAATAAGCTATTTGGACATGCGCTCTTTGTAATTGCAAGCCTAGAAACAAAGCAAATAAAAGCATATTGAAAATTGATTGTTCATCTTTCAATCTTAAAAGCAATAATAATGTAATTGGAAAAAAAGCGGCAGTCATCATCTGACTTCCATGCCCATAAACAATCATAGTGATTAAAAAAGGATTTAACATCCAAAGCAATCCTGAAATAAATGCAATTTTATTATTTTGAATAAGCTTTTGAACCAAATAAAACATACTTACTGCAGAAAAAACTAGATGAATAAATTGAATATTTAAGTCTGAAACCCCTAGCAAATCTAAAAAGTAGCTTGGCAGATATAGTAGATTGACATAAGTAAATGCTTCCAAGGTTGGCATTCCAGAAAAAATCCATGGTTGCCATTGTGGCCACTCTGATGAAGCCAATCTAATCTGATCAAGAATATGATGTATGGCATAAGGATTAAAAGAGTCACCGGAGGCAAATGTATTTCCAAAGATTATAACATCATTAAAAAAGAATAAAACGAAAATAGAATAAATTAGAATTATGATAGAAAGATACATTTTAAATTAATTTTGTTTTAAATGAGTTAATTAGTTCTTTATCCTCCTCATCAAAACCCATTAAAAAATAAATAAGGAAATAAGTCAACAAGACCAATGCAAAATGAACTAGCAGGTAAACTATTAAATTTAGGATGTTATCTAAACTAAATAGGTTTAAAAAAATATTTTTGGCATTAGAGTAGATTAAAAATGTAATTATACCAGTGACAATTGGCTTGATAAGCTTTATTGAAAACAAATTCAATTTCATTAAAACTATATTTTCAATAAATCTTAAGATACTCAGAATAAATAGAGCTATCGCCGTTGATAAAGCTGCGCCTACTATACCATATAGAGGGATTAAAATATAATTCAATGAAATATTCAAAATTAGGGCGATTGAAACATTAATTAAATTAATTGAAGTATTTCCACTCATAGAAAGTGTTGATGAACCTAAACCAAAAATTGTTTGAATGAAAATTCCAGTTAATAGAATCTTTAACGCAAAAGCATTATCAAATTCTGAACCAAATAGCAATAACATTGGGCTTGCAAAAACAAATAAAAATATAAATACTGGCAAAGAAAACATTAAAATATACTTTGAGGAAGATTGATAAGATTCTTTCATTCCTGGAAAATTTTTATTGAAATAATGTTCTGAAAATATTGGTGCAAAAATTCCAGCAAAAGCAAATAAAATCATTCTAACTAATCCAGCTGTTCGATCTATAGGATGATACATTCCAACATCAATAGCACTTGATAAAACTCCTAACATTACTATATCAACCCAATGCATTATAATGCCAATCGCCGAAACAAACATTAATGGTATAGAAAATCTTAAAATTTCTTCATCAACTTTAGAATTAATAATATTCTTAAGACTAATTTGTGCAAAATTTCTCAAAAATTTTATGATGAAGATTAAACCAATAACAGCTGAAGTTACTGTTGGTATCAAAATCGATAGTTTTGTACCAAGAAAGTAGTATGATGCTAAAAATCCAATCAAGAGCGTAAGAGGATTTACAATTTGATTTACAAAGATTTTATATTTTAAAATTTTAAATGCTTGGGTAGCAAAAGAAGATATTAGAGTTAAAACGGTAAAAGGAAGACTTATTGCAAATACTTTTATAACTGTTATTAAAAATTTTTCTTCGTTCAACAGATTATTAACAATGAAATCAGCAGATAAAAATAAAATAATAGAAATTATGATACTAGATAATAGTCCAGCTTTTAAAGATGAATAAATAGAATTATTAACATTCTGTGAATTTTCGGTATCCCTACTTACAAACCTTAAAACACCATTATCAAGTCCCATTAATGCAAATATTTCTGCAATTCTTGTAACAGCATTTCCTAAAGAATAAATACCTAACATCTGTGCGCCAAGAAATCTTGCCATTACTATTGAAAATATATATCTGAAAACTGAACCTAATGTCATTCCAGAGAATGAAATAAAAGCTTCACTTAGAATTGTTTTCTGATTGGATGGTTTGCTGCTCATTTATTTCTTAAATATAACCATCTTATAAATTGAAATGGTAAATGAAATAATATCCAATAAAAAGATATAGAAATTAATTGGATTCCCGTCGCATGCTTCCAGAAGAGTTTCAATTGATTTTTTATCTTCATAAAATTTTTCATATAAGAATGTTCTCCTAAAGATTGAGAAACATTATGGAGAATTACAGATTTTGGAGCATAAATTATATTTCTATTTAATTGACTGGCTTTTAATGATAAATCAACATCTTCACAGTACATATCAAATGTTTCGTCAAAAAAATTAAGTTTTTTTAAATCTTCAAACCTTAAGCACATGCAGCAACCAGTAGCATAATGTGTTTCATTTATGAATGAATATTTTGGTCCATCGAAATCTCTTATACCAATATGATAAATTAAACCCCTCCATAAATCTACAACCCCTCCGGCGTACCAAATTTTATTGATATTTGATGAGTATAATATCTTTGGTGTTGAAATAATTGCTTTTTGATCTTTCACTAAAGGATTAATTAATTCGTCAATAAAATTTCTGCTAACTATTGTATCGTCGTTTAAAAGGATGATAAAATCATTATCTTCAACATTTATTTTCTTCAAACCTTCGTTATATCCTCTTCCAAATTTAAAGTTTTTACTATTTTTTATCGTTTGAACATTCGGAAAATTTTCAGAAATCATTTTTAATGAATCATCCGATGAATTATTGTCAATTACAGAAATGGTAAAATTTTTATGATCAACATTTTCAATTGATTCTAAACATCTTTTTAAAATTTTATTGTTATTCCACGTTAGAATAACAATGTGAACTTTATAGGATTCTGAAATTTCAATCATAAAGCTGTAATGTTCTTTCAAATTCTTCCCAAGAAAAATTCTTTTTATGATTAGATATATTTTTAGTCATTATATCATACATATTATTATTAAAAAACGAATGAATTGATAGAGCAACTTCATCTTCATTTGGATCTACAATATATCCAGTTTCTTTTTCAACAATATAATCTTTAAGCCCTCCTTTAGATGACACAATAGCAGGCAAATTAAAGTTCATAGAAAGCGATAGGATTCCACTTTGTGTTGCTTGCTTATATGGAAGAACGATTAAGTCTGAGCTAAGGAAATATTTGCTTAGATCTTCCTTGCTAACAAAGTTAGGATGAATAATAAATGAACTTTCAAGTCCATACTCTTTTATTTTATTCAAATAATTACTCAAATCAGTATAGGGCTCACCAACTATAAATACTTTCAAATTTGGTATCTTTATTTTAAGGCGATTTACGGCATTAATTAATATATCTAGACCTTTATAAGGTCTAATGAGACCAAAAAATAGTATCGTTGGGTCAGATTTTAACCCAAGATTATTTTTAAATCTTTCTCTATCATCAATGTTATAATCAATTTCATATATTGGATGAAATGAATTAATGATTTTAGCTTTTAAATTATATCTTTTGATTCTTTTCATTTCATTTTTATTCATAACTACTAGATGAGTTCCTTCTTTGAGCATTTTTTTTAGAAAAAATTTTTGAAATGGAAAATTTTGATGAGATTTAGCATTATGAATTAAGAAATAGACTTTTTTTGTATTTATTCTTTTAGCAATATATGAATACATGATAGAAAAAAAAGGATGCCAATAAGAAAAAATGATGATATCTGTATTTAATTCATTGATTTTCTTAATTACTTTTCTCCAAGAAAAAATATTCAATGGATTTAAAATTCTTAATGATGAATTATTATTTGATACATTGTTTTTATATTGGGACTTGCCTGGAAAAAAAATTTTAGGATATAATTTTTTGAAATTTAAAATGGTTACATCATGACTATTTTTTAATTGAGTAACTAAATGATGATTAAAATCTGAAATACCCCCTCTAAAAGGAGAATAAGGACCAATAGAAACAATTTTTAAATTATTATTCAATTACTTCTTTAATGAAATTTTTTGTTTTATGATTTTTATTTACAATTATTTCACCAATTAATCCAAAAGTAAATAATTGCACACCAGTAATTATTAACAAGCTCCCAAAAATTATCATAGCTATGTGCTGTTGAAATGAGTGTAGCAAAACATACTTACAATAAAGAACATATATCTCCGCTATTAACCCAAACAATATTGATAAAAATCCAACCATTCCAAAAAAATGCAAGGGCCTGTCCATATACTTTCCAAGAAATAAGATTGTCATAAAATCAAAAAAACCATGTTTATATCTTTCAGCTCCATATTTTGATTTCCCAAATTTACGTTCTCGATGATTTACAGGTATTTCCTTTACATTAAACCCTTTTTGATGAGCTAATAAAGGAATATATCTATGTCTACCTCCATAAAGATTTAAAGACTTGGCCACTTCTTTTTTTAAGACCTTAATTCCGGTGTTTGAATCTCTAATTTTTAATCCACTAAAAAGTTTTATAAAAAAATTGAATATTTTTGATGCAATTTTTTTCTCTAAAGGATCTAATCTATCTTTCTTCCATCCTACAATTACGTCATCTTCATTTAAATCACGAACAAGATTGATAATCTCTTTTGGATCATCTTGAAGATCACCATCTAATGTAGCTATTAATTCATTTGAAGCAATATCAATACCTGATTGAAGTGCTACAGACTTTCCATAGTTTCTATAAAGGTTAATGAGCTTCCAGGTAGAATGATTTGCAATTTCATTTTCAATCAATTTTTGGGACATATCGGACGAACCATCATTTATAAAAATAATTTCAATTGATTGATTATTTTCAAAACTGGATTTCAACTCGTAAAATAATGCTTGAAGAGATTCTTCCTCATTATATATAGGTATAAGTATAGATAAGCTTTTCATTATTCAAAATTTCTTCTATTAAATTTTAACGTATAGTTCTGTTTATCATTATTAAGTAAAAATACAATCTCGTTTAGATAATTACTACCATCAATTGAAATCAACTTAGTTGTAATGACGTATGAATTTCTCAATTGAATGTCGACTTTGTTTAATGCTTCAGTATCTCCCCAAAGAATACTTTTGTAGAAACTTGAATTCAATTGATTTGATAAAGGAAAAAATCTATTAAACTCCTCTTGAGAAATTTCAACTTTCTGGCGTACATTTAAATATCTAATTATATCATTATTTACTTCAATCATATACTGTCTTCTTCCCAAAAAATCTTTGAAAACGATAATTGAATTATTTATTGAAGATTCAAAAATAAAAGGTGAAGAAAAATTTGATTTTCCTTTGCCTTGCAGTACACCACTACCAATAACTCTATTAAATTTTTTTTCTAATTCTTCAATTTTAATGTTCTCAGATTCTATTACTTGAATGTTATTATTAGTGGAGCAAGATGCAAAAATAATTGCAAATAGGACAATTATAAGTTTTTTATTGAGATTCATATGAAGAAATCTTTGTTTTTAGCTGTTCGTTATCTTCATCTAACAATAATGCCTTATTATAAAAAATAAGTGCTTCATCTATTTCTTCTACACTTATTAATATATCCCCATAGTGCTCAAGAATTACCGCGCTTGAATCATCATATATTAATGCTTGAGCAATAAAATCTTTCGCTTTTTCAAATTCAGATAATTTGTAATAAATCCATCCAATTGTGTCTAAGTAAGCTGACACATCTGGGCTTATTTGTATGGCTTTCTTAGCTAGAGTCAAAGCATATTCTAAATCTTCATCTCTTTCAACTAGGCTATAAGCAAAATTATTATAGGCTTGAGCATCTCTGTCATTCAAAGCAATTAATTTTGTGTACAACTCGTCAGATTTATCCCATTTTTCAATTTGATCATACGTCATTGCTAATCCATGCATGGCTGCTACAGATTTTTGATCAATTAATAATGACTTACTATAGAATTTTTCTGCTTCATTAAAATTTCTTGCTGAATAATTTGCTAATCCCAAAAAATAGTTTACTTCAAAGTCGTTCGGAAATATTGATACCGCTATATTAAGTTCATCTATTGCCTCAAAGAAATTTTGTAAACTAATTAACGCAATTGATGAATTAATATATCCTTCCTTATCATTTGGATAATAAGAAGTATGCTTCTTTGATGTCTCTAATGCTAAGTCATTTCTACCTATATCTCTGTATACCAATGACAAGTAATACAAAGCAAACCTGTCATTATCCTTTTGTGATAAGGACTTTTGCAAAAATTTTTCTGCGGAATCCAATTTTCCAATTCTTAGATATTCTAATGCTATTTGATTATATAGATTATTATAAAATGGGTTTGCTTTAATGGAGTCTAGATTTAATAGCTCAAGTAACTCTTGAATATTTCCACCATCATTTGATTCAAGATAACCCCTCATGTATTCTGAATTGGAAGGATCTGCTAAAAGAAGTTTTTTAAATATCTTTGATATGTCTCTATGATTTGAATTATATGCTAACTCTGCTGCAACCTCCAAAGCCAAAATTAAGTCGTTATTCTTGTTATAGGCTTCTTGATAGTAAAGCAATGCTCCATCAATATCATTTAGCTCAGCTTTTAAATCTCCAATGATAAACAGCACATCAGCATTATTGGGATCAATTTCAATTATTTGATTAAATATCAACAAGGAAGATTCATAATCATTTAAGGCAATAAACTTTTTTCCTAATGAAATCTTATAATCTAATGCATTTTCATCCATTGCAATTGCCTGATTGGCAAATACTATACTTTTTTCATACTTTTGTAACATCCAGTAAGCTTCAGACATATTAAATAAAACTTCTGCAGAATTTGAACCAGCATCTATGGCGTCCTGAAACTCTAAAATTGCTCTTGCATAATCACCTTGTTCAAAAAACATCATTCCATCCATGAAAAATTGAACACCGCCGAAAGGATCAATAGATTCTAAAGTTTTTTCTTCTATTTTAAATTCTTCAATAGGAGATTTGGGAATTTCTGAAGATGTTGAAGCGCAATTTGCTAAAAAAATTGTGGAAATTGTAATTATTAAGTATTTCATTTTCATAACTATGCAAATTACATCCGAGATTGGATATTTACAATTCTATGAAAATTAATCTTTATCGCTTACAAATGATCCATTAACATCATTTAAAAGCTCAACATCTTTAATTTCGGTATCCTCTTTTTCGGATGTATTTTCCTGCGTTACTGATTCTTCATCCGCTATAAAATAGTTGGATTGAGAAGGTTGAATTAAATAAGCTGAAAGCATGAAAATACAAAGTACAGACAGGGTAAGATAAGCAAAGTTTTTTCTTGAGAATCCCATAATTCCACTACTGATATTTTGATTATCATTTAATGCATTAATACGATCTTTAAGTTTTTTATCGAAACTATCGGAAGTTTTTAAAGAAGGAGCAGTTTTCATAATATTCATTGCATTTCGAACATCATCAACTTTTTTCTTATGTTCAGGATTTTCAGCAAGGTATTTTTCAAATTCCTTGCGTTCTTTAATATCCATTGAATTTTCAATCCAGTCAGATATTCTATCCTCAAATTTATTATAATCCATAACTACTCCTTAAAATGTTTCATTTTTTCAGCCAACTGAATACGACCTCTATTTATTCTAGATTTGATCGTACCAATCGGTATTTCCAGTATTTTACTTATTTCTTCATAGGAAAGTTCCTGAAAATCTCTTAAAACTACAGCCATTCTAAAATTTTCGGGAATCTCGTCTAAAAATTTGTTTAATTGACCTATTGCAATTTCATTTTGAACCTTAGAATCCAAAGATTCTTCTTTAGAATTAATATCTATAACCTGTCCATCATCTGTCCATAAGGAATCTGTCTTCTTCCTTTTATTTTTTCTTAATTCGGTTAACGCATTATTTTTTGCGATTGTAAAAATCCAAGTTGAAAATTTTGCAACGTTCTTATAATAGCTTGCATGTGTATATAATTTAATTAATGTATCTTGCACTACATCTTCTGCCTGCTCAACATTATTGAAATATCTTATCACAAAGTTTAACAACCTGTCTTTGTATCTTTTAACAAGCTCGTTATAGGCGTTAATATCTCCTTCCTGAAATCTTAAAATTAATTTTTCATCAGAATATTTAAATTTATCATTCATGTCGGAAGGCTCCGTTAATAATGTTTGCAAATTCTGTCTCATCAATTATTTTCTGTGTTTTTAGTTTAATGTCAGTTTGAGCAAAAATATTAATCGCACGCTCCAGCTCATTAAGTGAATAATTATTTGTTGCTGGACTTATTCTCTTTAATAAATTTCCTCTTATATTTCTACTAGATGCTTCAATTAAAGTTCCATTATTTTTTTTGGCAATAAAAATTGCCTCCAATAAATTGAACATAGAATTAATTAAATATGAAAGACCATATTGTTTCATAATTGATAAACCGTTTTCAAAAATTGCATCTACTCTTCTATCACATACTGCATAATTTAATTCCCATAACTGCTTCTCCTTGTGAATATTACTTGATTTTTCAAGAGAATTGAGAAGATCTTTTTCATCGCTAGATACTAAACTTGATTTTGATATCTCATTAAAAATTTCTGAGAGGTTGTTTCCAAAAATTTCAATTATTTTTTGAACATAATTATCTGAAATTTTAAGATTTAATTCATGCGCAAATAAATGTATCCAATGCTTCATTTCACTTTCGAATGGAGTAGAAATATCAATGACATCCAGTATTTTTGAAAATTCTTTAGTAACCGCACTTTTTATAGTGTTTGACTTAGATTTATAATCATATGATAAAAAATTATTGTCAATAAATATGATTTGATTAGAACTATTTGAATCAAAATTATGAAGCAGGAGTTCTGAATTCTTTTTATTTAGCTTATTAATATTTTTCACAATTATAAGCTTATCGTTTGCAAACAAATCTTGAGATCCAAATACGTTAATCAATTGATCTAATGGGTCACTTTTATCTGCACAGTCAAATATGAATGTTTCATCCTTTTTTTGCGAATTTTTAATTAATTGATTCTTTATAAAGAAATACAAAAAATCATTATCTCCAACTAGTAGATAGTTATTACTAAAAGATTGATTTTTATCGGAAAGAAATTGTAAAGCTTTAATCATATTTTTTTATCAACTAAGATATTCCATAACTACCAGATTGAATTTGCGTAACTGAATCTCTATTGGAATTTTTTTCTTTTTTTGTGTAAGTCAATTTACTAATTACAATAACTACAATAAATGCTAATACAAAGCTTGTTAATCTTTCGGTAACAATCAATTTTAGAAAGTCACTACTCCCCCAGATCATTGTTACAATTGAACCAGTTAAAAGACCGGCGATTATACCTTCCTTCGTTGTCTTTTTCCACCACAAAGATAAGATAACTGCAGGGCCAAATGAAGAACCTAGTCCGCTCCATGCAAAACTAACAATTCCAAAAATTGAATCTCCTGAAACTTCAGAATACATAGCAGTTACATAAGCGAATAATCCAAGAATGATTGTGATGTATCTGGTATTGGTTAATTTATTTGATTTTTTTGTTTTAATCACTTTGTTCAACTTTAAATCTTCGCTAATTGCAGATGTAGATACTAATAATTGAGAGTCAGCAGTGGACATCATGGCTGCTACAGCACCAGAAATAAGCAATCCAGCAATCCATGCAGGTAATAATGTTTGTGCTAATAATGGCATTGCAATTTCAGAATCTTTACCGATAAAAAAATCTTCACCAAAATAGCCTAATGCTACAATTCCAATCATAAATGCACCAAAAATTCCAGGAATAGCCCAAAAAGCTGCAATCCATTTAGCTTTTTTAATATCATTAACAGACTTTATAGCCATGTATCTAATTAGTAAATGTGGTTGACCAAAATACCCTAGACCCCAACTCATTCCTCCTAATGCAACTGACAAAGCTCCAAAACCTGTAAGTCCTGAAAAAACTGAATTTCTTTCTATTGAATTAAACTTTAATAATTCAGATAAACTTTGATCAAAAGAAAGTAACTCAAAAAGACCAACAATTGGCAAAACAACTAAAGTTCCTATCATTAACACACCTTGAATCAAGTCAGTCCAAGCTACTGCCAATAAACCACCCAAAATCGTATATATGATAATGATTATAGCACTTAGAGTTATTCCATACAAAGGATCAATACCAAAAATAGTATTTAAAATTTTTCCTGAACCGTGAAACTGCGCTGAAACATAAAAAGTAAAAAATATTCCAATGATTAAAGCTGAAATAATCCTGATTAAACCAGAGGAATCATTTAATTTTTTTTCAAGGAAATCTGGAATTGTTAATGAATCAAATTTTTCTGTTTCATCTCTTAATCGTTCTGCAATTAAAAACCAAGAGGATATAATACCAATTGTAATACCAAATACTGCCCAAATTTCGCCATATCCGATTGCTATTGCTGCGCCAGGGAGCCCAAGAAGAAGCCATGCTGATTCTCCTGAAGCTCTTTCTGAAAATGCTGTTACCCATGGTCCAAGCCTTCTTCCAGCTAACAAAAAATCTAATTGCGAAGAGACAAATTTATTTGAAAGGATTCCAACAAAGATAATTAATAAAAGATAAAGAATAAATATTACTTCAATCATGCTACTATACTCACAATTATACAATACAAACCAAACCACCAGAAATCAAATTTTTTCAGAAATGCTACTAAAAAGTATAAACTCAGATATCCAAAAATGAATGATGATAAAAATAATCCTACTCCATCTAACAAGTTTACGGCATCAAATCCTGAAGAGAATAGTAATTCATAAAAAATTGAGAGAATAATAACTGGTATAACCATAAAGAAACAGTACTGAATAGATTTTTCTTTGTTTAGCCCTAACATTAAAGCTGAACTTATTACCATTCCAGATCTGGAAATTCCAGGAAGAATTGCAATAGATTGAAATATTCCTAACAATAAAGCAGATTTAAAATTAAAATTAAATGAAAATGAACTTTTTAATAAGCTCATTAGTATTATTAGAACTCCATTAGCTAATAAAGAGTATTGGACAAATTTGTAATTAAAAAATTGCTCAAAGTCAAACATAAGGCCAAAGATAATAGCTGGAATAGTAGATATTACTAACAACTTTATAGTGTCTGGGTTAAAAAAATCATTTTCGTTTTTTGAAGAAAAGAAAGAAGCCTTATAAAATAAAAGTATGCTGAATAAAGTTCCAAAATGAGCAATAATTTCAGCAGAAGCTCCTTCATTTTTTATTTTTAAAAAATCTTGAAATAATACTAGATGACCAGAACTACTTACTGGAAAAAATTCAGTTAATCCCTGAATCATGCCTAAAATAATGTAATTAATTAATTCATTCATAATAAATTAAACCAGTCATTCTTTTTGAAGTCTTGTTACGTCTATAAGAATGGTAATTTTCATTTTCATAAGTACATTGATTGCAATCAATAACATTTTTAACACCAAGTTTTTGCAATTGAGAGCTTGCAACACCTTTCAAATTACAAAAAAATCTATCTTCAACTTTATCAATGAACTCATTTCCAAAATAGTCAATAAATTCATTTTTCACCTCATAATTTTTTTGAGAAATTGATGGTCCAATAAACGCTGTTATATCGTTAAGATCATTAATATGACTTTTTAATAAATTGGTAGACTTTAAAATAATACCATTTTTAAGACCTTTCCAGCCTGCATGAATTACTCCAAAAATATTTTTATGCTTATGAATGAAAAAAATAGGCAAGCAATCAGCTGTTTTAACTTGTAAAGCATAATTTTTATTGCATGCAAAAATTCCATCCACGTTACTATATACTAATTTTTTATTTTTTACTACTTCGATATTTGTAGAATGGGTTTGAGACATTGAAACAATAGCTTTTTGTAAGATATTGTTCTCTTCAGCGTTTGAAAAAATTACTTTTAATCCATTTTGATTGATTTTATATGAAAAATCAAAAATCATAATTTATCTAGAATCATATATTTTTCTATTCGAAAATCTAACTACCTTAGAACCTTGGTTTGATGTGGAATTAGAAAAATCAAAATTCCTTGTAATTCCTTCAAAACTTAATGAAGAACTAAAATCAAATTTTGATTTATTAAAGCTTGAATTAATTAAAAAGTTTGAAAAATCCATTCCAAAATGAAACGCATTATTTAAAGATGGGTCATAATCATATTCACTATTTTTTATATATTTTGGAATGAAATTTGATGAAAACAACATATCTGAAATATGCGGTGAAACACTTTCTTGTTTTAGTAAGTCTAGATTAAGCCAATTTTCGTTTCCTAAAAGTTGCGTTTCTAGATTAGATAATGAGACTTGAGAAGCAACAAACTCTAAAGCATTAGAACTCACAGGATAAAATAATCCATCGATAGTTTCCAAAATCACTTCGGTAGAATCAATTGACTCTTCTTGTTCTAAATTAAACATATCATAAACTTCATCATTATCGACTTCAAACATCGAGTCAAGAACATCAATCTCAACCCCTAAAAATTCTTGATACTCATCTCGGGTTTCAATCTCCCATGCGACCTCTCTTAATTCATTAAAATTTGGACGAAGGTCAATTGCAGAATTTTCTTCATACCAACCTATATATACTGGCTCTTTATTTAGCTTATCCAAGGCTATTAAAAAAGAATCAACTTCTTTTATACCAAGATCTGTTCTAGGCGCTATGATGGCAATATTATTTAATTCAAAATTATCTAGATAATGATTTACCAATAATTGATTTCTAAAATCAACAGATGAGTTTAATGAATATATATTCTTATTAACATTTGAAAGATTGTCTAATGATGTAAAGGGTGCAAAAATTGGAATTTTTTCCGTAGAAACTGAACTTGCTCCTGCAATTAAATTCTTATCCAAAAATGGACCAATAATCGCACTTACCTTATGTTTATCAACCAAATACTTAAATGCTTCAACTGTCAAAATTGGATCTTTGTAATTATCAATGATAATAAATTGAATCTTGTCATTTGATTGTGAAATTTGATTTGCCTCTAATAATCCTTTTAAAAATGCATTCGTAATTTCAAGTCCTTCTCCTTCCAAGGGAAGTACGATCCCAACTTTTCTTGAAAATGATGTTTTAGAATCAATATTTCTTTTTAAAAAATTATAATTAGATCTGAATTCTCTATCTAAGCTGCTTTGGTCAATTTCGTTAAATTTGCTTGAAATTTCTTTTGAATTACTATAAACCAATGAAAAAGCTTGTGCTAAAAGAATAATATTTAAATTACTTTCATGATCTTCAACGATTTCCATTAATTCTAAATTTTCAAAATTTAGATTTAGTGGTATGGTCTGAACTATTCTTTTATTAATGATTCTTTTTGATCGAGAATCGATATTTGATCTCCTTGCATCTAAGTAATTTTTAAAAGCATAATCGTAATAACCCTTTGAAGAAAAAATATCTCCTAAAGTCAAATGAAAAGATGTTTTTAGATTAGGAGGATAGTTAAGAGGATTCATTGATTTTGCTGTATTTAAAGCAGCATCAAAATCTTTAAGATTATAATACGCTTTAAGCTTTAAAACCATAGCATGATTTGCATAATTTGTATCGAGAATAGTACTCTCATCAATTCTTGCGATGACAGAATTATTTTTTTCACGATTTAAATCCTCTAAAAGTGATTCAATAAATGTTTCACTTGCTTCGCTATCAATTGATTGAGCAAATAGGCTTCCAGATAAAATAATATTTATAAATAATTTCATAATAATATAAATATAAGCTTAATTAATCAGTTTTAAACACATTTACCAATACAACACCTATAACGATAAAAAACAATCCAATGATAGTTGGTAAATTTAAAGGTTGTTTGTAAAAAAGATAACTCAATATTGCTACAGAAAAGACACCAAGTCCCGCCCATGATGCATAAACAATTGATAATGGTAATTTCGAAACTGCAACAGATAAAAGGTAAAAAGACAAAGAATAAAAAATTATAACTAAGCTAGTTGGAATTAACTTTGAAAATTCTTTTGTTAAAGGAAGTAACATTGTGCCCGTTACCTCAAATAAAATTGCAAACAGTAGGGCTAAATATAAATTCATGAGGTTATCCTGAAATAATTAAATCCACCTTCTAGTTGTATTAGAATATTGAGTAAATTTGTCACCAAACAATTCATTCATAGCTTCTTCTTCTGGAAAAATTTGAAATTTCGTAATAAAAATGAAGAATGATAGTGATATAATTATTCCCCCAAGAAGATTAAACTTAAAAGAAATAGACAATAATATAATTAGCATTCCAAGATACATTGGATTTCTTGAAAACCTAAATATTCCAGAAGTTACTAAGGATGAAGCCTGCTTGGGTTTTAAAGGATTGACAGTTGTTTTTTGATTTCTGAAAGATATGACTGCTGAAATAAAAACAATCAATCCTACAATCAAAAGAAATAAGCTAATACCATTATTACTAAAATTCAAAAATTGATTAAAGAAGGATTTTGAATAATAAATTGATATACCACAAATGAGAGTTACGATTGGAGGTGGAATTCTATTATTCATATTTTATCGTATTACAACTATTCAACAGTGTTGTTTTGGTTTCGGACAGATTGATTAATATTTTTTTTGTTCAATGAGTTTACCATTCTTGTAGGTTTCTTCTTTTTTGAGTTTTCCATCATCGTAGTACTCTTTGTATGGTCCATCTTTTATACCATCTTTATAGGTTCCTTCTCCCTCAAGTTGTCCGTTTTCGTAGTAAGATTTGAAAGGTCCATCTTGTTTATCATCTTTATAGTATCCTAAAACCTTAAGGTTTCCGTTTTTATAATACCAATTCATTTTTCCGTTTCGTTTTCCGTCTCTGAATTGAAACTCTTTTAAAATTTGACCTTCATCATAATAAGTAGTAAATAATCCTTCAACTTTATTATTCTTAAAAGTTCCCTCTCCTCTAACTTTTCCATTTGGATAATAATCTTTATAAGGTCCATCATCTTTAGAACACCCAATCAAGATTAATAAGAGTAATGGTAGTAGTTTTTTCATTTGATTAAATCTAGGAAAAATTTAAGAAAGAAGAAGGTGTTTTTGAAAAACATCAACCAGGAAATCTACCCGAAACTACTCGACAGTAACTGATTTAGCAAGATTTCTCGGTTGATCAACATTCAATTTTTTTCCAACTGCTATATAATATGCAAACAACTGTAAAACTATTGTTGCTAATTGACAAAACATATAATGATTTGTTTTAGGTATTAATATCAAGTCATTTGCAAGACTTTTTAAAATTTTATCCCTTGAATCTGTTACTATAATAATTTTTCCTTTCCTTGATTTTATTTCTTCAATGTTTGAAATGATTTTATCATATGTTTTATCTTTTGGAACAATAAATAAATTTGGCATATCCTTGTCGACTAAAGCTATAGGCCCATGCTTCATTTCTGCTGCTGGATATCCTTCAGCATGAATATAAGAAATCTCTTTTAATTTTAAAGCTCCCTCAAGAGCTACAGGAAAATTTAGTCCTCTGCCAAGATATAAAAAATCTTTGGCATTTTTATATTTCAAAGCAACTTTCCTAATTTCGTTTTCTTTTTTAAGAATTGATTTAATTTTATTAATACTATCATCAAAATCTAAATGAGCTTTCATAGAACTGCGATTAATAGTATCATTTGAATCTGCTAATTTAAGTGCTAATAAATAAAGTACGCTTACCTGTGCAGTAAATGCTTTAGTTGATGCCACTCCTACTTCATGTCCACACCTAGTAAATATTCCACAATTTGTTTCTCTTGCCACTGAGCTACCAGCAACATTACATACCCCCACAGTTATAGCTCCATATTCATTAGCTTTTTTTATTGCAGCCAATGTATCAGCTGTTTCCCCAGATTGTGAAATAGCAATTACAACACTTTTATTATCAACCAGAGTTTTATTGTATCTAAACTCTGAAGCATATTCAACATGCACAGGAACTTCAGCAAAACGTTCAATTAAATTTTTTCCAATAAGACCTGCATGCCATGACGTACCGCAAGCAGTAATAAATATTTTGTCAGCTTCTTTAATTTGTGTCCAATATTCCATTAATCCATTAAGATAGACTCTATCCTTTTTAGCTCTACCTGTTATAGTATTTCGAATAGTATGGATTTGTTCATGAATTTCCTTATGCATAAAGTATTTAAATTTTCCTTTATCATAATCATCAATTTTAAAATCTATTTTTTCAACTTTTTTAGGAAGACTAACATCTTTATCAATTGATGTTATTTTATATTCCTCACTCTTCATAACCGCCATTTGAGAGTCTTCAAGATAAATAATTTGCTGAGTATGTTTAATAATAGGAGAGACATCACTTCCAATGAAAAATTCATTATCTTTAATTCCTAGAACTAAAGGACTTCCTTTCCTTGCTGCAATCATGACATCTGGTTCTTTTTTATTTAAAACTACAATCCCATATGCTCCATCAACTCTTTGAAGCGCCGCTCTAACAGATTGTTCAAAATTGAGCTTTCCTTTATTAAAGAAATAACCTATTAACTGAACTAGAACTTCAGTATCGGTCTCAGACTTAAATTTTATTTTTTTGGATTTGAGAAATTTTTTAATTGGATCATAATTTTCAATGATTCCATTATGGACTAAAACAATGTTTCCGGAATCGTCTTTATGAGGGTGAGCATTTATTTGATTTGGTTTACCATGAGTTGCCCATCTAGTATGCGCTATACCTGAACCATTACAATTTTCATATTTCCCATTAACTTTGAGCCCATGTTCTAACTGAATTACTTTTCCACTTCTTTTAGTAATTGTAATTTTTTCATCAGACAAACATGCAATACCTGCTGAATCATAACCTCTGTATTCTAACCGATGTAAACCATCAATAAGAATTGGATAACAATTTTTTGGTCCCTTATATGCTACTATTCCACACATCACTAAATATACACTAAATGCATTAATTTTTAATTCGTTATTTTGAGTATCATTTTAACATTACCTCTATCATATTTCTGAGAATCTAAATTTACTTCTTTAAACCCATATTTATCATAGAGGTTCCTTGCAATTATTAGGGAGTCATTTGAGATTAAAAAAATTTCGTTTGCTTTATTTTCCTTTGCAAATTTTAAACACTCATCCATGAGCATGTTAGCAATTCCTTTTCCTCTAAGATCCTCTTGAACTGTCATTTTAGCTAGTTCAAACCTATCATCTGAGCTCTTTATCATTGCTGCAGTACCTACTGGAATTTTATTTTCTAAAGCAAAGAAAACCTGTCCACCATTTTCAACAATTTTATCAGGATTGAGAAGATCTTTTTTATCAGAGTCTTCCAAACGCCATGACTCTTCAATCCATGCTTTATTTAAGATAAAAAATTGTTCAGAATACCTTTTGTTGAACCCTACTATTACAATCATTACTCCCACTCAATAGTTGCTGGAGGCTTGCCAGTACAATCATAAACAACTCTGCTAACAAGTGGAATCTCATTTACAATTCTGTTTGATACCTTACCAATAAAATCATAGGGTAAATGTGCCCAGTTTGCTGTCATAAAATCAACAGTTTCGATTGCTCTTAAAGCCAAAACATCTTCATACCTTCTCTCATCCCCTACTACACCTACTGACTTGACTGGTAAATAAACAACAAAGGCCTGACTTAGTGAATCATATAATTTTTCTGATTTTAGTTCATCGATAAAAATTTTGTCTGCTTTTTGTAAAATATTAATTCTCTTTTGAGTAACCTCTCCCATGACTCTAATACCAAGCCCCGGTCCTGGAAATGGATGTCTTTGTAAAATATGCTCAGGAGTATTTAATTCAACTCCAATTTTTCTTACTTCATCTTTGAAAAGCTCTCTAATTGGCTCTAATAATTTTAGATTCATTATTTCAGGAAGACCACCAACATTATGATGTGATTTGATTACGCTTGAATTGTGGTCATCAGAAGAAGACTCTATGACATCAGGATAAATAGTTCCTTGAGCTAGCCAATTGACATCCTTTATTTTTTTTGCTTCATTTTCAAATACATCAATGAAAGTATTTCCAATAATTTTTCTTTTTTGCTCTGAATCCTTTACGCCTGCAAGTTTTGAAAGAAATAATTCAGAGGCATCAACTAATCTTATATCAATATTTAAAGCTTCAAATGTTGACATCACCTCATCAACTTCACCTAACCTCAATAAACCATGATTTACAAAGATGCAAATTAAATTATTTTCAATAGCCTTATGTAATAACATAGCTACAACAGATGAGTCAACACCTCCTGAAAGACCTAATAAAACCTTATCATTTTTTACTTTGTTTTTAACGTCAGAAACCATTGAATTTATGATATCGGATGTTGACCAATTTTTATTACAATTGCACACTTTAAAAATAAAGTTAGATAAAATCTGTTTTCCTTGATTAGTATGAGTCACTTCTGGATGAAATTGTAATCCAAAAATATTAGAGTCTGCATTTTGAAATCCTGCTACTTTACAATCTTTGGAAGAGGCAATTATATCAAAGTTTTCTGGTAAGACTTCAACCTTATCTCCATGACTCATCCAAACATCAAGACTATCTGAATCAAAATTTACGTTATCGAATAAGATAGACTGATTGACATAAGAGATTTCTGCA
>CACNWW010000001.1:60000-411211 GCA_902624275.1 uncultured Fidelibacterota bacterium
TCTTTCCAAATTATTTTGTTAACATTTCATTTTTTGACTTGTCAATCCAACTGCAATTGGATTAATAATAATCCCACAACCCTAATACTGCAAAATTTGCAGACTTGACACAGCATTAGTTTGGGCTCTTCCCTTTTCGTTCGCCACTACTAGGGGAATCACTTTTGTTTTCTTTTCCTAAGGTTACTTAGATGTATCAGTTCACCTCGTTGGCTCTTTTCATCCTATATATTCAGATGAGAGTGTTTTGATATAACTCAAAACGGGTTGCCCCATTCGGAAATCTCCGGATTAGCAGTTGTGTGCACCTACCCGAAGCTTATCGCAGCTTACCACGTCCTTCATCGCCTCCATGTACCAAGGCATCCTCCGTGTGCTCTTAGTAGCTTTTACAAGTTTATATGACTTGAGTGTTTTAATGATTATCAACATCACTTAAATAAGATTTAAGTGATATAAATTGAAGGTATCACAAAATAATTGTGATACTTTCCGCGTTAATTTCCAAATTGTCAAATATCTAAAATTTAAATTCTTGTGGAGCTGACAGGGATCGAACCTGCGACCTATTCCGTGCAAGGGAATTGCTCTCCCAGCTGAGCTACAGCCCCAATTAAATGGTGGGCCTACGTGGACTCGAACCACGGACCTCATCCTTATCAGAGATGCGCTCTAACCAGCTGAGCTATAAGCCCCATGTATAAACTCTAAAAAGCTATGTAGAACCTCATCATTTAAACCTGTTCGACCGTATCTTACTTTATAGTATTATAAAGCAGATTACTCCCTGAAAGGAGGTGATCCAGCCGCACCTTCCGGTACGGCTACCTTGTTACGACTTAGTCCCAGTTACCTGCCTTACCTTAAACAGCTCCCTCCTTGCGGTTAGGATACCATCTTCGGGTACTGCAGACTTCCATGACTTGACGGGCGGTGTGTACAAGACCCGGGAACGTATTCACCGTAGTGTGCTGACCTACGATTACTAGCGATTCCTGCTTCATGAAGTCGAATTTCAGACTTCAATCTGAACTGGGGATAGTTTTAAAGATTGGCTCCTCCTCGCGGGATTGCGACTTTTTGTACTATCCATTGTAACACGTGTGTAGCCCTGGGTATAAGGGACATACTGACTTGACATCATCCCCACCTTCCTCCCGGTTATTCCGGGCAGTCTATCTAGAGTCCCCACCATTATGTGCTGGCAACTAAATATAGGGGTTGCGCTCGTTGCAGGACTTAACCTAACATCTCACGACACGAGCTGACGACAGCCATGCACCACCTGTGATAGTGTTTAAGAGCAAGCTCTTAAAGGGAATTCTTTTCAGAAAACTTTCACTAACATGTCAAACCCAGGTAAGGTTCTTCGCGTATCATCGAATTAAACCACATGTTCCACCGCTTGTGCGGGTCCCCGTCAATTCCTTTGAGTTTCAATCTTGCGATCGTAGTCCCCAGGCGGAGTATTTATCGCGTTAGCTACGGCACTGAAAGGGTCGAATCCCCCAGCACCAAATACTCATCGTTTACGGCGTGGACTACCAGGGTATCTAATCCTGTTCGCTCCCCACGCTTTCGTACCTCAGCGTCAGTTTTGAGCCAGAAGGCTGCCTTCGCATTTGACTTTCCTCATGATATCTACGCATGTCACCGCTCCACCATGAATTCTGCGTTCCTCTCTCAAACTCTATTTTAACAGTTTTGGATGCATTTTCTTAGTTAAGCTAAGATATTTAACATACAACTTATTAAAACGCCTACGTACCCTTTACGCCCAGTAAATCCGGACAACGCTAGCACCCCTCGTATTACCGCGGCTGCTGGCACGAAGTTAGCCGGTGCTTTCTTGTATGGTACCGTCATTAACGAATGGTATTAACATTCGAAAGATCTCTTCCCATACGACAGAACTTTACATTCCTAAAAACTTCATCGTTCACGCGGCGTTGCTGCATCAGGCTTTCGCCCATTGTGCAAAATTCCTTACTGCTGCCTCCCGTAGGAGTCTGGACCGTATCTCAATTCCAGTGTGGCTGATCATCCTCTCAGACCAGCTACCGATCTTGGTCTTGGTAGGCTTTTACTCTACCAACTAACTAATCGGACGCAAACCTATCTCAAAGTGTAAGCCGAAGCCTACTTTAACAACTGTGCTCCGAAGAGCCCGCTGCATTATTTGGTATTAGCACTGGTTTCCCAATGTTGTCCCAATCTCTGAGGCAAGTTATTTACGCGTTACTCACCCGTTCGCCAGTTTACTTATTATCCGAAGATAATGTTCTCCTTGACTTGCATGTATCAAGCACGCCGCCAGCGTTCGTCCTGAGCCAGGATCAAACTCTCAATTGTATATTTTAAGTTTGTTTGGTGCTAATGCACCAATTTGTCTAACTGCAGGATTAAAAGACAAAGGTTCTACATAGTAAATTTTCAAATAACTAAAATAAAATTGTCTTGCGTTTTTTCGACACAAAAGCTTGGTAAATTATAATGGTTTTTAAGAATTACCAACTAAAAAAATAAAAAAAGAATTTTTTAATTTTTTAGAGTAAAAGTCCGGCAATTGTGGCAGTTAGCCATGAGGCGATTGCTCCTCCAAACATTGCCTTAGTTACAAGCTTTGCTAGGTCTTTTTTTCTTTCTGGAGCCATAGCACCAATTCCACCTAATTGTATTCCAATTGATGCAAAATTAGAAAATCCACAAAGAGCATATGTAGAAATAATTGCACTTCTCTCTGAAATCATTCCATCTCTAATCAAATTTTGAAGATCTCCGTATGCAACAAGTTCTGTTAAAACAATCTTTTTACCCATTAACATCCCTACAAGTTGAGCCTCATTCCATGGAACACCCATAGTCCAAGCTAGTGGTCTAAAAATTATTCCGAAGATCTCTTCCATTGATGTTCCACCAAAAGAAAGAAAATAATTTACCATTGCAACAAAAGAAATAAATGCAATTAACATTGCAGCAATATTAGCTGCTAATTTTAATCCATCCGTTGCTCCATTACTTAAAGCTTCCATAGCATTAATATTTGTTTGTTCAATATTGACATTTACATCGCCCATAGTTTGAGATTCATCAGTCTCCGGATAAATTATTTTTGCAACAACTAAAGCAGCTGGAGCAGACATTACAGAAGCTGCAAGTAAATGACCAGCAATTCCTTGAATATCCGTTAACCATGATACATATATTGCCAAAACTCCTCCAGAAACCGTAGCAAATCCTCCAGTCATTACTGCCATTAATTCTGACTTTGTCATTTTGCTAACAAATGGTCTTACCATTAACGGGGACTCAGTCTGTCCTAAAAAAATATTACCTGCTACGCTTAAAGTTTCGGATCCACTAGTACCTAGAGTTAGTTGCATTCTTCTGGCTATGAATTTGATAATTGCCTGAAGAATTCCGAAATGATAAAGTACTGCGACCAAACTAGAAAAGAATATGATAGTTGGTAAAGTAGAAAATGCGAAATTAATTAAACCTGGATGAAATCCAACTCCATCAATATATGACTTAAACAGAAAATCTGAACCCGAAGAGGAAAAACCTATCAATATATTTATTGATTTATCTAAAAATGAAAAAATTGGTGCTCCAAAAGGAGTTTTTAAAATGAACAATGCAAAAATTAGTTGAAATATTAGCCCATATAATACTGTTTTGATGTTAATTGCTGATCTGTTTTCAGATAGTAGTAATGCTATTGAAAGTAGAGTAAATAAACCTAGAATACCTAGAAGACTACCCATAATGTGTTATTGATTTGGTTGAGCTCCCTGAAGTTCAGAAGTCTTTTGATTCTTTTCCTTAATTTTTGAGTATTCTTTAAGCATATCTATTATCTTCTGATCTAATAAATCATCAGATAATTTATTTTTATTTGATTCTTTTTTATAAAACCTTTCAATCTCAGCTTTTTGATTTTCGTTCTTTTCTAAAGCATCTTTAATAAAATCTTCAACTTCTGTGGGTAATACTGATAACTCTTTGTCTGAAATAATAGATTTTCTCAATAAAAACCATCTTAAGTTATTTTCAGCGAATTGCTGGTATTGCTCTCGAATTTGAACTTCGTCAACATTTTGGTTGTTTTGATTTTGTTTAACTTCATTTACGATATTATTTAAGTAATTATCAAGCATAGAAGTTGGAAGAACTGGATTAACAAGCTTTACGAATTGATCAATTAATGATGAATGAAACATTTCGTCAGATTTTCTTTTGTATTCATTATCAATACTTTCATGAACATTTTTTTTCCATTCATCAATGCTATTACAATTTGGATCCATTTGCTTAACAAATTCTTCATCTAGTTTTGGGGGTACTCTTCTTTGAATGGTTTCAATGGTAAATTCATAATTTTTTTCACCCTCTCCCATATCAATCGTAAGTTTAACTTTATCACCTGTATTTTTTGATATAAAAGATTCAGCTTTTTCATCGATTATTGGATCTTGGCCAATTGCTAAATACTTTTTCTCTTTTTTACCAATAATTGGTAAACCTGATTCATCAAGCTCTTGCTTATCAACAATTAAAAAATCTCCATTCATAGAACCTTTTTCAATTTGTTCTGCTTTAGCTTGTGAATTAAGAATATTTTCAATGGTTTTATCTACTTCTTCTTGATTTGAAATAAAATTAATCTTCTCAACGGTAACCATATTCTTTTTGAATTTTGGAAGCTTTAAAGAAGGTTCAATTTCAAATTCAGATTTAAAAGAAAGATCATTTTCGTAAGAAAAATCAATATCTTTTAATTGTGCTTGATTAATCGGAGATAGTTCTTCTTTTTGAAGAGCCATGATGTAATATTTTTCACAAAAATCTTGAACGAAACCCATTTCTACAGAATTGATGTATTGCGACATTAAAATATTTTCTGGCACTTTACCTTTTCGAAAACCAGGTAACTTGATTTCTTTAGCAACTTTCTTTTTAGCTATATTAAAATCTGCTTTTATATCTTCCCATTTAGCACTGATAGCTAATTCATAGGTAAAGTCATTAATTTTTTTTGACTTAACTTTAAGATTCATTGTTTCAACCTGTAAGTACAGCCTTCAATTGTTCGCATAAAATTTTCCAATTGATTGTGTGTACATATCAAGTCTTCTATAGGTTCGTAAGAATCTGAAGGATAAGAATGTTCATCGTATTCTCTTAAAAAATTTGATTCAAATTTTATAACCATATCATCTAAAACTTGCTTGTGAAGATTTTTACTCCTCAAAAAATTTAATTGAAGATTAATTTTTCCGTTTGAAGATAATCTAAAAAGTGGAAGTAAGCCATGATCAGAATCACATCGAAAAGTCATCGTGCCAAAATCTTCTCCATTTCCCCAACTTAATTCATCCGAGTTTTTTTCAGAAAAATCTACAAGCTCAATGCAGTGCATAGCAACATCGCTTTCACATGATTGATTTAAGTGATCGATAAACGTTTTTTTTGACCATTTTGACATACTTTATACCTCCCAAAACAATTTAAAATAGTATGATTTTGACCAAGAATTTACGATTTTAAACAAAGAATTAAAAACTAAATCTTATGTTTTCGAGATTAATTTCTTAAAGGCTTACCTGTTTTAAGAAAGTGTGCTATTCTTTGCTGAGTTTTTTCTTCTCCAGCCAAAGACATAAAGGCTTCTCTTTCAATATCTAAGACATATTGTTCATCAACCTTAGACATTAGTCCTCCTTTATCTCCACCACTTAGAACAAAAGCTGTTTTAGAAGCTACAAGTTCATCGTGATCTGAAATTTTGCCTTGTGCTTTCATTGCTTTTAAACCAACTGATGCCATTGTTCTCAAAGTCATTCCAGGTAAAGTTAAATCTTCTCTGTACTTAGGGGGTTTGTATCCATTTTCTGAAAGTTCAAGAACTTTATGTTTAGCAGTTGAAAGTAAATGCTCTGAATTCATACATATAGTATCTGATTTTCGTAACCACCCTTTTTTAAGGGCATCTGTTGCACTTCTAGATACAGTGAGTGGATTTACTAATCCAATTGCTTGTCTTCCTATGTTCATGTTGAAATTTTTAGCGTCATTATTCTCAAGAAGATTAAGAATAACACGTAAATGACCGCCAGCTCCTGGGATAAGACCTTGAATAGCCTCTACAAGACCTGCGTAAAGTTCACCTGCAGCGACAGTATGAGCGGAACAAGCATAAAATTCAAATCCCCCACCTAAAGCTAAATTGAATGGACAAGTAACTACAGGATATTTAGAGTGTCTAATTCTTTGAGTGACTGATTGCATTTCTTCTACACCAGCATCCATAACATGTAAATTTCCAGAATCAATTGCCATCTTAAAATCATTTACGTTTGCACCGGCACACCAATTTTTTCCCTGATGCCCTATTACAAGACCTTTATATTTACCTGTTTCTAGAAGATCTAAAGCATCTTTTACAATTCCAACCATAGATCTATCAATCGGATTAAAGGCAGGAACAAATATTGAATGGAATTCAACATTTAAAACGCCATCACCTATATCATAAATGCTGGCACTCCAATCCCTTTTAAGCATTGTCTTTGAGTTTTTAAACAAATTGAGATTTAAAGTTTTATCGCTGGACTTTTGAACTAAAACTTTCTTTTGAATAGGACAATAATATGTTAATTCTCCATCAATTACTTCATAAAATGATTTTCTACCCGAAGATAACATTTCGTCTACCCATGCAGGGACTTTTCTATTTTCTTCCTTCATTTTATTGACCGATTTTTCAACACCAATTGCATCCCATGCATCAAAGATTCCTATGTCTCTTGCAAAACCCCATTTCATAGCATTATCAATTTCAATGATACTATCGGCGATTTCAGGAATAAGCTCAGCAGAATAAGTAAATATTGGTGCATTAACTTCCCATAAAAATTTTGCACCAACATCATCAAGGTATGTTATCGCATTCAATCTCTTTTTTAAGTCTTTGATGGGTTTTCCAACTCTTATAGTATCAAACATTCTTTTTTTAGTTGGAGTATATTCCATCGTATCAAAATCTAAAGATAAGATTTCTTTTCCTTCTTTCTTATACCAACCCTGACCAGATTTTTGTCCCAGTCTTCCATCTTCAACTAATTTTACAAGTAGATCTGGAGCCTTAAACTTTTGTCTTTCCTCTTCACTTTCAGTAGTAACTCTGTCATACATGTTATTCATAACGTTAAGAGCAGTATCCAATCCCACAACATCTTGGGTTCTAAAATATGCACTTTTAGCGTTACCAATAAGTGTACCAGATAATGCATCTACATCTTCAATTGTAAGTCCAAATTCCATTGCTTTATGAAATGTTAAAGGTCCACTTGCATTGATTAATCTATTACCAATGAAACCAGGTGTATCTTTAGCATGAACTATTCCTTTACCTAAAGTTGTTTCACCAAATTCTGTAACAGTATGATATACTTCATCACTAGTTTTAGGACCTTTCACAAGCTCTAACAATCTTAGATATCTTGGGGGGTTAAAAAAGTGTGAAATCAAAAATCTTGACTGTACTTCATCAGGCAAGACCTCAACTAAATTAGCCAGAGGTATTCCTGAGGTATTTGATGCAAGTATTGCATCATCTTTTAAGTGAGGTAATAAATTTTTATAAACTGAATGCTTTATCTCAATTTTTTCTGCTACAGCTTCAATAATCAAATCACAATCGTTCAATTTTTCAATGTCATTATCATATGTACACGGTGTAATTAGTGATGAATTTTTGCTAGAAAATAATGGTGCTGGCTTTAACTTTGTAAGTCCTTCAACTCCTTTTTTAGCTAAATCATCATTAATGTCATATAAAAGCGATGGAATTCCGGCATTAGCAATATGACCCGCTATTTGTGCACCCATCACTCCAGCGCCTAAAACAGCACATTTTTTAATTTTAATACTCATTTTATCCCCTCTTAATTATTGTAGTAATTCCTTGGCCTGTACCAACACACATTGTAGCTAGACCCATTGATTTATCTTGCTGTTCCAGAACATTTAATAACGTAGTAATAATTCTAGTTCCTGAAATACCAAGAGGATGACCTATAGCAACAGCACCACCATTTAAATTAACTTTGTCTGCATCCCAATTTGCTTTTTTAATACAATATAACGCTTGAGCCGCAAATGCTTCATTCAACTCAATTGCATCAATATCATCCATTGAAAGCCCAGTTTTTTCTAATGCTTTTTCAGTTGCTGGTACAGGGCCAGAACCAAACATTTTCCAGTTTACTCCAGCAACAGCCCTACCTTCAATGCTTGCTCTAATTTTTAATCCATGTTTATTAGCAAATTTTTCACTTGTAATAAGCATTGCTGAAGCGCCAATTGAAAATGGACTACTGGTTGCTGCTGTCACAGTTCCATCAACTCTAAATGCTGGATTTAGAGATTTGATTTTATCTTTATCAGGAGTTCTTGGGCCACTATCTTTATCGACAATTGTCCCATCTTCAAGAGTAATTGGAACAATTTCATTATCAAATTTTCCAGCTTCGCGTGCAGCTACAGCTTTATCATGAGAAGAAAAAGAGAAATTTTCCTGCTCTTCTCTTGAAATATCTAATTCATCTGCAAGTAATTCAGCACCTTCACCCATTGAAATATAATAATCTTGTTCAGCTAGTTTAACATTAAAATCAGGGGCGAAACCACCCTGAGGAATTGTGAACATATCTTCAACTCCACCAGCAATACCTGCCTCAATATCACCAGCTTCAATAGCAGAGCTTATCATATGAAGAGATGTCATAGCTGAACCACAATATCTATTAATAACATTAGCAGCAGCCGTTTCAGGAATTCCTGCTAAAATAGATGCTCCTCTAGCGACTAACATTCCTGTTGGTCCTTCTGGAAATGCACATCCTAATGAAACATCTTCAATTAAATTGACATCTAATTCTTTATTTCTATCCAACAAACCTTTGATTACCTGTCCGGCAATTTCATCAGATCTCATTCCAATCATTGGGCTACCTTTAGTACCTATTGGAGATCTAACCCCATCAATAATTACGGCTTTGTTACTCATTTTTCCTCCTTAAAAGCTTTGAACTGGATAACCGCCAGATTCAACAACCTTTTCTCCAATTATTTTCTTTAAACCAATTGTATCAGTTGATAAAGAAAGTCTTTCTTTCAAAACATCAAGCTTAGCATTTAAATCAGCTGGAATATTACCATTATAAATATTATTTAATATTTTATATGTGTACTCCATAACTCTAATGCCTTGCTCAGCAGTATATACCTTTGCACATAATTCAGGTACAATTTGATTTTGAGATTCATAAAAATCTTTGTGCTGCATTACTCTAGATAAAGTTGAATCAGCTACGTAACAATAGATGAGAATATTTGCTAGATTTTCAATAATGACTTGCTCAGTCCCAATATCCTGTCCATGCTTGCTTAAAGATTCATTCAAACAAATTGCGTAAATACCTTTTGCAGCTTCGATACATTCAACCTCATCTTTGAATTCACCTTCGTAACCACTATCAAGGCTATTAACACAATATTCGTCAACTTTTTCTAAATATTCCTTAAATCCAATTTCTCCGCTGAGGGCTTTTGTTATCATAGCTCTTCCACAAAGCATTTTGTTGATTTCATTTGTTCCTTCCCAAATTTTATTTATCCTATTATCTCTATATGCTTGAGCAATAGGGTATTCTTCAATGAAACCATATCCACCAAAAATTTGAAAACAATGATCAATTAATTGCTCTGCTGACTCACTACCATACACTTTTACGATAGAATTTTCTGCAATATATTTTTCTGTAGTATTTCCTTGCTTAATGTAGTATTTAGGATCATCCTTATCCAACTGATTAATTGCTTCTGTTTGTTTACCAATAACTGAATAGCATGTACTATCAAGCGTATAGGTTAGAATAGTTGCAGTTGCTAATTTTTCTTTAATTGAACCAAAATCAGAGATGTATTGTCCAAAAGCCTTTCTCTCCTTGGCATATTCAACAGCATGCTGCATCCCTAAAATCATACCACCAATAGCTGAAGCCCCAAGCTTAAATCTACCAATATTCAAACCACAAAACGCAGGACCTGCACCGTCACCTACATTACCAAGTAAATTTTCAACTGGAACTTTACAATCAGTAAAGTATAAAGGAACAGTTGATGAACCTTCCATTCCCATTTTCTTTTCTTCTTTTCCAATCTCAAATCCTGGAGTGCCTTTTTCAACAACAATCGAAGAAAATTTTCCATCAATTTTCAATGCAATTATGAAAGTATCAGCCCATGCACCATTTGAAATAAAGATTTTCTGACCATTTAATATATAATATTTTCCATCATCTGAAAGAACGCCAGTAGTCTTAGAATTTGTTGCATCTGAACCAGCTTCAGGCTCTGTTAAACCAAATGCTGCGATTTTTTCTCCTGAACAAATACCTGGTAACCATTTTTGCTTTTGTTCATCGTTTCCATACCAAATGATTCCTAAAGAACCAATAGAGGTTTGAACATTCCAAACAGTACAAAAAGATGGACTACCACAGAATGAAATTCCTTCTGCTAATATACACATACCTGTTTTGGTCATTTCAGATCCACCATATTTTTCAGGTACATCAATTCCTAAGAAACCTAATTCGCCCATCTGCTCCACAAGTTTTCTTATTAATTTTTCATCTTTTTTATTTAATTCATTTTGAGATAGTGGTAATAATTCATTTGTAGCAAAGTCTCGCATTGCTTCGTAAATCATTTTTTCCTCTTCCGAAAATAGCTCTTTACAAAACACTTTTTCAGATCCTACGACATTAGTTAAAAATGTTCCACCAGTTTTAATTTGATTTAAACCAACTGTTTGTTCTTTTGACATTATTTTTCCCCTTTTTGTTGAGTATAGACATATATAATAGAGCTTGAAACTTCTTCAATATATTTTTCAGCATCAACATACTTAGAATTAAAGATATTAAACCAAAAAATACCTTCAAAATTGAGTATTAATGATAAAGCCGGAGTTTTAGCATTGTCAGGTTTCAAATTGACAAACTCTTTACTTTCTATACCTCTTAAAATTATTAATTCTATAAATTTTTGAAAACGATTATAAACTTTTTGCATCTTCTTTTTAAAATCATCATCATGTCTCGCAATTGCCCATAAAGTAGGAAGACAATTAAAAAAACTTCCATCGATTTTTAATTGCTTAGCTAATAAATTAAAAAGCTCTTTTATAGCTTTTGCGCTGGAAGATTCATTAGCTGCTGGTGCTAGCAACACTTGAGTTTGATTCTCCCACATATCTATTACAGCAAGGTAAACATCTTTCTTACTCGAATAGTAATGATAGATTGCTCCTTTGCTCATTTTAGATTCAGCAACAATATCATCCATTGTGCTACCATAATAACCTTTTTTGGTCAATACTTTTACAGCAGCCATCAAAATATTATTTTTTTTATCGCTTTGAAGATTTTTGTTCATAAACCGACTAGTCGGTCTAAGATAAAAAAAACATTGCTATATATCAACAATTCCTTTGCTATTAGAAAAAAATTTTGTGTAGCTTCATTATCATGTCAAATGTAAAAAACTCAATAGTTGCTCCTTCTTTGTTAGGTGCTGATTTTGCAAATCTTCAAAAAGAAGTTGAACTTTGTAATAACTCAAAAGCTGAATGGCTTCATTTAGACATTATGGATCAACAATTTGTTCCTAATCTTTCTTTTGGGCCAGGATTAGTTAAATCTTTAAGACATCATTCAAACTTATTCTTTGATGTTCATTTAATGGTCAGCAATCCTTTTGATATGCTTATACCATTTATTAATGCAGGGGCTGATGGTATTTCATTTCATATTGAAGCCACTGAGTCACGTTTCACATTTCCTCCTAAAATTTTAATAAATATGATTAAAAAGAATAATCTTAAATGTGGACTAGCGTTAAAACCAAAAACACCTTTTTCAATTTTAAAGAAATATCTAGAATTCATAGATTATATTGTTGTTATGTCGGTTGAACCAGGATTTGGTGGTCAAAGCTTCATTCCCTCAACTATTGAAAAGATTTCTGAAATTAATGAGTATTTAATTGATCAAAAGATTAGAGATAAAATTATGATTCAGGTTGATGGAGGTATCAAACTAGAAAACTACAAAGATGTTATTTCAGCTGGTGGAGACATACTCGTTGCAGGATCACAAGTTTTTCAATCTCAAAACCCTGTTGAAACGATTAATAAAATGCAAGCATCATGAATACAAATTCTATAACTGAGTTCAAAAATTTAAATGATAATCAAAAAGATCAAGTAACAGTAAATGTTATTAAAGGATTAGTTATTGATGGAGTTAGAAATGCTAACTCTGGTCATCCAGGGGGTCCTATGTCTTTGGCAGATTTTACTTATATCTTATATTCTGAATTTTTAACAATTGATCCTAAAAATCCTGATTGGGAAAATAGAGATCGTGTAGTTTTGTCTGTTGGACATACCTGTATGCTATTTTATTCAATTTTATTTTTATGTGGATACTTGAAGATTGATGACCTTAAAAAATTTAGACAATTAGGTAGTTTGACGCCTGGACATCCTGAAATAGAAACTCCTGGTATTGATGCAAGTACTGGCCCCCTTGGACAAGGGGTTGGGATGGGTATAGGTATGGCCCTAGCGGAAAAAGCAGATTCAAATACTTCTAAAAAAAGGTATACATATATCTTAGCTGGCGATGGAGACATACAGGAACCAATAGCCTTAGGAGCCAGTACTCTTGCAGGTCATTGGAAACTATCAAACCTGATTATGTTTTATGATAAGAATGATATTCAAATTGCAGGAAAAACCTCGAGAGTAGATTCAACTGATTATAAAAAATTATATGAGGCAATGGGTTGGCACGTACAAGAAATAGATGGGCACAATCATGATGAGATAAGATTCGCATTAAAGAATGCACAATCGATTGATAAACCAAGTATTATCATTGGAAAAACTGTAATAGCTAAAGGAAGCTTTAGTCTTGAAAATAGTCCAAAATCTCACGGAGCTCCATTTAGTGAAGAAGAAATAAAACTTACAAAGGAAAAAATTGGACTACCTCAAGAGCAATTTTTCTGTAACGAAGAAATTATTAGTCATTTTCAAAGAAATTTTAAATCCCTCGATAATAAAGTACTTGATAGAGATAAAGAGTTTGGAATTAGAAGTACTAATCTTGAACACATGATTAAATCATTATCAGTTCCAGATTTTGGCAATGATGTAATGGCAACTAGACAAGCATTTGGTATTACATTAGATGAATTTGCTGTAAAATTTCCACATATCATTGGGGGATCAGCAGATTTAGATGGTTCAAACTGTACAACAAATTTTGCAAATAAATATGATGATTTTTCCGCATCCAATCCTAAGGGAAGGAATATAGCATTTGGAGTTAGAGAATTTCCTATGGGAGCTATAATGAATGGAATCGCTCTTTATGGAAAGCACTTTCCTTTTGGAGGAACATTTTTAGTTTTTAGTGACTATTTAAGATCAGCTATTAGGCTTTCTTCAATTCAGAAACTTCATGTAATGTATGAGTTTACTCATGATTCAATTTTTGTTGGCGAAGATGGCCCAACTCATCAACCAGTTGAACATATTATGTCTTTAAGAAATATTCCTAAACTCTTAGTGTTTAGACCTGCAGATGCTTTAGAAACGTTTTATTGTTTCAAATCAATTATGAAAAATGCTGAAAATCCAAGTGCAATTCTTCTTACGAGACAAAAACTACCAAAACTCAATATTGATGAAAAAATCATAGAAAAAGGAGTTAATAAAGGTGCATATATTTTGAAAAAAGAAGATAATCCAGAAGCAGTTCTTTTTGCCACTGGTTCAGAAGTTCATTTAGCATTAGAAATATGTAAATCGATCAATAAAAAAATTCAGATTATAAACGTAGCTTGTTGGGAATTATTTGAAAAACAAAATGAAGAGTATATTTCTACTATAATGAATGAATCTTGTTCTAAGAGAATTTCTTTAGAAGCTGGTACAACTACAGGTTGGCAAAAATTTACGGGTATCGATGGATTAAATATTGGAATAAATGAATTTGGTGCATCCGCACCTGGAAAAGATGTCGCTTCTCATTTAGGATTTGTAAAAGAAAAAATTATTTCAGCAATAGAGGATTATTTAAATGAGTAAGACCATTGTTCTTGCAACTGATCATGCCGGTTTTGAGCGGAAGGAGCATGTTAAAAATTTTCTTCAAAATCAAGGTTATAATATTAAAGATTTTGGAGCATTTGAATATGATAGTTTAGATGACTATCCTGACTTCATAATACCTGCCGCAAAACATATTGCTGAACATAATTTAATTGGTATAATTTTTGGTGGATCAGGTCAAGGAGAAGCAATGGCTGCAAATAGAATAAAAGGTATCAGAGCAGCTGTATTTTATAATGGTCCAAGTGAAATAGTTGAATTATCTCGTATCCATAATAATGCAAATATATTATCTATTGGAGCAAGATTTTTATCTAATCAAGAAGCTGAATCAATAATAGAACTTTGGCTATCTACAGATTTTGAAGAAGGAAGACACAAGAAAAGGATTAATAAATTAGACTCTTAGATCTGCTGCAATAAGGAACAATAGTAGTGGAAAATAATATATTGATATCTTAAAAATTAATCGTGCATTATCTACTGTTTGTTCAAGTATAAATGGCAAACATAGAAGCATATAAATATTACTTAATATATATGCACCAACAAAATATACTCTCCCTGAAAATCCTAAAAAAAATGGTAGCGTAGAAATTGGAATTAAAATAAGTGCATGTAAAAAAATATGCATCACTGTTCTTTTGACACCATTTTCGACTACTGGCAACATTTGTAATCCTGCATTTCTATAATCATCTTTGTACATATAGGCAATTGAGTAAAAATGTGGATGCTGCCAAAAAAATAAGATTAAAAAAAGAGCAATCCCTCCCCATTCAATCGAATTTGTAGCTGCTGTCCAACCTCCAAGTGGCGGTATAGCCCCAGGTATGGCACCAACAGATGTGTTTAGCCAAGATTTTCTTTTCAAAGGAGTGTATAAAAATAAATATAAAATAATTGTTAACATTGATAGCATACATGTAAGAACATTTACTTTTAAATAAAGAATTAATAGTCCTAAAATAATAAAAGAAATACCTAAGAATTTTGCAAAATTCAATGAAATTTTTTCCGTTGGAAGTACTCTATTTTTTGTTCTATTCATTAACTTATCTGATTCGGACTCAATTACATTATTCATTACAGATGAGCCTGTGGAAGAAAGCAATGTTCCAACTACTGTAAATAAAAGTAGTACAATATCAATTTTACCTTGAGAACCAAGATAAAATCCTATAATTGTTGTTGTAAGCACAAGAAAACCAATTCTAACCTTGGTAAGCTCGATAAAATTCTTAAACATACTATCCTTGATTTAGTAAGGTTACAATATCGCTTTGCAATTCGAAAATATTAGATTCAATAGTGCCTTCATAATATTTTCTGATGTTTAATTCTTTATCAACTAACACCAAACGCGTTGAGTGACCTGCAGGTAATAGTGCTGCTGAAAGGAAAAATCCTTTTTCTGATAACTCAATTATATCAAGTATATCCCCTCTCAAGAAAAACCAATTGTTATTGTTGCTATAACTAGAGGAATACTCATTGAGGATATCTAATGTATCATAATCTGGATCTGTTGTTATGGATAAGAATTGAATATCATTAGAAGAAGCAAATCTTTCTTGAAGGATAGACATGTTTTCAGACATTATAGGACATGCACCTTCGCATTGAGTAAAAATGAAACTCACGATTGATATTTTATCATCTAACTGATTTTCGGTTATAACTGAACCATCAAAATTTGTTAATGAAAACGATGGGACTTGTCCAATTATACCAATATTATCGATTCTGGATTTAGTAGCTTTATCAATGACAAAGAACCCAAAAGATCCAAGCATAAAAATGAATAGAAATGCTAAAACAAGTTTTTTATTAAGACTGCTCATATTGCAAAGTATTATACAATATAATTATTATTCCTACAAGCCAAGATGAACCCCAAGTATGAAAAAGTCTTGTTAATTGCGGAAGCTCAAAAAAAATCATTAATTCTCCTAAAAAGATTTGAAATAATATCATACCAAAAATAAAATATACTAGCTGCTTTGAAAGGCCCAAAAAATCATTTTTAAATAAATAACATAAATAAATGCTTAAAAATAGGAGTGAAAATCCAAGTACTGAATGCAAATACTTATAAGAATTTAAAGCATTCAAGAGTTCTCCTTTTGAATAAAGTGGATTATCTATCGCAATTAATTCAATATTAGTTCTTATTCCTGTTCCAAGAAGAATTTCAATAACTATAAGCCCCCAAAGAGCAATTAGGGAAGTTGATATCTTCTTTGATAATAAAATATTTGAGAGTTTACTGGAATAAATAAGCTTAAAGGACTCAATAGTTCCGTAGCTTAATACAGATACTAAGAATAAAGCCAATATCATATGTAAACTAACTATAAAAGGATTTAATACTGATGATACTACAATTGCCCCCAGCCCTCCATTAGCTCCAACAAGAAATAATGACCATAACGCAGAATATAAAATTTTAGAATTATTTCTAAAGTAAATTAATGCGATGACTGTCATTATAATAATTGAAAAACCAACAATGATACCCAACATTCGATTACCATATTCAATCCATGCAAGCACAATATTAAAGGCAGTAGGATCTATATGAGAAGGAATTTGTTCTATACTAGTTGGGGGTACCCATCTTCCAAAACACTTAGGCCAATCTGGGCAACCTAAGCCAGAACCAGATACGCGAACAAGCCCTCCAACAAATATTAAAAGATAAGATAGGATAGTTGAGATTAGTGCAGATCTAAAAAAAAGCTTATTAGCCATTTAGTGATGATCCTTATCCTCGTGATGTTCATCAGAATGTTCATCGACTGGGTGGCCGTGTGTATCTGTCAGAGGTAAAGTATCATAAAAAGCTGCTCTTTTGTTTATTGGGTCTTTTACCTCAGGATTTAAGCCAAGATCACCTCTGAACTCGGTATCCAACATGGTGATTGTAACAAAGATTCCAAAAAACATTAAAGACATTAAAAACATAGTAAGATTTTTTTTGTCATCCCATAACAAGTGCATAAAAAAGAAAGCTACTAAACTTGCTTTTACGGTTGCAACAAACATAGCAAGAACTATATTGAATGATCCTAAATCAATGTATGAAACCCAAACAGTTACTCCAGATAAAAACAATAATGATGCAGCAATAATTAGATAAGTTCTTAGTGGTGTTATATGATGTTCTGACATTTTGTTTATCCAATCAAATAAAAAAGTGGGAATAAGTAAATCCAAATTAAATCAACTAAATGCCAAAATATTCCGATCATTTCCATTGGCGTATAGTATTCTGAAGTCAAATTACCCTTCTGAGTACTGTAGACTAACCATGCAATCAAACCCATTCCAATTGCAACGTGTAAACCATGCAAACCAGTCATAATAAAATAAATGCTGAAGAAGATATGAGGATTATTTAAATGCACTGCATCAGGACCCATATAAGAGTAAAATTCTCCAGGTAACTGACCTACTTCAAATTTATGAGAATATTCTAAAAATTTAATTCCTAAGAAAACGAGTGCAAAAATAAAAGTTGCTAATAACATAAATACCGAAAGCTTTTTATTATTTTTCTGAATGGCCCATATTGCTAAAGCCATAGTCAAAGAACTTGTAATCAACACAATAGTGTTCATTAGTCCCTTATTTACATCTAATAATTTATGTGCATCAACAAACATATCAGGGTACCAAGACCTGTAAACAATGTATGCTACAAATAAACCAGCAAATGTTAAAACTTCAGTCAAAATAAATGCCCACATAGCAAATTTTGACGTTTCATATTGTTGATTTACATCATGAAAATAATGTTTTAAATGGCTTGGAGCGTCTGGATTATGGTGTGCCATTATTTTTTATATGTCTTCTGAACAATTACCTTATCATAATCATATGGTCCATGCTGCAATACTGGTTCTTCTTCAAAATTATGAGGATGAGGCGGAGAAGATGTATGAGTCCATTCTAATGTCATTCCTCCCCAAGGGTTTGACCCAGGATCAACTTTATTCTTTTTCATAAATGACCAAAATAAATTCATCACAGCTATAAAAATAGAAATACCTAATATACCTGACCAGAATGTTGAATAACTATGCAACTCTACAAATTGCTCATCATAAGTAGCATACCTTCGTGGCATACCTCTCAACCCAAGTAAAAACTGAGGAAAGAATGTTCCATTAAAACCTATAAATACACCTAAAGCAGCAATATTTGCTATAGTTTGATTATACATTACACCAAAAGATTTTGGCCACCAATGATGTAGACCACCTAAAAATGCAACAATAGTTCCTCCTTGCATTACGTAATGAAAGTGAGCTACAACAAAATAAGTATCATGTAAATGAATATCGAGAGCAACGGCACCTAAGAAAATCCCAGTCAACCCACCTATCGTAAACAGAAATAAAAATGCCAAAGCATAGAGCATTGGGGGAGTAAATGACACCTGTCCTTTATACATTGTTAAAATCCAGCTAAATATTTTAACTCCAGTTGGTATTCCTACAAAATATGTTATAAATGAAAAAACAATCTGTGAAAAAACTGACTGACCAGAAGTAAACATATGGTGACCCCAAACTAAGAATCCAATGAATGCAATTGATAAAGTAGAATAAGCAATAAACTTATAGCCCCAAATCTTCTTTCTAGAATGAACAGGGATTATCTCACTTATAATTCCAAATGCAGGTAGAATCATAATATATACTGCTGGGTGAGAATAAAACCAAAAGAAGTGTTGATATAAAACAGGATCACCACCTAAAGCTGGATCAAAAATACCTATACCTAAAAATCTTTCTAACATCAATAAAACCATAGTAATGGCAAGGACTGGAGTAGCAGTAATTTGAACTAAAGAGGTACCATAAAGAGCCCAAACGAATAAAGGTAATTTATACCAAGTTAGCCCTGGAATTCTCATTTTATGAACTGTAGCGATAAAATTAAGACCAGTTAATATTGATGAAAATCCAATAATAAAAATACCTAATGTCATTGGAACAACATTTGATGAACTTTGAGTTGAGTATGGAGTATAAAAAGTCCATCCAGTATCAACCCCACCATTAACAATAGTATATAGAGCAAACAATGCTCCAAAAGAATATATATAAAAACTTGCCAGATTTAATCTTGGAAATGCTACGTCTTTAGCTCCAACCATCAAAGGAAGTAAGATATTTCCTAATGCACCAGGAATGGCAGGAATAATAAATAGGAATATCATAATAGCTCCATGTAATGTATAAGCATTATTATATATTTCATTTGAAATAATATCATTTCCTGGAGCTGCTAATTCGAACCTCATTACTAATGCTAATAATCCGCCCATAAAGAAAAATAAAATACCACTTACTAAATACATTAAACCAATTCTTTTATGGTCAACTGTCAATAACCATGACATTATTCCTCTTGGATGATTTAAGTAATTTTGTTTTGTGTTTTTGATCATAAATTCCTCTTAATTTACAATTAAATTTGAGAATCTCCGTCCAATGATTTTATGTAAGTAATTAAAGCATCAAGTTCACGGTCATTTAGAAGTCCTTGATATGTTGGCATAACTCCTTGGTAGCCAGCTACAATCTGTGTTTGTGGTTCAAGTATAGAATTTCGAACATAATTATCATCAATAATTGAAGAAGTACCATCATCAAAAACTCTCTCTTGTTCATACATTTGACTAGTTTGTAAAAAAGAAGGTCCAACTAGTGCAGAACCATCTTCTGTATGACAAGTATTACATGCTTTTTGAGTATATAATTTTGCCCCAAGTTCATCAAGTGGGATACTGTCATCATCTGCCCCCAACTCTAAAGCCCATTCTTCATATTGTGCTGGTCTCATAACAATGACCTTTGCCCCCATTTGAGAGTGTCCTGTACCACAATATTCTGTACAAAAAATGTCATATACACCCTCTTTAGTTGCATCAAACCACATAACATTATATCTATTTGGTAAGCAATCCATTTTACTCCTCATGACTGGGATAAAAAAGCTATGTAGAACATCCTTTGAAGATAATACTAATTTTACTGGAGTATTTGATGGAACTACTAATTCATTCAAAGTTTGACCACCATCTGGATAATCGAAAGTCCAAAACCAGCTTACTCCTGTTACTTTAATTTCAATTGCGTCATCTGGAACAATAACCATTTTTAAGTAAGCTCTTATTCCCCAAACAAAAGTAATCGATACTAAAATCAAGGGGATAATAAAAAATAAAGATTCAAGCAAATTACTATGAGCTTTACTGCTTGTAAGTTTTAATTCTTCACCTTTTCTATGACGGTATTTAATAGATAAATATAACATACCAAAAACAACTATAAAAAAGAGTGCAACTGATGAATAGAAAATGAAAAAATATAAGCTATCAATCTCACTCGCAAAAGTTGATACCTGCTTAGGGAAGAAAAATTCTGTCAATCTATCTAACATTCAAACTGTCCTTATCAAATAAGTTCTTATCTTTTTTCCAGTAACCTGCTAGCATTATACATAGAAAAATGATAGTAAATATACCTCCTAATCGCATAACATTGGTAGCAAAAATTGTATAGGTATTTTTATATGGATCATAATGATAACAATACAAAATAATTTTATCTAAAGTGCTCCCAATTTTACCTTCAGATGCCTCTAAAATTCCCAATTTTAAATCTTTACTAGGATATTCAATTCCATATAAATATCGGGATATTTTTCCTACTGAACTAAGTAATGTTATAGCAGCTGGGTGCATGTACTCGTCTCTCTGCTTGTCGTAGTAATATATGTATCCAATACTATCCGCAACTTTTTTAATGCTTTCTTGATTACCGGTTAAAAAATGCCAATCATTTTTCATATTCTCTAAGCCAAATCCCTTTATATAATTTTTCTTCTTTTGATTGACAAATATAGTTTTTTCATTCGGATTGATATCTATTGTTATGACTTGAAAATCATCACCAGCATTCAGAGATAGGTTTTTTAAAGATTCAGCTAAACCATTTAAAACTAAAGTACATAACATTGGACATTCAAAATAATTTAATGTTAAAACTGTTGGAATCTCCTTTTTAAAAAATGATCCTAACTCGACTTCATTACCATTTTCATCAATGAAAACTGTATCTAATGGTATGTAAGAACCAAGATTTTCGATAACATCTATTTTTTGTTCACTAGGAAAATCTTTTTTTAAAGTTTGGGCATGCAAAAAACAGAAAGAAAAAATAAAAATAAAAAAAACAGTTCTATTTCTTTTCATTCAGTAAAATTTCCTTAGATTTTTCAATAGGAATTTGATAGGTGCCATCTTCACCTTCTTTGAGTTTATAACTATTAAGATTGTCTTGCTCAAACTTTCTTAACTCCTCTAACTTTGCAGAACGTTTACTTAGTTTAAATTCATAAGTAGCGCTATCGAGCACTCTAACATAATATTCGTAAAGCATGTAAATAGTCCCAAGTACAGTAACAATAAATATTAATCCTCCAATTAAAACTGGTTTAACTGGTATGTCTCTTTTTTCGTATCCTGAATTATCCATAACTAATGGTTCCTATGATTTATTGAATGAACAAGCTCTGTATCATTTAAAGGCACAAGATTTGATCTTGAAGTAATATATTTAAATCCACCAATGAATATTAATGCAAAACTAAGCATGGTGATCAAATCATAAATACCAAAAAAGAAATCTTTTTTATGAACAGTAGGCATAATAATAAAATTAATATCGATATAGTGCATGAATAAAACCCATATTGTCATTACTTGCAAAAGTCTAATATTCCTTTTTGAACCTCTAAAAATCAGAATGAAAAATGGAATAAAAAACTTACCAACAATAAGTAAAACGCTTATGATTTTCCATGAACCCACCCATCTATGAAGATACCAAATGGTTTCCTCAGGAATGTTACTATACCAAATAAAATAAAATTGCGCTCCAGCGATGTAACAATAGAATACAGTGAAAGCAAACAAATACTTTCCTAAATCATGATAGTGCTCAATACTAACTATATTTTGAAGATATCCCTGATCTTGTAATCTTATAATTGTAAATGTAAGGAATGCTAAGAAGGCCAAGAAGGCTCCAGCAAATGTATAGACTCCATACATAGTAGAATACCAATGTGGGTCAAGGCTCATTTGCCAATCAAGCCCTGCAAATGTTAAACTTATAAAGAAAAAGACGCCCATAGGGCTCATACAAAAATATCTTAAATTTTCTAAAATTTTAATATCACCAGTCCTGTCATGCTTAATAGAGTTAAAATAAATGAATAATGCAATGATATTCCACAAAACAAAATATAAAAAGGCTCTAAAAATAAATGATTCTTCATTAAGGTATGCTAATTTATGCTGGATTAAATGATCAGCTTCAAAATCATGCGTTTTCCAATAATAGTGATTTGGTAACCATTTGAATAGTTTTTCCATTCCAAAAATAATTGGAACGAAAGGCAAAGTGAACAATGGTGTTAACATGATAGTATTCTCCATTATTCTTCTTATCGATACACTCCATGTAGATGAGAAAGCATAATGAACCATAATGAAGAACATTCCTCCAAGAATGATACTTAGCCAATAAAAATATGAAGTCAAATATGAGAAGTAAAATACCTTATCTGATGCTCCAAAGAACCATGTCAATAGTAATGCAATATACCCAACAGCAATCAAAATCAAATTATTTGATTTCTTTGATACATAAGAGTAAGTCTTAGGATCAAGATTCATCATGAATTATCACTTAATTTATCTTGTTCATCTTCTGGTAAATCTTCAAAATTAGCATTTTGACTTCTTTGGAGCGCTCTTACATAATGAATAATAGACCAAACATCTTCGGTATCAATTTGATAGCCATATGCGGGCATACTTCTCAAGCCATAAACAATAGTATTGTACATTTCTCCATCGGGTTGCTCCCTAATTCTTTGATCATGCAAGTTAGCTGGAATTACAGGATATTCGTATTGCGTTACAATTCCTTTTCCGTTACCAACTCCGGAGTGACAAACACTGCAATAAATAGTATATCTTTCCTGACCTCTGTTTAAAACATCTAAAGTTAGTTCTACAGGATTAGAAACAAGATATGAGCCATCGTCATTTTTTCCGCTGATAAATGAATGATTTTCGGCAATCATTCCACGAGCAATTGTACCTTCAACAGGTTTTCTCATGGTTGATCCATCCTCAAAAAAATTACTTTCTTCTAGGGCGCGATATTTTTGTTGATTGTCCATATTAGGATTTAAATGAATAGGTGGACTTTCAAACTTTGAACCTCTAAAACATCCGGTCAAAAATAATAAGCAGATTAAAATAATATTAATTTTCATCGCTTAACACCTCTATTTCAGTACCACCAATATTTCTTAAAAAATCAATCACATTATTTTCATCATATTTTGGATCATCAACTTCAATACTTATATAAAATGCATCGCTACTTACATCAGAAAATTTTTCAGAATAAAAAACAGGATGATGGAATCTAGGAATACGATTAAAAAACATCATTCCAAAAACAGCACCAAATGCGCTGAACAAAACCATCAATTCAAAGGTGATAATTGCATATGCAGGGTAAGCAAAATATGGTTTACCACTGATGTTCATTGGATATTCAATAGAATGAATCCATGTCTGCAAACCAAATCCAAATAATGCTCCGGTCAATCCCATTGCACCAATCAAATAACCAAGCTTAGAACGCTCAAGTCCCATCGCATCATCCATTCCATGAATTGGAAAAGGTGAATGGCAATCAAACTTAGTAAACCCTTCATTTCTAACTTTTTCTGCAGCATGAACTAGAGATTCAGGACTATCAAACCTTGCTATTACACCAAATTTATTCATGATCATGTCCATGGTGGGGGTTTGATTCAGGTAAAACTAATTTTGCTTCAGCAATAGAAACCATCGGTAGGAATCTTAAAAATAATAAAAATCCGGTAAAAAATAATCCAAAAGTTCCAATGTAGATTGAAACATCAAATATGGTAGGATTATACATTGCCCAAGCACCAGGCATAAAGTCTCTATGAAGAGTAATTACAACAATAACAAATCTTTCAAACCACATTCCAATATTTACGAGAATTGATGTAATAAATAAAAACGGAATATGTCTTCTATATTTTTCAAACCAAAAAAATTGAGGGACAACAACATTACAAAAGATCATTGCCCAATATCCCCACCAGTATGGACCTAATGCTCTATTTACAAATGCAAAAGATTCGTAAGGATTACCACTATACCAGGCTACAAAAAATTCCATTGAATAAGCATATCCAACCATGCAGCCAGTCAATAACATAATTTGAGCCATCTTGTCTAAATGCTCTACTGTAATGATATGTCCTAGATTATAAACTTTTCTTGCGATAATTGATAAAGTCATTACCATACCAAAGCCTGAATAAATAGCACCAGCAACAAAATATGGTGGGAAAATAGTAGTATGCCATCCAGGAATTACACTTGTTGCAAAGTCTGAACTAACAACACTATGTACAGATAAAACTAATGGGGTAGAAATTCCAGCTAACACTAGGTATGCTAACTCATAATGCTGCCATTGTCTATTACCACCTCTCCAACCTAGTGCAAAGAAACCATATACTTTCTTTTTTAAACCTTTAGCTCTATCTCTTAAAGTAGCTAAATCCGGAATTAAACCGGTATACCAGAAAAGTAAAGAGACTGTGAAATATGTAAATACAGCAAAGAAGTCCCAAATTAATGGACTACGCATATTTGGCCACATTCCCATCTGATTAGGTAATGGTAAGAACCAATATGCCACCCATATTCTTCCTACGTGAATTCCTGGAAAAACTAAAGCGCAAATAACAGCAAAAAGGGTCATGGTTTCTGCAAATCTATTAATGGCATTTCTCCAATTTTGTCTAAACAAATGTAAAATTGCTGAAATCAATGTTCCAGCATGTCCAATACCAACCCACCAAACAAAATTAATAATAGCCCATCCCCAGAAAACAGGATTATTAATACCCCATACTCCAGTACCTTCCCAAATTAAAAAACCAAGACTTCCAACAAAAATAGCTAGAAGAGAAAGGGAGAAACCGAATAATAACCACCACTGGATTGGTGTCTTTTTTTGCTCTGGGACGCCAGCTATATCTTCAGTGATAGAAGTAAAATCTTGATTACCTGGCAGTAGTTTTTCTGCTCTAATTTCAGCTTTTGATTTAACTGACATTAATGGCTACTCCCATTATAAGAATTAGAAACCAACATTGGGTTTTGGTTTCTTATTTTAGCTAGATAAGTTGTTCTTGGAGCGGTTCCTAGATGAGCTAATAATGCATAATCTCTATTTCTTCTTTTGGCAATACTTACTTCACTATTTGGATCATTAATGTCACCAAACTTTATAGCGTCAGCAGGACATGATGATGCACATGCAACTTTCACATCACCGTCTTGCATTTCACGATTTTCATTTTTTGCCTTGATTCTAGCTGCACTTACTCTTTGATAGCAGTAAGTACATTTCTCCATGACGCCTCTAAACCTGATTGAAACATCAGGATTCATAGCCATCTGAACTACTTCTGGTAAATCTCTAGTATAATTATAAAAATTGAATTTTCTTACTTTATACGGACAATTATTTGCACAATATCTTGTTCCGAGACATCTGTTATAGGTCATCTGATTTACTCCATCTGAGGAGTGAGTAGTTGCAGCAACTGGGCAGACAGTTTCACATGGAGCAAGTTCACAATGAACGCAAGAAACTGATTGAGTGGATACTTCAGGATTGTCAGGGTCACCTGCGAAGTAATTATCAATTCTTATCCAATGCATTTCTCTACCCTTCATGACTTGCTCTTTTCCAACAACAGGAATATTATTTTCGCTTTGACATGCTATTGAACAAGCATTACACGAAGTACAACTAGTTAAATCAATTGACATTCCCCATTGCGGACCTTTTGAATAATCCCAATCTGGATTGTACATAGAATGATCGGCCCAACTTCTTTTTTTATCAGGTTTATGTTCTTCGACCTTTTTCTGAACCCAATCAGGATTATCTTTGTAGTAATCCAAAGTTGACTGTTTAACCAATTCAGGAATCCTTGATTGAGTTTCCTCTGAAGATAAATTACTAAAACCTGGTGCAGCATATTTGTCATCCTCCAAACCATGGTGATCTTGTGTTGAAGCTAAAGGATATGTCTCATCGAGGGCTTTAATTGTACCATTAAGCATAAAACATGAATTATTAGATTTTCTTAATGGATAAACATTGAATCCAACTCCATTACCAATTCTGCCATTAAATTTTCTGCCGTATCCTAGTTCAAGAGAAATAGATTTCTGATTTTGACCAGGAGTAATGAATGCAGGGATTTTAATTGAATTACCTCCAACTGTAATTTCAAGCATTTGTCCATTCTTGATATTGAATTTTTTTGCAACTTTTATGCTTATTAATGCAGCATTATCCCATGTTAAACTAGTTATTGGTTTAGGAATTTCTTGCAACCAGCCGTTATTAGCATACCTTCCATCATATACTGATGATGAAGGATTAAAAATAATTTCAAATTTGCCATCATCAAGCTTATAATTAGCATTTAGAACTTTTGTAGATGCTTTTGTTTTTGGCTTAATATCTACCCTTTTTAATTGCGGCTCTTCAAAAACTCCATCATGTAAAACTTTATCCCAGGCTCTATCAAAATTTCCTTTTTTAATAATTTTTGACTTCCAAACATTCTTGACTGTCTCATAAGCGCTCTGTTCTTTAGCATAAACAATTGGTGATAGAACTTGAATCGCACTCTTTGAGTTGAATAAAGGCATTATTTGGGGCTGAATAACACTTACAAAGCCATCATAAGTCATTGCATCCCCCCAACATTCAAAGTAATGATTCATAGCAATATTCCATGAGCAAAGCTTAGAAGTTTCGTCAACTATATTTGTTAAATGGACTGTATTTTTAACTTTACTTAATGAGTCTGCAAAATCAAAGTCAGCCGGTGAATCATACACTGGATTAGCTCCAAGAATAATTAGGTTATCGATTTCCCCTTTTTTCATATCACTACAAAGAGACTTAAAATTACCTATAGATGACACTTGAGAAAGTGATAAAGGATAATAATCAACTGGTGCATCTAACTTATTATTAATCAGCGCAATTAATTGATGGAACTCTTTAGATAATGATGATCCACCTAAAATGATTGACTCACCTTTATTAGTAATTAAATCTTTGGCAGCAGCTTTAATCCATAAATTGTTGCGGCTTTTTATTTTCTCTGCATTAATAGGAAGCCCAAGCAATTTTAGTTCGTAAGCTAATTCAGATAATAAATTCTCCATTTCATGTTGAGCAACATTAAGTCTGTGATCAGCGCTAGAACCAGTTGATGATATGGAACTTTCAGCAACATATAACCTATTCATTGTACTTGTTTCATCAACTATATCTCTGTTCTGAGCAAATTTTCTAGTATGATAGATGTTGTTATCATCAACCCCAAGAAAGTCTGATCCTAATGAAACAATTATCTGTGCATTCTCTAGCCTGTATAGAGGTTGTAATCTTTTTGAAAAAGCTTTTTCAATCCCATCATAAAGATTTTCATTATTGACAGACTCATAAACAACCCATTTTGCTTTAGGTAGCTTCTTTTTAAAATCATCTTTGATAGATTTAATAGTTGGAGAAGATGATTCTTGCATTAATATAGCTAAACCACTACCATCAGTTTCATTAATACTTTTAGCAAATTTTAGATATTCAGACCAGTCAACTTTATTGCCCTCAAATTTGATTCCTCTTAACCTGTCAGGGTCATACATATCAAGAGTGCTTGCTTGGGCAAAAGAATTTGATTTACCCATTGTAGCTGGATGTTTATCATTACCTTCAACTTTGACAGGTCTTTCGCTATGATTTTCAATTACAACACCCAAAGCATTATTTTTAAACGGTAAAGTACTTGCATAATAATTCGGTATACCAGGGACTATTCCAATTTCCGCCTCTACATAAGGAATAATCTTTTGTACTGGTTTTTTACATCCTTCCAAACCAGCAAGCGCTACTGACGCAGCAATTAAGGATAAAAAATTTCTTCTTGAAAGGCCATTATCAACATTATGTTCGGACTGTTTTAAAAAGCGATTGTAGTCTTCTTCCGAAGATATATCTTTAAGACTTTTCCAATAACCAAATTCTTGATTATTCTCCTTATCTAATGCAGGAGCATTAGTCTTTACAAACTCTTGGTTCTTTTTTTCTATCTGTGACATTGTTGACAATCTCCAACAGGTCTTTCATCTCCATGCTCAGCAACCCACGACGAAACAAATTGATCGTAGTCTGCAGGCGGAGTCCAATACATATTAGTTACTTCACTAACAGGTCTTACTTCTGGTGCATCCGACCTATGACAATCTAAACACCAATCCATACTAAGAGGTTGAACCTGATAAACAACCTCCATTTCTGCAATATTTCCATGGCATGATATACATGCAACTCCAGAATTTACGTGCACGCTGTGATTAAAATATGCATATTCAGGAAGCATATGAACTTTAATCCATTCAATTGGTTTACCAGTTTCCCAACTTTCTCTTACTAGTTCTAACTTTTCGCTATCTGTTTTTACATAGGTATGACATCCCATGCAAGTTTCAGTTGGTGGAATAACAGCTGAATATCCCTGCTCAACCCCAACATGACAATATCGACAATCTATTCCCATGTCACCAGCATGCAACTTATGACTATAGGGAACTGGTTGTGTTGGCGCATAACCAACATCAGTATAATAAGGGGATCCGTAATACCAAATAAAAGAAGACAAAGAAAAAATAAGCAAAAAGACAGCTATCAGGAAAATTCCTGGAAAATTATTTGTCCATCTGGGGAATAGTTGCATGTAATCCCTTTACTCTAGTTGCATTTTTACTCTTATCGAAATCTTGTAATTAATACAACAATTAACGTTAACTAAATCAAAAAATTTTTCAGGACCTAAATTTAACATTCTTTGTTAATAAATGTTACAAATTTCGTCTAAAACATTACGTTTATATTGTTATTAATTCAAGCATTAAACTAATGTCTTAACTTTTTTTTATTTAATAGATAAATTTCTTATTAATGAATGAATCATATAAAATTATTTCTTCATCAATTCTTTTTTGGTTTTCTCAAAAAAAATGGTTTGTATATAGTATTCTTATTTCAATTTTTCTGTTAAACTTGAATACACCTTTAGGACTAACCGTTCCAGCGTATCACAGCTTGATAATATTGCTATTAGTATTTATGCTCGTAACGTTTGAACCTATACCATTTCCAGCCATTGCATTACTTACATTAGTTTTACAAGTTGTTCTAGGAGTAGCGCCTCCAAATGTTGTTGCATCTTCTTTTATGAATGATGCAGTACTATTTGTTATGGGATCTTTAATGTTTGCTATAGCAATAGTTCATCAAGGGCTTGATATCCGTTTAGCAAAATTGATTATTAAAATTTTTGGGAAAAGTAAAAGGATGTTCTTAGCAGGACTTATGACAATATCTGCAGTATTATCATCTTTCCTTGGCGAACATACTGTGATCGCGATTATGCTTCCAATTGGATTATCTGTCATAAAAAATATTGATACTCAACAAGCCGATGGAAAAAATGCTGTACTTTTAACTTTATTTTCAATTGCCTATGGGACAATTATTGGATCAATAGGAACTCCATCAGGCGGCGCTAGAAATGTGATTATGATTAATTATCTTCAAGAATTTAGTAATGTCAGTATTGATTATTGGAAATGGATGAAACACGCCTACCCAATTTTAATGATTCAGTTAGTTGTTGCCTATTTTGTGCTCCAATTTACTTTTCCATCTTCATTGAATAATATTAAAATGCGTGGTTTCAAAAAAAATGTTGTCAAAATAGATGTGAAGAAAAATATAAACCATCTTTTTTCATGTTTAATAATCATTGGTATTGTTTCAAGCTGGTTTGCTTTTAATGATATTTATGGATTAGGAATTATTGCACTTGCTGGCGCATTAACGTTTATGATTTTTGGAATGATTTCATGGGAAGAAATAAATAAAAATACAAACTGGGGAGTCATTCTTCTTTTTGCAGCTACAATTTCATTAGGGTTTCAAATAAATGAAACAGGTGCTTCATCATGGCTTGTTTTAAAATTCAATGAATTACTTGCAACTTTTCCTTCAAATTCAATGGATGTAAGTTGGTCAATAATGGCAGTTTTATCAGGACTAACTGCCAACTTTTTTACTAGTTCAGCTACTGTATCATTAATTGGACCATTGGCCATAGAACTGCATCCAACAGATATTTCTTTTGCTCTTTCTTCAGCAATAGCTTCAGGCTTTTCATTCTTAACTGTAATTTCATCTCCAACAGCAATGATTATATACTCTACTGGATTAGTTTCAACTAAAATATTTTTTAAAGTTGGAATATTGATGTTTTGTATTTCGATTATTATTTTGTATTTAATGTCACAATTTTATTGGGTAATGCTATGAAGATTTTAATCGCAATTGGTGGAAGAGAATTCTCAAAACCTACATTAGATCTTGGAATGAAAATTGCAAATTCATTTAAATCGTCAACTACAATTGCATATGTGGGTAAAAAAATAAGTCAGTTTTCAGAAAAAGATGTAAGCGTAGTACATCAAAATTTAGATGATAGAGAGCTTTATAGACCTGGAATTAGAACGCTTGAATGGGCTTATGATTTCTTGATATCAAAAAAATATATTGAAGAAAAAGACTCCAATACATTTGATGATTATCTATTAGTTGATGAAGAAAATTCAAGAATGAAAGTATTACTAAAGGGACAACAGTCTGATAAAATTGATTTAATCATGCGCACAGGTGAAATAATTGAACAATTAAAAGATGAAGTAGAAACCAATAAGCATGATATAACCATAATTGGAGGTGGCGGGAATAAAGGGATTCATCAAAAATTAGTCCAATTTATCGATAGTTCAGTCTTTGTCGTAAAAAATTATTCTGTTTATAAAAAGTATAAAATTCTTCTACCGGTAAATGATTCTGAAGGTTCCGACATGGCTATTGATACTGCTATAAATTTTGCAAAATCTTATAAACTTAATGTTGAAATAGTCTCAGTTCCAGAAGGGAAAAAATCAATCGAAGAAGTAAAAAAAATTCTTAATAAAACAAAAGACAAATTCTCAAAAAATAAAATTAAAACTACAACAAAATTGATTGATGGCCTTACAGTAAATTCAATTGTCAATTACGCAAAAGATGATAGCATTATAATTCTTGGAGTTTCTCCAAAAAATTTAATTATGAAATATTTTTTCGGGAGTAAACCTTTAAGTATTGCTCTGAAATGTAATTGTCCTGTTCTTATTACGAAGTAAGGACTTCAACTACTTTATCATAGTCAGGTTCATGTCCTGTTTGATCAACAAGCTGTGAGTAGATAATCTTATGATCTGAATCTGTAACAAGAACTGATCTAGCTAATAAACCTTGGAATTTTCCATTAGTGTGAAGAACACCATATTCATTAGCAAAATCTTCATTTCTCATATCAGATAAGAAAATTACATCATTGATATTATGATTAAGACAAAACTGTTTATGACTAAATCCTAAATCTCTAGAAATACATAAAATAACTGTATTTTCAAACTGACTTGCTAAAGTATTAAATTTTACTGCTGAAGCTGAACACACTGGAGTACTCATGCTTGGAAAAATATTTAAAACTAATCTTTTCCCTTTAAACTGCTCTAAACTAACATTCTTTAAATCACCATCTGCTAATAAAAAATCTGGTAGTTTACTACCTACATCTGGTAATTCACCATTTAATGTTACTTCAAAGTCACCTAATTTTACTTTTGCCATATTTTTCCCCATTTATGTTTATTATATCAATTAAATTGGAATTAAATTTATGAATTAAAAATTTATTAAAAGGAGTTTTTTATGAATGATACGAAAAAATTTAATCTTCCTCCACTACCTTTTGGAGAAAATGACTTGTCTCCAGTCATATCATCTGATACAGTTCAGTTACATTATGGTAAACATCATAAAGCATACTTTAATATGTTAAATACCTTAGCTGAGGGTACCAAATATAATGATATGAGCCTTGAAGATATAGTTGTTGAAAGTTTTAAGGATAAAGAACAGAAGATTTTCAATAATGCTGGACAAGCATGGAACCATATCCTTTACTGGGATCAAATGAAACCGGGAGGTGAAGCTGTTCCTGGCGGTAAGCTTCATACGATGATTGAAGATTCATTTGGAGACTTTGATTCTTTTAAAGATCAATTTGTCCAACAGTCGGTTGGAGTTTTTGGAAGTGGTTGGTGTTGGTTAGTTCAAAATGATTCATCTTTAGAAATCTTGGGAACACCAAATGGTGAGAATCCTCTAGCACATGGGAAACATGCTTTGATGGGAATTGATGTTTGGGAACATGCTTACTACTTAGACTATAAAAATGTTCGTCCAGATTATGTTAAAGCAATTCTTGATAATTCTATAAATTGGAGTTTTGTATCAGATCAATTAAAATAAAAAAAGGCGAATAAAATATTCGCCTTTTTTTTAAAGTTCAATTAACCTTGCTTAACCACCTGGAGGACATGGAGGCGTTTGAGTATTTGCTACAGCATTAATCACTAGGCTTAACTCTGAATTATTTTCATCGAATGTAAATGGAATTGCATCTGCATAGAATGCCTGTATACTTCCACTATGAGTTCCCCAAACTGCTTGATTACAGGCAGGATTCTGATTATTTGGATCTCTCCATGATACAGATAGTAATTTATATGTATTGAACTCGATATCTTCAAATACTGCTGTGATAACGCCATTTTGAACTTGTGAACTTAACAGAGTAGTTGATTTGTATGGTGCACCTGTTGGTGGCCATTCTGAATCCATAGACATAAATACAGTTCCTTCTGATGGCCATGATTCAGGATTTGCAACATTTACTGTTATATTTAGTGTTCCTGAGGTTGCAGGATCATCATTATTATCTTCACAAGAGACCAAGAATAGCACTGAAAATATAAAAGATAAGACGCTTAATTTTTTTGCTAAATTCATTTTTTCCCCTTTAAGTACTAAATATTAATATTGTTCGCAAATACTAAGAATGAAAAAATTATCTATCAAGTAAAATCAGCCTTAAATTGAGATATAATCTCAAAAGACTAGAATTTCATTTCATAATTCAATGAAATAGTTCTTCCAGGCATAGGATAGTTTTGAATTAGCTCATATTGAACATCAAAGATGTTGGATACTTTAATAGATAAATCCATATCATCAAACTTGAATAGTGCTACATAATCTGCTAATAACAAGGCATCAAGTTGACTTATTGGGAATTGTATTTCACTGCCCATAAAATCATAGTCATCACTTAAGAAATCTTGATAATCTTGTTCAGTTTGGTAATTGACTAAAAATGAGTGTCTAACTAATCTTTGTTCTAAAGAACTCTTAGCTACAATTTTATGTTTTGGCCTATAGAACATTTGATCTAAATCGTTCAAGTCATCAACTTGAAGGTATGTATAACCAAAATCGAAATTCAAATTATTCAATTTATAGCTAAATTTTGTTTCAAATCCCATTGAATTTACATCAGTCCTATTTCTAGCAATTACAGGAATAGCGTAAACAAAATCAATCATATCATTATAAACATAGTAATATGGATTTATAGAAAATTTAAAATTATCGAGATTACTGTAGTTATAAGCTAAATCTACACCATAAAGTTCTTCTGGCTTTAAATCAGCATTACCTTGGGTTACTAAACCATAGCTTGTTGTATACTTCAAAAAAAGTTCAGAGAAAGAAGGTGCTCGAAAACCCTTGCTTAAAGAAAGACTTATATTTGATTGATCATCAACAATATATTGCATATTAAATTTTGGCGTAAAAGAACTAAAATTGATGAAATTAAAATTATCAGCTGGTTTAACTGTTCTAAAATCATGTCTTAATCCTGCTGCTAATGAAAGTTTTGGATTTACCTGATATTTTAGTCTTCCAAAAATTCCGTGAGTTACCTGCCATGGATTTTCAAAAGTATCATTAAAAACAGATATTTCAGATTGCTCAAATATGATGTCATCTCCAGCGAGAAAATATAGGTTGTCTTTTATAAGCCATTGATATTCAAGCCTCGTATTTACACTGAGATCATTATAGAAATTTTCAGGTTCAACTTCTGAATCAGGCACATCATTTCTGTCTTTGTAATGAGTATAAAAATGATTTATACTAAATGAGTAGTCAAAATCCTGGTTATTATTAAATTTGAATCTCTTAAAAAATTGAAGGTAAATAGAGTCCCTGTTTGTAAGCCTATATCCAATCAAACTAGGTCTCTCAGATTTATCAAATCCTGGTTGTCCAGTATAAGACTTATTGATAATCAATGAAGTAGTCAGATTTGAATCTGGTTTATCTAATTTTAAATATAGATTATTCTGTCTGAATTGCGAATTAAATCTATGCCCATCTCCATCTTTGTATTGAAAGAGAGTTTGAAATGAAAGATTGTTATTAATATTTCTATTTAGTCCTACATCGAGATTTTTAGAATTAAATGACCCATAACTTGCTTTTAGGGTTGAAAATTCTTTCTTGAATTTTTTTGTAACTAAATTTATTACACCTCCCATAGAATTTTGTCCATATAAAGATGATTGAGGACCCTTGAGTACTTCAACTCTATCGATAAATTCTAATGGCATCCCGTTCCAATCAACAGAACCAGAATTTGGAATACTCATTTGAAATCCATCAAGTAATACTAAAACTCTATTATTATAACCACCAGGTTTATAATCTGAAGAACCTCTGATTGAAACATTTGCATTCCTTCCTACATTATGCTCCATCTGAACATCAACTCCAAGAATATTTCTAAATAATTCGGACAAAGTTTGAGACTGTTGCTCAGATATTAAATCTCTAGTAATATTTTCAGTAAAATTAGGGGTATGTTTTGATGGGTATCTTCCCACAACCTCTAGAGCTGCTCCCATAATTGATGATGGTATTAATTTTATTATAATATTATTTAATGTGCTCGGATTGATTGATAAAATAGTATCCTTATAACCAAGTGCTGAGGCTATTATTGTATAATTTTTATCACTTAGTTCATCAATTTTAAAGTTTCCTTGAATATCAGAAGCAGAACCGATAGTAGAATCAGAAATAAATATATTTGCGTCAACAATTGGACTGTTTGAGTCAGAACTCAGAACAACGCCGCTAAGAGAATATTCTTGTCCACATAAAATTCCAAAAAGTAGTATTGATAATAGTTTCTTCATATGCTGATGCTAATAATATTAATCATCAACAATATTTACAATTCTTTTCGTAAACTTTTATATGAAAAATAATAAAAACATAGCTGTTATATTAAATGGTCAAATGCCCACTGATGACACTATAATTAAACAAGTAACTAATTCCGACTATATCATCGCTGTGGATGGATCAGCAAATAAGCTGTTTGATTTAGAAATCATTCCAGATGTAATTATTGGAGACCTGGATTCATTGCAAAATATTAAAAATGAAAATACAGAATTAGTTGAAACTCCAGATCAAAATAAAACTGACTTTCGTAAAACCTTGGAATGGTGTGTTGAAAAAAATATCTTAAATATTTCAATTTTTGGAATATCTGGAGAAAGTGAAGATCATTTTCTTGGAAACTATTATACGTTAAGTGATTTTAGTGAAAAAATTTCTTGGAAAGCTTTTACAGATATTTCAATTATTAGCCCTTGTGTAGGTAACAAAAAATTTAAGTCATTTAAGGGTCAAAAAGTGAGTCTCTTCTGTATGAAGGGAAGCTCAACTGTAAATTCAGTAAATTTGGAATATCCTTTACAATCTTATCATTTAAATCCTTCAGATGATGCAGTTAGAAATTTATCACTTGAAGATCATTTTATAATTGAATCAACAAATACTATTCTTGTCTTTCAAAGTAGGGTATAAATTATAATCCTGCAACTGTAGCTAAGCTGTTAGCTTTGGCCTTTTCGATAAATGCTTCTTGAGCATCTGTAACATTTTCTTTTTTACCTGACCAAGCTTTTAATGCTGACTGCTGGAGAGCTCTGCCATAAGAAAAAGTTAAATTCCAATCTGTTTCATATTTATTCATTTCATTTAAATGCAATGTTGCATCTTCATCAGACTGGCCTCCTGAAAGAAAAGCAACTCCAGGAACTTCAGTTGGAACATGAGCAGACAAACAATTAATTGTTTTTTCAGCCACTTCTTCAATGCTTGCCTGATAAGAACATTTATATCCAGATAAAATCATATTGGGCTTTAAAACAATGCCTTGTAAGCTAACATTGTGTTCATCAAGCTGATCAAAAACCATATTTAATACTCTTGAAGTAATATCAAAGGACACATCAATAGTATGAGCTCCATCCATTAGTACTTCTGGTTCTACAATAGGAACTAGATTAGCTTGTTGGCATTTCTTAGCATACTTAGCAAGGTTTTTCGCATTGGCTAATATACAATCATCTGTTGGTATACTATCTCCTGGTGTTATTACAGCTCTCCATTTAGCAAATCTTGCTCCAAGTGCATAGTATTTTCCTAGCCTTTCTGACAAACCATCTAAACCTTTAGTCAGTTTCTCATAGGGGCTGAAATCTTCTAAGCCTTGATCTACTTTAATACCAGGTAATATATTTTTAGAAGCCAAAAATTCTGGAAACTTCATTCCTGATGATAATTCTGATTGATGAAAAGTTTCGTCAAATAAAATGATACCGCTAATGTATTTTTCAATATTCTCAGTTGTAAAAAGCATATTTCTATAAAAATTTCTGCTTTCTGCAGTTGAATTTGTATTTATACTTTCAAAGCGTTTAGTGCAAGTTGGTGTGCTTTCATCAGCAGCTAAAATTCCTTTGCCTTTTTCAACCATTTTATGTGCAAAAGTGTGTAATTCTAACATTCTATTCTCCTAAAATATATTCGTTTGTTATTTTTTGTGTTTCCTTTGAATCACCAAAAATAATTTTCGAGGTTACTTCCGCTTTATTTCCATCAAATTTAACACCGGGTATCCATCCTGAACAAACTCCACTTGCAATGAAAAAAGAGTCACTAGATCTACAAAGATCATCAGCTGACCATATATTATTAATGTCACTTCCTATCATTTTTAAGGCTCTTTCCTTAAATAAGTCATCAATAAAATCTAGTCTTCCTTCAAAAAAACCACCAATAGCTTTTACAGCAGTAGCCGTAATTACTCCTTCTGGTGCTGCACCAATTCCATACAACAAATCAACTGAACCTTCGGCTGCTTTTAATCCCCCTGAAACATCACCATCGCCAATCAAAATTGGTTGAACACCTAAATCTTTCATCTTGGATATTAAATCAATATGCCTATCTCTATCCATTACTATGATATTTAATTCAGGAATATTTTTTTTCAATGCTTTTGCTGCTTGATATAAATTGTCTTCAACAGAATTATCCAGTGCAATATGACCAATTAATTTTGATGAGCCACACAATTTGTTCATGTATGTATCGGGGGCATTCAATAAAGCTCCTCTAGGCGCAGCAGCTAAAACTGACAATGCGTCAGGTAAATCTTTGGCACAATGATTGGTACACTCTAACGGATCAACTGCAATATCAATTTTTAAATCACTTTTAAGATCACCCATCTCTTCACCAATATAAAGCATTGGAGCATCATCTCTTTCTCCCTCACCAATCACTACCCTTGTGTGTACTTCTGAATCTTGGAGAACTTTTCTCATAGCTTCAGTTGCAACTTTGTCTGCAGCTTTTCCATCACCATTACCTCTAAGTCTAGCAGCAGCTATTGCAGCAGATTCTGTGGCTTTTAAGTAAAGCTCGAAATTTTCAGTTACGCTACTCATTTAATGAGTCAATTAGTTTAAACATTTCTTCTAAACTCTCTTCCGTAGCATAACCATTAAAACGATTTTTTATAATTCCATCTTTATCAAGAACGTACATATAACAATCACCTTTTGATGATATTCCCAAAGATTTATAGTAAGATCTTAAAGGACCGTAATAGGTTGCAGTATAATCGTGCAAAGGCTTGGGAACTCCACCACGCATCCCACCATCAATCCAATTTCTTGCCATGGTCCACTGTGCACCCAACATCGGAATCTCATAGTAATGCACATCTTTATTAATACCATATCTTGGAAAAAATTCATCTGCCCAAGAATTAATACATAATTGAGCTTTTTGTTTAAAAGCAACTGCCAAAACAGATGGTTTTCCAATTAAAACATCTGGAAACTTGACATCATTACCTGATAGAGATATTCCCTCAATAGTTGGAAATTTTTTCTCTAAAAAATTATCATTTGCATTCAAAACATTTAAAAACATCAAACAAACTAATGTAGCTTTAACCATTTTTTTTCTCCTTAAGCTTGTATGGTAAATATAAAAGGTAAAAAACAAACATTACAATTGGGAAAAGTGGTATAACATGTAAAGGCGGACTTGGGAAAAAGCTCATTAAAGATTCACCAGTAGGTGCTTTCATTAAATACCATAGATTTGCTTCAAAGCCTGGTTCACCTCCAACTATTAGATTTATTATATAAACAAATGGAAGTATATAAAGGGAAAATTTTATAGCATTCTTATAGGATTCAAATGTGATATTCTGCTTAATTCCAATTGTAATATAAAGAAGGGCAAAAAATAATAATCCATGCCCAGAGAACAATGTAATAAAATCTAAATCTGGAAAAGTTAATTCAATATCAGGAGTGAAAAGTGCCATTGTACCTCCACCAAAGCCCCAAAAGTATGCAAAATCAAAAAACTTTTGATTTCTTGTTAATAAAAAGAGTCCTGTTGCATAAGATGAAAAATGGCATGCATGTAATGGGATAGTATTTGTCCAATTATAATCTTCTGGACTAAAATAATTCAAATAAAAAGGTTTTAGAAATTCATTAAAAATTAAAAGATATGCTAAAATCTTTTCAAACGTTGCATATCTTAGCTCATCATAATCATTTTTAACATGAAAAGAAAATACAAATGAAACCCCAAAGATTATAAAAAGAGTTAATAAATGAGTTGAACCAAATAATATGAATTCGTTTGATACCATTGAGTGAATCTAAATAAAATAATTAAATTTTCATTCAATTAAATCAAGTTAATTGCAAACGCAAGAAACAATATCATCAAAATTGATCTTGCTGTCCATAATATTGTTCTTATCCAATTCGAAAAAATTAATTTGGATAATTTCTCTGTATTTTTTTCCTTGGATAATACATTGTGCAGAGGTACTTGAATTAGGAATGTAGATAACCAAATCAATAGAACTAAAATTAAGTTTACAATAAAAATAGTTTGAATAGCATTATTTAAATTCTGATATAAAAGTATTATTGAGGTAAATAGCTCAGCAAACATCAATGGTATTGCCAATATAGAAATTCTAATTGAATGAAAATTATGATATTCTGGAAACCTATCTTTAGGAATATATTTCATTGATGGATAATGCACTAATTGTATAGTCCAAATTAAACCTAAAGCTATAAACGACAAAACAAGATTAAATAGAAAAATAAATGACATTTAAACAAAAGTATAGTTGGTCAACATTGATATAGCCATAGAAATCATAATAATATTCTCAATAAGTGTGGCTTCAGTCATAGGAAGTTTTAAAGCTGTACCTAAACACGCACACCTTATTGATTTCTTATTAAATAATGTTTTTGCAACACCAATTGTTGTTATTCCCAAAACAAATAATGTGATAATTAAAGCAATTTTTATCTTAAGTCGCATCAACAACATTACACCTAATCCTATTTCAATAAATGGATAAATCCATCCATATATTTGCAATCTTTTTGCTAATGGATCATACATTCTGAAAGATTCTGGAAAGCCTTTAAGGTCTAACATTTTAAAAAAACTAAAAACTATGTAAAATAATCCCATAAAATCCAACATTGCTTCACTAGAATTCCAACTTTTAAAATTCATTAATATACTTGCAACAGATATATAGATAAGAATTATTAACAAAGGTTTAAGTTGCTGTAACTTAGATTTTTCTTGATTACTTTCTACGCTTAGCTCGTTTACAGTTGCAGAGGAAGAATTAACCACCTTTTCTTCAATATGAAACTTTGATGGTAAAGCATTTTGAAGTTTTGATATGCTTATATTGCTTTTCGCAAAAATGATTGCTTCACCTTTTTTGAGATTCACTTCAACAGATTCAATTTCTTGTAAATCATTTAAATTTTGATGAATAGTTGATTTACAGCCATTACACGTCATTCCAGATATTGTATAAGTTTTTTTCATTTTGAATGATTATAAATTAATAAACACTATTAAGTATATAAATAAATTGTTAATGTAAGATAATAGTAGTTAAATTAAAAAAATAAATAGGAGTAATATGAACAAACATAGGTTGATTTTTTTAATTTTATTTTTTTCAAGCAGCATTAATGCACAAGATGCTGATTATGGTATTTTAGGTAGTCAAATTTCTCAGGGTACTTTTTTAATGGGAAGTGAAATTTTAGCTTATGATGTTACTGGTAATAATGCGCCAGAAAATGTTCAAGGGGATCCTACTTTTACCTTAAAACCAGAGCTTGCATACTTTGTAATAGATAATCTTGGTCTTTATGCAAGATACTACAAAGAGAATGGAAATGGTACTGAATATGGTCTTGGATTAATGTATACTTTCCCTGATTTTTATATGGCTGGTGTTTATAAGCCCAAGGATGAAGATGATCAACATTTACAAGGTACTTTTGGTAAGTTATTTCAGTTAAATAATTCAACTGCTTATCTCAATCTTGGATTAAACTACGCCCTTTACACTGAAAAAGAATATAATCAGCTACAATTACTTGTTAAAGGATTGTATGTCGGAATTGCTTTTGGCTTTTAGAATAATTCAATTATATCTTAAAGCTATTAGATATCATATTTCCCATACTTAAGGCAAAAACAAATGCAGCAATAAAATGATAAGCTGCTATGTTCATTTTATCTACATGGAGAAAAAATAAAGTGATACTTGCTACAAAGAAAATGAATTGTAGACAAAAGAGTATTTGATTTCTTCTTGATAATTCTGGAAAGAAAAATCTTAAAAAAATTAACCACTTAACAAACTTGTTTTTTAAAAATTTCATGGAACCAACCTTCTTACTGCGTCAATCCAAGCATCGTAATCGAATGCTTTACCTTGAATATATTTTGCTACTTCTTTATGAGGCAAAATTAGAAACTTTTCTTTATTAATTCCACAAACAGCTTCTTCTGCGACAGCATCGGCTGACAATAACCCATCTTTTAATAATGGATGATTTTCTGGTATATTCCCAAATGATTTAACCATATCAGTATCAACTAATTGAGGGCACAATGCAGAAACTTTGATACCGTCATCTCCATACATAATAGCAAGATTTTCAGCTAAACCCATTGCTGCATGCTTTGTAGTTGCATAAGCTATAGCACCAGGCATATTTAGTAAACCAGCAGCAGATACCGTTAACAAAATATATCCTGAGCCTTGTTTTTGCATATGAGGAATCAATACTTTGGCTGCATAAATATGGGACATAACATTAACATCCCAATTTTTTTGCCAATCACTTGTTGAAGTTTCTAATGTTCCAAATTTCTGTATTCCAGCATTTGAACAAAACAAATCAATTGAGCCATTTTTATTAATTATGTCTTTTAAAACAGTTTGAAAATCGTGTTCATTTGAAACATCTAAAATATAACTGTCAGCATTTAAAGATCCAGCTACTTCTTTCAAAGATGATTTGATATCAATCAATGAAATTGATTGTGGAGACTCCTCTGACATACGCTTTGCTAGAGCATGACCAATCCCATTAGCCGCACCAGTGATAACAATATTTTTATTCTGAATGTTCATATGATTTTTGTACCCCAGGAAGGACTCGAACCTACAACCAATGGCTTAAGAGGCCACTGCTCTACCATTGAGCTACTGAGGCATTTCTCTAAAGCTAAAATAATAAATATGATATGGAATTACTAACTAACTATACAGCTGATACATTGACTGCTTTGTCCCCTCTATCATCAGATTCAACCTCAAACTCAACCGCTTGGTCTTGCTTAAGTGTTTTAAAGTCATTTTCAGACACGATGCTAGAGAAATGTACAAAAACGTCCGTTCCATCTTCTTTTGTAATGAATCCGTAACCTTTTTTGTCATTAAAGAACTTTACAGTACCTTTTTCTTTGTCACTCATTTGTTTCTCTTTGTTAGTTAATAAAAAATTTATGGAGCAATATAATTAGTTATTTAAGTAATACCAATGAAATAAAATCTTTTAATTTTCGCTTTGAGAAGTTAAAAAACTTAGATTATTAGAAAAAAATAGTTGATAAGACCCAAATAATATTCCACAATAAATCAAATCACCTATCAATGAAGTACCGTAAAAGGGCAAGGCTAATGAATAACATTGAATTAGTCCAACTAGCGTTTTTGCATACATTGGGCTAAATGCCCAAACACCAAAATTTGAAATAAGATAAAAAATTGTAGAACCTGATAAGCTGGCTAAAGCAACTTTACCAGATGAAATTTTATCTAAAAATGAATTACCCAAAAGTGCAACTAATACAACAGCTCCGTAGGTCCAGATCATTCCTGAATTAAATACTGTAAAATCTTTATAATATCCTGCATAAATAAAATTATTCATAAACAAATCACTCAACCAAAATCCAAAAATAGGTAATGTAATGGCCAAGAGTTTATTTGATAGAGCATAACTAGATAATAACGTTACTGCTATTAATGGGGTAAAATTGTATGGATGTGGTAATACCCTTCCAAAAAATATTATCGCAATAAATAATACTACTAGAAATAAATTCTTTTTCAATTCAAATCCTTTAAATGTTTTTTACCGTGTTCATCAAAATACAAATTAACAAATTTGTTCAAATTTTCTAATAAAGATGTAGTATTATTAGTATTAAGCGTTTGTTTACACTTCATGGCATCTAACAAAATATTATGTAATGAAGCTAATTGTGCATGATACAAATCTATATTTTCTTTTGAATCACTTTTTAACTTTATCCTTTGAGTTAAAAAATACTCACTTACAATATTTTGAATTTCTTGAGCATGCTCCTCCTTATTTATAATCCATCTTGTAACTTGATTTTGCTTTTCAAGATCAGACTGATTAGATGATATATAATTCATAGATTTTAAAATTGTAAGGGTGTGCTCTTCAATCATTTTTACTCTCATCGCATCGTCATAAACTCCACAAGGTATTTGACAATGAGCATTAAGCTGAGTCGTTAATAACAATATAATTGCGAAAATAAAGTTGGATAATTTCATTAGAAAAATTATACAAAGTATTTTTGATATACAAAATCAAAATCACTTAAAATTTGTTTTTTGGTAAATCCATAATCTTCAATGGTCTTATTTTGATGCTTTTTTGTATATTTTTTTCCTGCAAAATCTGAAACTTGTTTTTGAAATTTTTTAGTCATTTTTTTCCCGATAAACTTATAAAAGAAACTAATACTATTTTCCAAATCACCAGTAATCTGTGGATAAGTTAATGTTATGAATTGTTTTTTATATAGCTTTGATTTTACTTTTTCAGTTTCTTTATACCATTCAATTATTTCAGCATAAGTTTCTTTCCTAAGTAGCTTCATTTCATCAACTGAAAGAAGATTACCAAATTTTACATTTTCTTGAAGAGAGAAGTATGATGGAATTGTTTCTAATGGATCCCTAACTAAAAAAACGAATTTTGCATCAGGGAAAACTTTTAAGATTGAATCAATTTTAAAAATAAAAGGGTTTGATTTTGATAAATGAGATTTGTTTTTATTTAAATATGCCTGTCTTTGAAAAAAATCTTTACAAAATAACATTGATCTAATATTTCTATTTTCATTTTTAGAATTATCTCTATATACATGTTTCATAAATTCTTTTGAATTTGGATCAAATTTTAACCATGGTATAAAATGATTGGATACCCACAGTGAATCAAGCTTATGAATGAAAAGAAGCATTTCATCTTCTTCAATATTATCAAGCTTTACTTGATGACCTTTATTTTTTTTTTCGATTTGATCAATTTTAAAATATGTTAAAGCATATGACAAAATTGAAAGGAATTTTCTCAATGATAAAGACGGTATAATCAAATCCCAAGTTTTGGAAGTTGAAAACTGATTTGATTTAGCTATAAGGTTATGAAAAAACGTTGTACCGCTTCTATTTACACCCATAATGAATATAGGAGCTTTTACTTTCGCTTTTTCAAAGTCAGGTACTAAAATGTAATCTAAAAATAGAAAAATTCTATTTGTTATAATTAAAACAGGATAAAAAGTGAGAAATAAAATAAAAAATAAATATCTTTTATAATGAAATAATACTTTAAGCGATGTACTATAAATTCCAAAAGTAGAATTTGATTGAAACATCCAATATCAACTTGTTATTCTTTATCTTTGTTCGTTGTAGTTTTTTTCTTAGTTGCAGCTTTCTTTTTTGGTGCGGCTTTCTTTTTTGGTGCTGCTTTCTTCTTTGGCGCAGCTTTCTTTTTAGACTCTACTTTTTTCTTAAGTTCTGCTTTCTTTCTTGGTGCTGCTTTAATCTTTTTTTCTACAACTTTTTTATTTTTAAGCAGTTCTGCTTTTCTTTTTTTGAGCTTTAATCGTCTTTTCTTTTGCTTACGTTTTGCAATTTTTTGTTTTTTATTCACTTTGATTTATCTCCCTTAAAAATCATTATATATAACGCAATATGTGCGGCAATAAATACTATAAAAAAATATAGTGGAAATAATAAATCATGCCAAAAGTTGCTCATAAAAATCCTTTCTTATTTTAAATCTCTTTTCAAAAATTGAACTTCCACAGAATAATCATAGCTATCCAAAGTTCCGCTTTCTGTAAATTGCGAACCACATTCTTCAAAATCAAACTTTTTATGAAATCTAATTGAACCTGGGTTTGGCGGCATTATATTTACTTCACACAATACAGTATCATACCCCTCCAGAGTAGAAAAAAAGATTAAGTCCGTATAGAGAGCGGATCCAATTTTTTTATTTTGAAATTTTGGAAGTATTGATATTCGATCAATGTAAACAAAGTTAGAAAACCTTTTTGTTACCCATTGATAATTTAAACTATCATATTTTTTATCTTGAGGCAAACAAAGCAAAAATCCTGCAAGCTCATTATTAAACATAGCAACCTTAAAATAGTTTGCTTGATTTATTAGTAATTCTAGTCTGCCATCTTTTAAAAAACCGACTTGTGGTTTATTAATGTTATTTGATTCAAGGACAAAATCAAACATTTCCTCCGAATAATCAACTAACTCAATCAAAATTTATGTTTCCATTAATGGTGTAGTGGGTGCAACAGCATTTTCAGCCACCCCAACAAAAAATGCAGTAAAGCCAATGAACAATGTTAAAGCTACAATCATTAAAATAAACGCAACTATACAAACTCCAACAGCTCTCACAGTGCTATTAAAATCAAGAGCTTGTCTTACAGCAATAGTCATTGCAGCAAGTTGCATGATTGTTACAATAGGATCAATCAAATTAGAAATAAAGGGTAACACTTTTAATACTACAAGCAACCCAGGTGCATAGGCAAACCCTAATGTTCTTATTAGCTCTCCAGTGTTAGATTCAGTTTCTGGTTCTGGCAAAATTCTTGTTCCTACAAAAGCGATAAAAAACGCCCATATAATAAATCTGACGAGACTGCCTAAAATACCTTGAACCAATGCAATTGGAGCAAATCCTGCAATCATGAAACCTTGAACTACAGAAACTAACGCAACTGTCATCATTGCTTGATCAGTAAACTTTTTATCTTTTTCAACCTCTTCATAAAAAGCAATATCTAAAAATATAGCTTTTTGTAATCTTTGAAAGTAATTCATATTACAGCTCTCCCTCGATGCATGTGGTATCAAAACCACCTCTGGTATTATAAATAGTTGTTATTTTTAACCTGGATGTTTTTAATAATGATTTTAAATCATCATGAATTCTTCTAGTTGCTGCTTCTTGATAAATACCAACATTTCTAAAACTGACAAAATAATATTTTAACGATTTTAACTCGACGCACTTTCCACCTTCAGGATAATATTCAATTATTACATCTGCCAAATCAGGAAGGCCACTAAATGGACAAACTGCACTAAATTCTCTTGTGGTAGTTTTTATGTACTGATTGTTACTATCAAAATTAAAGGTTTCAAGGTATGATGAATTAATATGGTCTTCACTTAAAAAACTAAATTCTTTTCCATCTGCTTTAGGCATTTCTTTCTCCAGAATATTTGCATCCATAGCTATTTCCTTCACTAACTGATACTGAAGACAAGCCTTTTAGATTTTTTGCTAACTTGTTCCAAATCCACATTGCAACATGTTCAGTTGTTGGATTTGAAAGACCTTCAACATCATTAAGATATTTATGATCAAGAGTTTTATGGACTTTTTCCTTAAACAATTTATCAATATCATAAAAATCCATAATCCATCCTTCATCAGTAAGTTGGTTTCCTGAAACCTTAAGGGTGACAGTAAATGTATGACCATGAAGCTCTCCGCATGGATGATTTTCTCGCAAAGAAGTTAATTTTCTTGCAGCATGGAATTCATATTTTCTTTTTAATCTAAACATATCAATCTATACCCATTATTTTATGTGTTTGTAAGCTTAAACGCCATAGGGGATTTTCGATACAGTAAGATACACTTTGCAAGATATTTCTTTGTAAATTTTTTCCATCCATTGGCTGAAGAAAGAAGTGATCGAAATCATAATTTTTAAACTGTTCAGGGTTTAAACCCTCCTGAGGATAAACCAATTTTAACTCATTTCCGTAATCAAGATTAAGTTCAGCTCCTTTTTTAGGACTTACACATATCCAATCTAAATTCTCAGGTGGAATTATCGTTCCATTGGTTTCGACAGCAATTTTAAAATTTTTATTATGAAGAATATCAATCAATACTTTATTTAACTGCAATAAAGGCTCTCCACCCGTAAAAACAACAAATTTTTCATTAAGGTCTTTTTGCCATAATTCATCAATTTTATTTGCTAATTGTTCAGCGCTAGAATATTTCGCACCATTTATTCCGTCCGTTCCAACAAAATCAGTATCACAAAAATTGCATATAGCTTTTTCTTTATTTTTTTCTAATCCATTCCAAAGATTACAACCAGAAAATCTGCAAAATACAGCTTGCTTTCCTGAATGAAAGCCTTCTCCTTGGAGAGTTAAATAAATTTCTTTTACAGAGTAACTCATATATAATTTGTTGGATCGTTTATTCCAGCAGAAGCAAAACCTTCCTTTCTCAGAAGGCAAGCATCACACTCTCCACAGGATAATCCATCAATTGAGGGATCATAACATGAATGAGTTATCTTATAATCAACATTCAGTTTTTCCCCTTTAAGAATTATTTCCGCTTTTGTTAAATCAATTAATGGAGTGTGGATTTTAATTTTTTTATTTCCCTGAGCAAATTTAGTTCCCTTATTTGCCATCGTTTCAAAAGCTTCTATAAACTCAGGTCTACAATCAGGATATCCGCTATAATCCAATGCATTTACACCAATAAAGATATCAAAAATATTATTTACTTCAGCATAAGCTAGCGCATATGAAAGAAAAATTGTATTTCTTACTGGAACATATGTTATAGGAATTTCTTTTCCAATTTTTTGATTCTTAGGCACTTCGATATTATCTGTAAGAGCAGAATTTCCAAATTGGCCTAAATCAATTGAAATTAATTTAATCTGTATATCTGCTATTTCAGCAATTTTCTTTGCTGCTGAAATTTCAAACTTATGCCTTTGTCCATAATCAAATACAAGTGCTGTCACATCATAATTTTCTAAAGCAATATTTAAAACAGTAGCAGAATCAAGACCACCACTTAGCAATACGATGCATTGTTTTTTAATCTTTTCACTCATGTAGATTTAATTTAAAAAAAAATGGCTTATAAGATTGCCTCTAAATAATTTATTCGATGCCATCAATATCTGTTATCATATCAACATACAATAAGCCTCATTTTTTAGAAAAAGTGCTTACTGGGTACTGTTTTCAAACTTTTAATGATTTTGAAATCATTATTGCAGATGATGGGTCTACAAATGAAACTCAAAGAATGATTGAGAAGTTTAAACACTTAATTCCCCAAAAAATTTATCATGTTTGGCACGAAGACAATGGGTTCAGAAAATGTAAAATATTAAATGCTGCAATAATGAAATCCTCAAATCATTATTTGGTTTTTTCAGATGGTGATTGCATTCCTGATTCCCATTTTTTAGAAACACACTCCAGACTAGCTCAAAAAGATTATTTTCTTTCTGGTGGTCATTTTCCTATTACAGAAAAAGTATCCAACTTATTAACAACAGAAGATATAAAATCTCAAATCTGCTTTAGTAAAAAGTATCTTTTAAAAAAAGGTCAACCAATCGGAAAAAACTATTTTAAGCTAGTCAAAAATCAATTTTTAGCACGTTTTTTAGATCAATTAACTCCAACTAAAGCAACTTTTAATGGCAATAATTCTTCTGCATGGAGATCTGATATTATCGAAGCAAGAGGATTTGATGAACGAATGGAATATGGAGGTCTTGATTGTGAGCTTGGGTATAGACTAAATAATAATGGTATTAAATCTATACAAATAAGAAATAGAGCAACTGTACTTCATCTTTATCATAAAAGACCCTATAAAAATAAAGATGCAGTTAAAAAAAATAGATTAATAAGAAAATCGACACTTGAAACAAAGATTACTAAAACTGATTTTGGAATTAATTAATGCAAAATCTTAAAAGTTCAAACGCTAACAGACGAAAACTTTTATATTATCTTTACCATACACCTATAGTATATTTTTTCCCTAGCATTATTTCCAGATTGAGATTAAAAAATATATTAAATAATAGCTTTCAAGAAGAAAATATTCAATCAAGAGTAAGGTATTATTTTAAAAAAACCTCAAGCTTTAGAGTTTCGAATAAAGGAAAAAATTTATCTGAATTATTTTGTAATCAATTTTTTAAAAATAAACAGAATTCACATTTTATAGATTTTTACATTTTATTACAGTTTTTTAATAAGAAGAATAAAGTAGACTTTATCTATTCAAAAAAAGATTATGTTGACAGTTCTATTGCTAAGGAACATCCCCCATATCCAACATTTGTTAAATCAAGACCTATTGATTCATATAACAAAAATTCTATTTTACTAAAGTTAAATCAAGTAAAGCTTTTTCATTTTATAAATGATACTAAAAAATTTGAAAATAAAAAAAATCAAGCTGTATGGAGAGGAGATGTAGGCAATAATTCTTTTCGTAAATATTTTGTGAAAAATTTTTATAGGACTCCTTTATTTGATATCGGACAAACTGATCCAAAACAAGACGTACCCTGGATGAAAAATTTTATGTCAATAAAGGATCAGCTCGAGTACAAATTTATTTTCTGTCTCGAAGGAAAATGTATTTCTACAAATCTTCATTGGGCAATGAGTTCAAACTCAGTTTGTGTAATGCCTAAACCAAAGTATGAAAGCTGGTTTATGGAAGGAAAGCTTGAAGATGGAGTGCATTACATAAAAGTCAAAGATGATTTTTCTGATGCAGAGAAAAAAATTGAATTTTATAAAAATAAACATGATAAGTGTCTTGAAATTATTGATAATGCAAATAAATTTGTAAAACAATTTAAGAATGTAAAACAAGAGAGATTAATTCAGCTTTTAATTTTAAAGCAGTATTTTAAATCTACGGGACAATATGGATAAGAAACTAAAAATATTTTTTGATGTTCAAGAACTATACTACTTGCCTCAATACTTGCCAATATATAAACAAATGCTAAAAGAAAATGTTTTTGAATCAAAATTTATTTTTCACAATGGAAAATTTGATGACGTAATTAAAAAAATTATAAAAGATGAATGCTTGCCTGCTATTTGGGTTCAAAATAAAAATCATGCACTTAAATTTTACTTAACAGAAAAACCTCATTGGATATTTCTAGGTAATACATTCCCCGAATTAGATAAGATTCATTCTTATAGTAAAACAGCACAACTTGGACACGGTGTAGGCCCTAAAAAGAGTTATTACTCAAAATCAGATACACCCACATCTGTTAGATTTGTTGAAAGTGAATATCGCTATAAAAGGCTTTGCGAAATGTATCCTGAAGATAAGTTTCAAAATGTTGGTTTTTGTAAAATGGATCCAATTATTAATGGAGAAGAAAATGGGATTGATTTTCCAAGTCTTGGTTTAGACTATAATAAAAAAACAATTTTGTATGCACCTACTTTTTATCCAAGCAGCATCGAGCGCTTTTCAAAAAATTTTCCCGCAGATTTAAAAAATTATAATATTATGATTAAACCACATTTTTTTTCGATAAGCAAGAAAAAATATCTAAAACAAAGAGAATTGCTTTATCATTGGGAATCATTTGATAACACTTATTTAGCAAAAGTAAATGATTATTCACTCTTACCTTTCTTGAAATCTGCCGACTTAATGATTAGCGATGCTTCTAGTGCAATCATTGAGTTTGCTGCACTTAATAAACCGGTGTTATGGTGTGCTTTCTTAAAACTTAGGTGGAATTATAAAGGAATTTTTTCCTATAGATTTAAAGCGAGGATGGATAAAGACTATGATGATTATGGTCAAATAGCTGAACCAGCAAATTCATATAATGAAATGATTATAAAAGCTAACAATATTTTAGATTCTAGTTTTACATCATCTAATAATGCTAAAGAATATATTGAAAAACTTGCAGGAATTCTTGACGGAAATTCTAGTAAAAGAATTGTCACTTTTTTATTAGAAAATTGCTAGTATATAAAGCTCAGATTTTTTGAGAAACACAACAAAATAAAATGAAAAAAATTGGATATACTACAGGAGTATTTGACCTATTCCACATAGGACACCTCAACATTCTTAAAAGAGCAAGATTAGAATGTGATCACCTAATTGTAGGTGTTACCACTGATGAACTATGTGAATCAGCTAAGAATCAAAAACCTTTCATACCATTTCAAGAACGAATGGATTTGGTTGAGGCAGTAAAATATGTTGATGAAGTAGTTCCTCAAACTAGTTATGACAAAATGGAAGCTTGGAATAATTTAAAATTTGATAAAATGTTTGTTGGAGATGATTGGAAAGGTACTGATCAATGGAATCAAATTGAAAAAGAATTTTCTCAATTAGGAGTTGAAATAATCTATTTTCCATACACCACTCATACCTCAAGTACAATTCTTAGAAAAATTTTGTCTAAAAGCTAAATACATTCAAATTACTTACACAAAATCATAAATTAAAATATGAATATACTCTATGGAGTTAATGCAACTGGAAATGGCCATATATCTCGTTCAAGAATCACAATATCAGAATTAAAAAAACGGGGTCACAATGTTACGGTTCTCTTTAGTGGTAGAGATGTTAATGACTTTTTTGATCTTGAAGAATTTAGACCATACATTATTAAACAAGGCTTTACCTTTGTTTTTAGAAAGGGAAAATTGAATGTTTTCAAAACTTTACTAAATATTGACCTAATTCAATTTGTTAGGGATATTTTTAAAATTAAAAAAGAATATGATGTGGTTGTTACCGACTTTGAACCGATATCAGCCTATGCAGCAAGGAAATTAGGAATTCATTGTATTGGAATTGGACATCAATATTCTTTTTTAAAAAAAATACCTAAATCATTCAAAATGAAACTTGCTAGTTTACTTTTTTTAAGATTTTATACACCTATAAATAGTACAATTTCTTCCCATTTTTACCATTTCAATCAATCTATACTCCCTCCATTTATTGAAAAAGGTTTGAAAAATCAAGATTCTGTACCAACAATAAAAAATACTTTCCTTGTTTATCTACCTTGGGAAGATCAAGATCAAATGATTTCAATTTTAAATACTATTAAAAGTAGTGAGTTCATTTACTATTCTTCACTTAATAAAGAACTTCAAATTGGTAATGTTACATTAAAACCTTTTTCAAATAAATACTTTAAAGAAGATTTAATTGCTTGCAACGGCTTATTAACTAATGCTGGGTTTCAATTACCAGCTGAGGCTATTTACTTAGGTAAAAAAATTCTTTGCAAACCTCTTTTAGGTCAGCCTGAGCAAGAACACAACGCAAAAACATTAAAAAAACTTCAACATGCATCTGTATGTTCGGAATTTACTAATGAAAACATTGAACATTGGATTAGATATGGAAAACAGAAGAAAGAGCTTTATAATGATCCGAATGATTTAATGATTGAGATGATAGAGAATCCTGAAAAAAATTTCAATAATAAAATTTTAAAACTTTGGAAATAATTCTACTTAAAAGCTTTGGTATTAAATAATTGAATTAAATCTTCAAATCCACCTATTGGTAAATCATTTATTATTATTTGTGGCACTGTAAGTCCTTTTGACATCGAAGCCATCTTTTCCCTTGAAATATTATGTTCTTCGATATCAATTTCTTGAAAATTAAATCCTTTATCCCTTAACAGCTTTTTTGCCATTTTACAAGGACCACACCAAGATGTTGTATAAATCATTATTTTTGTATTATCAGGAGTTCTCTTTTCCATGCGAAAATATAATACTTTTCAACTCAGATAATAATATTTAATATATTATATGGAATTTGGATTATACTATTGGGGTATTTTTGGTGGAGTGATTTTATTTGTTTTTTTAGTCTCTATCATATTTAACCCGTAAGGAGAATTTTATGGAAGTAATAACTAAATTTTCGGAGACAGTTTTAGCTAATCCAGCACTGCTAGTTGGCATATCACTTTGGGAAGCTGTATTTACTTTGCTAGCTTTATGGTTTGCAGCAAGAAATGATCACAAAGTATGGTTTTTATTGTGTGGATTTATGCAACTTTTTGGATTAATAGAAATCATATATCTAGCATCTAAAACAAACTTTTTTAAAGACTTTAAATTAAATGGGTAAACATTTTCCGACCATTATTGCAAGTATAATGCTTATTGCTATGCTAGGACTAATGAGTAATTGCCAAGTAGACAAAAATGTTCCACTCGAATATCAAAGCCCAATGGAAACAAATGAGCATCTTGATGAAAATGGAGAGAAGATGAAAAGAAGAATCGTAAATTGGGAATTCCAAAGAGATAAACAAGATCCTTGAAAAAAATTCTTTCCTTCTGCATAGCTACGCTATGTCTCTACTTTGCATTTAATCAAGTAAATATAGAAGATATTTATCGTGCTTTATCTAATGCAAATTTGATTTATATTTTTGCAGCATTTATAATGACCTTTCTAACATTCATTCTAAGATCTTTAAGATGGAAGATTTTATTAGATTCACCAAAAGATCTCGAAATACAAAAATATATATCTACAACTCATATTGGTTATTTTTTAAATAACATACTTCCATTTAGAGCTGGTGATTTAGCACGAGCGAAACTTTTATCCAATAACTCAAATAATGTAAAGTTTAGTTTTCTTGTTGGAAGCTTGGTAGCTGAAAAAATTATTGACTTATGGATTGTTGGATTTTTCAGTATTTTTTTAATTCTTTTTGGGTTTAACAATGTCTTGGGTCTAGAATTCTCGATTGGAATTTTACTATTATACATTATTACTACATTCATCATTTTTGGTAATAACTCTCTGGCTAATAAAATGCAAAAACATTTTTCAATTACAAAAAATTTTCTGGATGGATATTTATTAGTATCTAAAAATAAGATTAAGCTCGGTGGTATTTCTATTCTGCTATGGTTCTTATTTGTTACGTACATGTACACATTATTAAAATCTGTAAATATAGATTTACCTCTTCAACAATATTTTGGGATTACGATTATTACTAGCATTGTAACCTCTTTGCCAATAGCGCCAGCTGCAATTGGAACATATCATCTAGCTGTCATTTATTTTCTTTCTTTATATGGAATTGAAATTGATCAATCTCAAACTGCTGCCATTATTTTACACTCTGTATTCTTAATGTATACTGTTATTTTTGGATACATTTATTTATCTTTTGAAAAAATTGAATTGAAATCACTAATCAATGACAATAAAAACTAAAGGTCTGTTAACGGTTCTCACTGCATATATCATTGCAGTAATTCTAGGCTTTATATCTTTACAATTTTCTTCTCATTTTTCATCGACATTACAAATTCTGATAGCTGATATCATTGCAACATTTGTTATTTACTCATTTAGTGTTTACTATAAAAATTCTTCTTTTTATGATCCATACTGGTCAGTTATTCCTCCATTTATTGCATTCTTTTGGTTTGCTAAAAATAATTATGTAATTAACACTCCTTCTTTACTTCTTATGATAGCTGTTCTTTTTTGGTCATTAAGGCTGACATACAACTGGATGAAAACTTGGGATGGATTACACCATGAAGATTGGCGATATATTGATATGAGAAACAATCTCGGAAATTCATTTGAAATCATAGGTAATCTTGGTGGTATTCATTTCTTTCCTACTTTCATAGTTTTTTTCTGCTGTATGCCAATGGCACAAGATTTTTCACAAAGTTATAACTGGACAATTTTCTTAGGTTTTGGATTATGTATAATTGGGGTAGTATTAGAAATAATTAGTGATAAGCAATTACATGCTTTTCGAAAAATTCACCCTAGTGGAACAGACATAATCGAAACAGGTTTATGGAGCTATTCCAGACATCCAAATTATTATGGTGAAATTATGTTTTGGTGGGGAATCTTTGTTTTTGGATATTCATTTTCAGGTCTTAACTATCTGTTGTTAGCTCCGATCACTATGACAGCAATGTTCTGGTACGCAAGCATTCCATGGATTGAAATTAAAATATTAAGAACGAGACCTCATTATAGAGATTATCAAAAAAGAGTTCATATTTTATTTCCAGAAATTACTATATTTAAACGCTTATTTAAGGTGTAATATGGATAAAAATACTTTACAATTACTTACAATTTTTGGGGCGATTATTGCTTTGCATTTACTTTTCTTCCTTTTTGTAATGGTTCCGAACAAAACTTTTTATCTTTTTGGCTAAAAATCATTTAAAAAATGTTCCAAAATATCGACATTAAAAAACTTGATATCTTATTAACTGAAAAAATGAATCATTTTGGTATTATTTTTTTACGTTATTCAGTTGCTCTAATTTTCATTTGGTTTGGCCTTCTTAAGACTTTTGAAATATCTCCAGCTCAGGAGTTAGTTGCTAATACTGTATATTGGTTCGAAAATAAATCCGGTTTTGTAATTTTTTTAGGTTGGTGGGAAGTCTTGATAGGATTAACAATGCTATACAAGCCAATGATACGTTTATCGCTATTACTCTTAATCTTTCAAATGCCTGGAACGTTTTTGCCCCTAGTTTTACTACCTGAAGTTTGTTTTACATATTTTCCTATAGGTTTGACTTTAGAAGGTCAATATATTTTCAAAAATTTAATTATTATTTCGGCTGCATTGACTATAGCTGGATCAATCAGAAAGGCTCAGATTGATAAAAATAAATAAACCTTATATTTATTTAATAATTCCTTCAAGATAAAATTGTATGTCAATTCTATCTCGCATTTTTATTGTAAGTAAAGCTGGTCTTTTAATTTTAAAATCAGTAAGTAAAATTGAGAAATCCGATGTAACAATAATACTTTCATTATCTTGATTTAGCTCAACTGGAATAGTGAATTCTTTTGTTATGCCATGAAAACTAAGATCTCCATTTACGTTAAATTCGTTTTCAACTTTGCTTATTTTTGACGAAGTAAATCTAACATATGGATAGTAGTACTCTTCAACTACATCCAGCATATTTGAATCACGATTTGCATTTTTACTATCAAAACTAAATACAGGGACGTATAAGTCTACCTTTGATTTAGTTAAATCTTGCATATTAATTTCAAAAGTTCCTTGTATATCTTTTGAGGTTCCAGTCCAATTATGAGCTGGATGCTTCCCTTCATATGAAATGAAACTTTTATTTAAATCAAACTCGACAAGAGATTGGGCAAAAAGGCATTGAACAAACAAAATAAGGATAAACTTTTTCATTTAAAAAAAGTAATTCCTAACGCATCTAAGCTTAGAGCAAAAAATGCTATTGTTCCTGCTTTTAAATGGGCATCCATTAATTCGTTATATCGTTTGCCATTTTCAACTGCTTTTTTTGCTAAGAAAGGCTGAGCCATCATTGCAGTAAAATGCAGAGCTGCCATTCTCCTATGAAATTTTATTGAATTCATATTGTTATCATATTTTCGAGCAGGAGGAGAAAAAAAAGACATTGAGGCTGTTGCCATATATGTCATATAGGAAAAATAGCCCATTGCTTTATGCTTATCATAATGTGATTCCCAATAAACACCCTCTGTATCATCATACAATTTTTTTCCAACATCATATTGATAAGCCAATCCAGCTAAAGTGATTATACCTAACCATTGATGTGCTTGAAGCATTTTTCTACGCAATTTTAACTCTTCAATTCTAGTTTCTGGACCAATATTTAATTTTCTAAATGCACCCCTTTCTCCCCAAATTAAAGACTTCATGAATGGCATGTTTTCTGGTAAACCTATTTCAGGAGGTTTAAATCTATTTTCTTCATATTCTTTTGTTACAATTGATTGACCGTAAACTAAATTAAAGAAAAAAAATGTTATTAAGACTGAATTAAATAGCTTATTTATCATATGTATTAAATAAGTTACAAATAACTTTTTACTAATTATTAAAATAATTTTTTTTTATTAAATTATATATTCTTTTATGACAGAAAAAAGAACATGACAGAAAAGACTAAAAAATCAAACACATGCGATTGTAATTGTTTCGATAGAGAAATCATTAACTCATCAAGAAGAGAATTCATTAGAAAAGCCTCTGCTATAACATTAATTGGTGGAACTGCATTCATACTTGAAGCATGCGGTGGTAGTTCTCCAACTTCGTCTGATAATGATGATACTGGCGGTGGAAATACTGGTGGTGGAGATACTGGTGGTGGAGATACTGGTGGTGGAGATACTGGTGGTGGTACTGGAGATTCTGGATATAATTATAATGCTGGAACTAAAACAATAACCATTGATACGTCAAAAATTTACCAAACTTTACAAAATCCTGGAAACGGTGTAGCATTAAGTTCTAGCAACACATTTGATTCAAGAGGAATTATAGTTTTAAGAATTAGTGAAGGTATTGTTAGAGCTCTATCTAGAAACTGTACTCATGCAGGTTTTACTGTAAACTATAACAGTTCAAATAATACTTTACCATGTAGTCTTCAAGGTGGGGGTCATGGTTCAGTTTTTAACACAAATGGTAATGTAATTTCAGGACCCGCCTCGATGTCTTTAACAAGTTATAATGCCTCGGTTTCTGGTACGATTATTACAATCACACAGAATTAGAATCAACTTCTAACTCTTTTATTGTCTTTGTGATGCTCACTTCAAGTTCTTTTGTTAATTTTGAAAGAACTTTATTATAAGCTAACTCAGAAAGCTTTTTAGTTTTAGGAGGATCAACTTTTGGTAAAATTTTGACCGTAATATTTACGGACTGCATCCATTTCTCGCCTTTTGGCCATGCTTTATCTGATCCAATAATTGCAGCTGGTAGGATAGGCACATCTAATCCCATTGATAATTTTACTGCACCCTTTCTAAATCTTTGCATTTTCCCAGCTACACCTCTAGAACCTTCTGGAAAAATAATTATATTATTTCCAAGATTCATAAATGCTTTTGAGAGTGTAATAGTATCTTCTAAATCTAAAGAATCAGGACTTTGTTTTCGACTTATCGGAATAAGGTTAATTAAGTTTTTAAAAAAGATTCTTCTTGATTTATTGTCAAACCAATAATCTTTCGCAGCCAAAAAACCAAATTTTTCATAGCCCATTCTTGTGGCATATGCCAAAATTGCAATGTCCATATGACTGTTGTGATTACTTACAAAAATAAATGGTTGGTCCCTAGGGATATTTTCTCTTCCAATGACTTTAACAGGAGTGTAAAATGTTAAAACTGTATTGGCATATAAATCAAAAATAAATGAAAAAATTTGAAATAATATTGATTTTGGTTCAGCAATATGTCTATAACGAGGGTCTTCTAGTATGCTATATTTCATAAAAAATCATGCTATTATTCTTCTTGCCAAGAAAAAATATAAGGAAGGAGAAAATTTTCTTATATAAACAGCTAACCATGCTATATCATTCCACTTTGCAATTACAGCTTCTCTTTTTTTACTTTTAATTGCATTAAGAATTCTCTTAGCTGCCTCAAGAGATGTCAAACCCTTTTGATGTCCTCTGTCATCTCTACCGTAGGGTTCACCGCTAGCAGTTAATGCATTTTTACCAACATCAGTTGCTACTCTGCCTGGAGCAATTAATGTAACATGTACATTATGATGTATTATTTCAGATCTAATACTATCAAAAAAACCGTGTAAAGCAAATTTAGCTGAAGAATAAAATGACCTATTTCTTGATCCGACTAATCCTGCAACACTAGTATTTGTTACAATATGACCAGATTTGTTAGCTACCATATGAGGTAAAATTGATTTCGTTAATTGAACAACAGAAAAGAAGTCTAGCTCCATTATTTTATCTAAGACTGATAAATCACTATCCTCAAAATTTCCAAATTGACTTACACCAGCATTATTGAATAAAATATCAATAGGACCTTCTTTTTCAATTAATATTTTTACAAAAGAATGGATATCATCTAAATTTGTTAGATCGAATGGATAAATTGAGTAAGAATCTTGATTAAAGTCTTTAAATGAATCCTGCATTTTTGACTCACTTCTAGATACTAAAATTACTTTAGCGCCTTGTGATAAAAACTCTTTTGCTGTTGCTTCTCCAATTCCTGAAGAAGCACCAGTTACTATGACTGTTTTTCCTTTAAAATAAGACATTCAAGGAATATAATATATTTTATCCTTTTACATTCATATTAAATAGTTTCTTTGTCAAAGAAACCATTACAAAAGATGCTAAAATTAATGATAATCCCAGAAATAATAATTCATTTGAATAAGATGATACTGCGCCAAAATCAGTAGCAGCAAATCTATCATAAAATCTCATAAATAATGTATAAAATGGAATCATTGCATAGTTATTTTTAATAATAAATTTAAAAATTGCAAAAATTAAGGCTCCATAAAGCAGTGCAATCATTATAGAGCTTGCTATATCATATTGAAACCCTATGTCACTTGTAAATACTGCAACAACTAATATATAAGCAATTAAGTTACCTTTTATATCATTGCTCCACCCTTTTGTGATATCATACAAAATCGCTGCAAGAAAAATATTAAATGCAATAGGTCCAAAAAACGTATATGCATTTAATGTATCATAAATAGGGTAATATGAAGTAAGATTAAAACTTGCAAAATTAGGATTTAAATTTAGCTGAAAAGAACCAGCTAATACTAATGAAGCAATCATGGTTAATGCTACAACTATTCCTCCAAGAATTGCATCTTTCATTTTGATATTGTTTATCGAAGGCTGTACAAGTTTATTGAGGGTTCCATACAATAATATATTAATCAGTCCAAGAGCAATTAATGCACCACCTATTGAAGATATGTAGTATGTAGTCATCAAATTTTCAATTGGTTGATTCGTTGGCATGGTATTAAGGAATGATGAATCATTAAAGACACTAAGAATTCCAAAAATAGCAAATGATCCAAAAATTAGACCTTTTCTAATATTAATCTTTCGATCCATTAATAACTTAAAGGACCTCATTAGTAATAATCCTATTACAAAGATTGCGCCAGGAACAGTAAATAAAGTTCCAACAATACCTGATAAGCCTTCGCGATCTCGTTTCATTCTAGCCCAATCTTCAGGAACAAAAACAAACTTCGTGAATCCAGATATCTGATCACCAGATATAGAGATAATATTTTGAAGCTTAGCACCCTCATAATCCAACTCATTATTATCTGTAAAAGTAAATGTCCAATCTAATCTATTAGGCTTTTGTGATTCTTGGGCGCTAGTAAGAGTCACAGCAGATATATTCAGTCCTAAATATTTAAGTAAAGCATTTTCAGCAATTACTTGTGCTTCTTCTCTGCTTAGCTGCTTGCCTTTTTCTGCTTCTGGAAACCTGTTATTAAATCTCAGTATATTTCCGTCAAAATCCATGGATACCATTACTTCTCTTACACGTGATTCTACTGGCCCATCAAATTTTGCAAACCTTACTTTCCATCTAGGACCTAATACATAAGTTCCTAGTAACGATGAATAAGTCTGTTGCCCAAGCTCCTCCCAAATAAATGAGGATGCAGGATATGAGCTATCATCAAATGCATAGGCATTATATCCGTCTGGTAATGTGATATCGTTATCTGATAAGAATTGATTCGCTATTGAAATTGCCTCTTCTTTATCAATTGATGGAGAGTTAACAGCAACTTCTACATTCGACAGCTTAAAGGTGCCGAAAATTCCAATAACAAATAGTAAAGCTAATCCAACAATTTTTGGGTTTAAAACATTAGAAGAGGTTGGAACTGTATTAACGACTTCTTTCTCTTCTGAAGTTTTTTTCATTGGTGGTGTTGGTACAAAACCTTCATTTAATGATGAAGAGTCTACATCAGACCATTTCTGATGTTTCATTCTAAAGTATACGATAACAAGCAAGGGAATTAATCCACCAATGATAGTCATAAGCTTATCAAACATATATCCCGAAGAATACCAGATTGGTAAAGAAAATAATACAACATCGTATACGTAGTGAGTAATAGCTCCAAAGACAACACCCAATCGGAGATAAATCATACCATAAACCACAATAGATGGTAAAAATAATTCAACAACTCGAGCGTATGATGGTTGTGCAGGGTAATTAGCATGTCCTGCCCCAAAAATTAATGCCTGAATAACCATGGCTACCATTAACCCTGTAAAGCGCATATTATATCTTTGACCTATTAAAACTCCTGCAGCGATTGGAACTGCTCTAAATAACATTTCTTCCCAAAAACCAGCTTGTAAAGATATAGCTAAACCAGTATACCATGGAAAAATAGATGCTAAATAATTTGGATCAAAAGATGATGAAGCTGGAGACCAGAATCCAAAATTTTTTTCCATTAAGATATAAAATGCTCCTACAATAGCCAGCTTTATTGGAACAATTAAGTAAGCAAAAATAGTATCATTTAACACACGCTTTGAGTTTGCAACATTGGAAGTCCATGTCTTCCAAATTTGAATATGTTTAGGAAATGCTCTTCTTGTCAATGACTCTGCAGTAATAAATGATGCAGCTAACATAAAAAACATAATAATTCCATTGGCTACCATACCTAATAATTGTTCAGATAAAAATTGAGATTTTGAGGAGGCAGTATCATAGGCCATCCATATAGTAGGATAGAAATTAAGATTTAAAAGAACATTTGAAAAAAGAGCTACAAAAGCAGCTGCTAAAACTGACTTTTTCCATCTTAACCAACCATTTCTATAAAATATAATTAGCGAAGTTACACCTATACCTAACAAGTAAACTCCTAAAAAAGCAAAATTAGCAAAAATAGCAATTGTATCATTATCAGATCTTATGTTAGCAAATTCTCTTTTAAATGATTCAGGCACGAATGCAAAAGGACTTACAGAGTTTATTATTGAACCGGATACTGTTGCTCGTAATCTATATTTTGCTTCACCAATATCTTGAAGATTATGTTCAAAAAGAAAGGAGTGATCTATTCTTCCATTTGGCATTTCCTTAAATGAGGATTCTATAAGATTGTAATCACTAAAATTACCAGACCACTGATTATTAATGTTTTGTTCAACTAATGCTAAGGCGTCTTCTTCATCTAGATTATCTGAATCATAATCCTCTGGAATTTTAATTCTATATCCATTCGGGCTTCCATCAGGCTTAAATTGAAACATAGCTTCAATAATCTCACCTTCTTTGTAGGAACGGACCATCCAATTATAGGGTGAATAAACATCATTATCGATAATATCTTGAAATTTTTCCTTACCACCTTGTTTTAACTCAACAAAATTTCTTAACGAATCATCAAAGTTATATATAGATGCTTGCTCAAATGAATCATCTAAAATTTCAAATTGCTTTGAAGCATCTGAAGCAGCTTTAATTGCCTGCTGACGATCCATGGATACATTTACACTTAATGTACCAAAAAAATCATTCCAAACGCTTCCGAGATAAAGTGTGGATAGAACTGCTAAAACGAGTGTTGCTATAAGACCTTTATTGTTAATCATTATTTCCCCATAATATTGTTAAAGTGTAAAGTACACTTTACTTATACAAATGTCAATGTACTAACTTTAAAAACTAATAGAGCAAAAAATTAAAAAAAATAGTAAAATTGATTACTAAAAAAGGAAACTTTATGAAAAAAAAATTAGAAGGAAAGGTTGCACTAATTACGGGTTCTGGAAGGGGAATTGGAAAAGAGTTAGCTTTAATGTTAGCAAAGGACGGTGCTCGCGTTGTAGTAAATGATTTAGATTCAGATCCTGCAAATCAAACTGTATCTGATATAAATGATATTGGAGGAAAAGCAGTTGCTTGCAATGGCAGTGTGACAGATGATGACTTTGCAGAACGATTTATTAACACTGCTCTAACAACATTCGATGGAATTGACATCATTGTAAATAATGCCGGATACACTTGGGATAATGTCATCCAAAAAATGGATAATAAACAGTGGGATGCAATTTTAGAATGTCACCTTACTGCTCCATTTAAGATTCTTAGAGCTGCACAACCTCACATTAAAAGACTATTTTTAGAAGAAAAAGAAAATGGGATTACCAACTTTAGAAAAGTGGTAAATATCTCTTCTACATCTGGTATGTTTGGAAATGCTGGACAAATAAATTATGCTACAGCAAAAGCTGGAGTTGTAGGAATGGCGAAAACCATGGCAAAAGAATGGGGACGATACAATGTTAACGTCAACGCTGTAGGATTTGGACTTATTAAAACTCGCTTAACTGATACAGATGCTGAAAAAGAAGAATCCCTCATTGATATTGAAGGAAATAAAATCAAAGTTGGTGTGAATTCTGCTGTATTTCAATCAGCTAAGACCATGATTCCATTAGGTAGACCTGGAACTCCTCAAGAAGCTGCTGGGGCAATATACATGTTCTGTATTCCTGAATCCAACTATGTCACTGGACAGATATTAATGTGTCATGGTGGTGGATTTGGATATTAAGCCTCAAGATATTGACAGAATTATCGAAATGGCATGGGAAGACCGTACTCCTTTTGAAGCAATAGAATATCAATTTGGACTCAAAGAAAACGGAGTGCGAAAAATTATGAGAACAAATCTAAAAAGATCTTCGTTTGAAAGATGGAGAAAAAGGGTTTCTGGTAGAAAAACAAAACATAAACAAACTTCTATATCAACTAGATTCAAATCAAAAGATCAAAAATAATATGAAAATTGTTAGCCTAGTTCCAAGTGCCAGCGAAATTATATGTGATTTAGGATTAGAAAAAAATCTTGTTGGAGTTAGCCATGAATGTAATTATCCAAAGAGTCTTAAAAAAATTAATATAGTTACTTCTTCAAATATTGATAGTAATAAATCACAAAAAGAGATTGATGATTCAGTAAGAAAAAAAGTTGATGATAACTTACCTTTATACGAAGTCAATATTGAAAAAATCAATCAATTAAAACCTGATATTATAGTCACTCAAGGTGTTTGCGAAGTTTGTGCAATATCTAGTCATCAGGTTGAAGTTCTTTTAAAAGGTCAATTATGCACACTACCATTATCTACAAAAATAATTTCCTTGAATGGAAGATCTTTTAATGATATTTGTGAGGATGTCTTAACGCTTGGAAAAAATCTAAATCAAAAAGATAGGTCACAAAAGATTGTAGAAGACGCAATTGCTAAAAGAATTGAAATGATATCAATGGAAAAATTTAATCATCGCGTTTTATGTTTGGAATGGATTGATCCATATTTTTCGGCTGGACATTGGGTTCCTGAACAAATAGAAATGGCAGGTTTTGTATCTGCAATTGGCCAACCCGGTGATCAATCAAGAGTTATTAGTGTTGATGAAATCATTAAAAGTAATCCTGATATCATTGCAATTATATGTTGTGGTTATAGTGAAGAAGAAAATAAAGTTCATGCACAAGAAGTAATTAAAGATAAAAGAATAAATAATTTACCTCCTTTCAAAAATAATAAAGTTTTTGCATTTGACTCAGATGGATTATTCAGCAGGCCTACACTTAGGATAATTGAAGGAGCAAGAAAACTTCGAGAAACCATATTAAGCCAATAAAACGTTTAGCTAATGAAATATTTTAAACCATTTATACCATTTATTGCTTGCTTGATTTTGCTAATTAAATCAAACAATTTATATTCTATTACACTAATTAATGGTGTTGCTCAGCTAACTTTATTTTTTTTTGTAGTATGTATTCCAATATGGAAGACAAAAAGAATGTCATATGTCGATATTGGGTGGCCTTGGGGAGTGGCATTAATTGGAATAATCACTTATTGTCTTAGTGATACAATAACTTTTTCAAAAATTTTCATAATCTCTGCTTATTTATTAATAGGCGTTAGAATGGGATTAGGCGCATTAAAAATGTGGAGTATGGGACTATTAAAAAAAGAGTTTCCGCGCTATGAATATCAAAAAATACGTTGGGAAAAATCTAATAAAACCAATATAGGTTTAGCAATGCAAGTAGAAGCATTAAGTCAAGGACTTGCCAATGCTTCATTTTTAGCAATTCCAATATTTCTTATTTCAGTATCACCTTTAACCCAATTATCAACTCCTGAAATTATTGGATTTACAATTTTTGTTCTTTCATTAGTATTTGAAACAGTAGCAGACTATCAAAAACTGAAATTTTTAAAAGAAATGAAAAGTCAAAATAAGAAAAATATGGTTTGCGATATTGGACTTTGGAAATATACAAGACATCCTAATTATTTTGCCGAATGGATGGTATGGAATGGATTAATTATTGCTTCTATTCCCTCTTACATTTCATTATTTGATTCGGAAGCACTATGGTTATGGATTATGATTGGTATTGCTTTATTATATACTTCAAGAATTATGTATCTAACGTTAGTATATCTCACTGGAGCTATTCCATCTGAATATTTTTCAGCTCAAAAAAGGCCCAGCTATAAGGCGTATCAACAATCAACAAATATATTTTTTCCAGGTCCTATTAAAAAATAACATTTACTTTAGGGGGATATTTATAAAACTTAAGAGTTTTTTCACTTCTGTAATAAACTATCTATAACACTTGGATCTGCGAGTGTTGAAATGTCACCCAAGTCGTCAGTTTCATTTTGGGCAATTTTCTTTAAAATTCTTCTCATTATTTTTCCAGATCTTGTTTTTGGAAGACCTGAACAGAATTGAATAACACTTGGTTTTGCATGAGGTCCAATAATTTTAGTCACGGTATTTAAAATATCTTGTTCAATATTATCTGAAGGTTCAACGCCTGTCATCAATGTAACAAAAGCATAAATCCCTTCACCTTTAATTTCATGATTATATCCAATTACTGCAGCTTCTGCTACACCACTTGCAGCACCTATAGCTCCTTCTACTTCAGCTGTACCAATTCTGTGTCCAGAAACATTCAAAACATCATCCACTCTTCCAGTAATCCAAAAATAACCGTCATCATCTATATAAGCTCCATCTCCAGTAAAATAATTACCTGGTGCTTGAGAAAAATACGTATCGATGAACCGCTGATGATCGCCATATACAGTTCTCATTTGTCCTGGCCACGATTGAGTCATTACTAAATAGCCAGTAGTATTTCTTTCTTCAATTTCATTTCCATCTTCATCTAAAATTGCTGGAATAATACCTGGTAATGGTAATGTGGCTGATCCTGGTTTTGTTGGAACACATCCAGGAATTGGGGACATCAAAATTCCCCCAGTCTCTGTTTGCCACCATGTATCGACTATTGGACATTCTTCATTACCAATAACATTAAAATACCAATGCCATTCTGGTGATTTAATAGGCTCCCCAACCGTACCTAGAACTTTCAAAGTAGATAAGTCATACTTTGTTACCCAATCATCTCCTTCTTTCATTAAAGCTCGTAGTGCAGTAGGAGCTGTATAAAATACATTTACTTTATGCTGTTCAACAATTTGCCAAAATCTACCAAAGTCTGGATAATTAGGAACTCCTTCAAATATTACTTGGGTTACTGCATTTGATAAAGGACCATACACAATGTATGAATGACCTGTTATCCATCCAATATCAGCAGTACACCAGTAGATATCATCCTTATGATAATCAAATACTAATTCATGTGTGTGTGATGCATAAACAAGGTATCCACCAGTAGTATGCATAACACCTTTTGGCTTTCCAGTTGATCCAGAAGTATATAAAATAAATAATGGATCTTCTGCATCCATCACTTCAGCAGGACATTCACTTGAACAACCATCTATAAATTGATTCCACGTTAAATCTCTACCTTCTTTCATAAACATGGCATTTCCAGAACGTTCAACCATGACAACTGTTTTTAAAGAAGGACATTCATCTGCAATTTTATCTGCATTTTCTTTCATAGGAATATCAAATTTTGATCCTCGCACTCCATTATCCTGCGTAATAAGTAGCTTACATTCAGAATCATTAATTCTGTTTTTTAAAGCATCACTTGAAAATGCTCCAAATACTACTGAGTGCACGGCTCCGATTCTGGCACATGCAAGCATAGCAACGATGGCTTCGGGGATCATTTGCATGTAAATACAAACTCTATCTCCTTTACTAATTCCAGCACGCTTTAATCCATTAGAAAACAAAGAAACTTTTTCTAGTAATTCATTATAAGATACATTTTTTGAAATAGTTGGGTCATTAGATTGCCAAATAAGTGCTGCTTTTTCTCCAAGTCCATTTTCAATATGTCTATCGATACAATTATATGATGCGTTTAACTTACCATTTGAAAACCACTCTATGTGAGCTTTCGAGTAATCGGTATTATTAATAGATGTCCATTCTTCAAACCAATCAATTCTTTTCGCTACTGATGCCCAATACGAATCTGAATCTTCCTTAGAACTTTTTCTTAAGGATTGGTATGTATCAAGATTATCATTTCCAACGGAAGATATAAAATTTTTTGGTACTGAATATTTTTTCATTTTAATAAAGTTAGATTATTTAAATATAAAAGTAAATTGCGATGTAATGAAAAGCACTTGCAAAAAGAACAAAAATATGCCAAATAAAATGGTTGTATTTTACTTTGGAATCTGCCAAATAAAAAAAGACACCAATGAGATAGGTTAAACATGATGCATAGATCCACTTCAATGCATTTGGGGGAATTTCATTTATAAAAGCATCAATAAAAAATAACCAAAGACCTCCCATAAACATATACAGTATAACAGAAACTAGATTATATTTTCCAACAGTAAATATTTTCCAAATTATACCAAAAATAGCTATAAGCCATATCAATATAAAAAGCGTTAAACCTCCATCGTTTATTAAAACAGTTAGAGTAAATGGTGTGTATGAACCTGCAATCAATAAATAAATTGATATCATATCAAAAAGCCTAGAATCATAACGTTCTTGTGGAGTTTTTGAATTGTGATACAACGTTGAGGCAATATACATTGTAGATAAACTTAGTCCATAAATGATGAAGCTTAAAAAACGGGTTATGTCAAAATCTTGAAGTCCTTTTTTCAATAAAAAAATTAATCCTATAAGACTTAGTATAAACCCAAAACCGTGAGAAATTACATTTAACTTATCTTCTTTTTTTGAGTAAAAAAATTGATTAGAGAGATTATTCATACAAAAAAATAGGAATAAATACTTTAATCATAAACATTTAAAAAGGTCTAGTGAATTACCGGCCCTTCTTTTTATCTTTTCAAATGATCAAACCTTATAATTCAAAACAAGATTCTAAGAAACTTCAAATAAAAGATATGTTTAATGATATATCATCGAGATATGATCAAATCAATAAGATAATGACATTAAACATGGACAAGAATTGGAGAAAAGTAGTATATGATCTTTCTATGCAAGATAGCCCAAATAAAATAATTGATATCGCAACAGGAACTGGAGATATAGCATTGTATTTTGCAAATGACAATGTTGAGGTCATTGGAGTAGATAATGCCTCAATGATGTTAGACATAGCAAATAAAAAAATAACAGAAGAACTGAATATTCAATTTCAATTAGAGGATGCGGAAAATATGAGTTTTGAAGATAATACTTTTGATGTAGCAACAGTAGGTTTTGGGGTTAGAAATTTTGAAGATTTAAATAAGGGATTACGTGAAATTAAACGTGTTTTAAAACCTGGAAAAAAATTAATCATCCTTGAAACTGCTGTACCTTCCTTTTTTATATTTCGATTTGGATATTTTTTATATACAAAGCTCATTGTTCCTATTTTGGGAAAAATGATTGCAAAAAATCAACAAGCATATCAATATCTATCAACATCAGCTGAACATTTTCCACATGGTAAAGAATTTCAGATGATTTTAGAAAAATCAGGTTTTGAAAATATAAAAATAAAATATTTATCTCTTGGTGTTGTCAATATTTATACTGCTATTAAGCCAGAATGATTTTCTATAAAATCTTTGATTGAAATTTTAAAATAAAAAAATAATAAATAATTGGAGCTACAAACCAAATTAATTGAGGAATGACAGTCAAACCATTTCCATTAATAGTTAAAAATACTGGGTTATACCAATTTTCTATAAACAGCCAAAGTTTACCATTCCCATTTAGGTCGACTAAAAATTCAGAAAAACTTCCCCAAATAATCATAATAAATAAAGCCGTTGAATTAAATCTGTAAAGAAAGTCTTGGTTCTTTAAAAAAACTTTGACTAAAAAAATTCCAACAATAAAAATTAAACCATCAATAAATGAATAAGTAATATTTCTAACAAGGGGAAGATCAATTGGCCAATTAATTAAAATTAAGTGAAATGATTTTCCTGCTAAGGCAAAAGGAATTTCCCAGCTTAGACCTACAAATACCCCCAAAAAATATAGATTAAAAATTTCTCTTGAAATTTTTTTTGTCTTGCGTAATGTAATAAATAATAATGGTGCGCTATTCCCAATAATAAAAGCTGTCCACATCAACTGATTAGCAGAAAATAAATCCATTATTCTTTTACAATAGTTGTGCCAGCTTTACCGTCAATTGCGTCCTGTAAATTATCAATATTTGTAATAATTACTTTTTTCCCATAATGTTTTAGAAAGTGAATAGCAGAGCGAATTTTTGGCCACATACTTCCTTGCTGAAAATGACCTTCTTCTTGGTATTTTTTTGCTTCTTGATCTGTCATTTGATCTATTGGAGATTGATTTTTAGTTCCATAGTGTAAATACACTTGGTCAATATCAGTAACAATATAGTATTCATCTGCACGAATCACTCTTCCAAGCTTTGCAGCAGTTAAATCTTTATCAATAACAGCATCTATGCCATTAAAATTTCCATTCTTATTAACAAAAACTGGGATACCTCCACCCCCTGCAGCTAGAACAACAATTCCAGCATGAACAAGCGTTCTAATACTTATGCCATGCATTACGAAATCTGGATCTGGAGACGGTACTACTCTTCTCCATTCTCCAGGATCTTGTTCTTTTACAATCCATCCCATATTTTTTGCTCTTTTTTCTGCTTCTTGTTTTGAAAAACGCTTTCCAACAAATTTTGTTGGATTTTTCAATGAAGGATGCTTGGGATCAACAACCACCTGAGTTACCAATGTCACTACTTCTTTGTCAATTTTTTCTTGGTTTAAAATATTTTGAAAAGTTTGTTGAATCATATAACCTATAGTACCTTGTGTACCAGCTACACAAACTCCTAATGGTAGTGGAGAAACTTCATCTTGAGTTAAATCCATTCTTAATAGCTCATCTCCAACCTGCGGACCATTACCATGAGTAATACAGATATTATAATCTTCTTTTAAAAACTTAATGATTTCAGTTAATGATTTTCTGGTATTACTAAACTGATCTTTAACAGTACCAGCTTGACTCTTATTTGAAAGAGCATTACCCCCTAAAGCAATAATTGCGGTTTTATCCATAAATACAATATATCATTTTTTTATTGTAAAGGCATTATTTGTGGTTTTAGTTGCTAGAAAAAAAATTCCACATTATTTCTTCCATGGAATTCCCATTGTAAGACAAATTAAACCAATCATGATCACCATTTACAATTTTAAAGAGATCGACAATTGTATCATTATCACCATTTAAATAAGTATAATTTTCAATTTGCCCTTCAAAGTTTGTTTGCGGAGAAGAATCAGTATTATTATACTGTGACCAATAGGCAACAGTTTGGTCAACTCCCATCATATAACCTGCAATTCCATTGTAAGGTCTTGAGAAATCATTGGTACCATTAAATATCATTAGTGAAGTTGCATGACTTGGTTGACATTCACTGGAATCATTCATTGGCATTAAACCCGAAACAGGTGCTATAGCTGTAACTAATGAGCTTTGATAGCATGCCATTGAATAAGAAAAATCAGCTCCATTTGAATATCCTGTTAAAAATACTTTTGATGAATCAATATTATAATTGCCAGAAAGTTCATACAGCAGAGCAGCAAAAAATCCTATATCATCTTGACTACACTTATTATCACCTCCAGGAGGATGTGTATTCCATGTTGTTTCGTCATTACAAACTAAGCCTTGTGGATAAACTGCAATAAAATTAAACTGATCAGCCAAGGATCTAAAATCTGCAGTATTAATAAAGTATTGACTATATCCACCAAATCCATGAAAGGCAAAGAGGATTGGAGTTGGAGAATTGGGATCATATGAAGAAGGAATATAGATTAGATATTCTCTTGTTTCGCTATCATAAGTCATGGTTTCACTTAATAATCCAGTTTCGGTTGATACATCAGGTTCTGTAATTGATATTAAATTATTTTCAGTATGAACGTTCTGACCACCAGGGCCGATGACTGTTAATGTAATATCATATGTTCCTGGATTATTATAAGTATGAGTGAAAGAGTAATATGTACTTTCGATATCACTATCATCATCTACATTCCATAACCAAGAATTCACTTCTCCAGTAGATGTGCTTGTAAAGGTAATATCAACAGGAGCTTCTCCACTATATGAGGAAACAGTAAAGCTCGCTACAGGTTCAGTATTTATTCCACCTGAACCACCTCCAGAATTTTCTCCAGGAGTAACATCTCCAACATCTTCAACAGACTGTGTTGCGCTACCACCAGAGCAAGAAAGTATGATTGAAATAAAAATAAAAAAGATAAGTCTATAGATAAGCTTCCCCATTAAAAATAATTTAATTAAAAAGCTTTTATATGTTCAATCTCTAATGCAAAATTTCCTTCTTGCTTATCAGAAATAAGAATACCCATAGAATTTACTTTATGCACTTTAAGTTTAGGAGCTCTAATACTTCTACCAAAATAGTAAGGTTTAAAATTTTCAACTGGGATTTCAATATCTATCCATTGATCTCTAATGGTTTTAAAATCGGAAGAATAATTTGCATAACTTCCTTTCATTGTCAGGCGAAATTTATAAATATTACCATCACCTTTTACTCTGAGTAAGAATGTTGAAGTGTCTTTTAACTGGTTGCCATCAAATCCTTTTCTTATGGAAGCAAATCCTCCATTATTTTTTAAAGAAACATTACCTGCAAAAATGATATTATTTGATTCATTAAGATAAATATTAGAATTTGAAATACCTCCCATTACACCATCATTTACTATTCCCCATTTATCAATTCCAATATTATTTGACGGATCTACCATTGTAACATTTTGTGAAAAAATAATAGTTTGAAATAAAAGATAAATAATTGGTATGAGTTTCATATAATTTATTTTATTTTTGTCTTGGGCTGCCGATAAACTGATATTTTTTTAATTTTCTATTACAGGACTAAATGAGAATTTTTGACCACCAATAGAAGCTTCGACCATTAAACCACCAATTGCTTTAGTAAATATAGCAACTCCATTACTATATTCAACTTCCGCAGCAACACCAGTATTAATTGCAACAGCTGAGGCTTGTGCACCTAATTCAAAATTACCTGATGTAAAACGATCCAAGTCAACTTTTTCCCTAAAAAAAATTATTTCTTGATATGATTGAACACCTAAATTTATTCCTAGATTTATTTGAGTAACAGTGGAGTCCCCAATTAGTCTTTCTTTAGCAAAAACTTGACCTTTTCCTCTTGCTCCTCCAATACCAAATCCTGCTTTTTTAATACTTGGAAAAACAGCAAATCCATATGCTTCTTCAAAGTACATATTAAGCTCTGAAACTTCTCTAAAGTCTTCTACAGTCATTAGAACTTCTTTCATAACTTCATTTGATACAGATCTGGTCTTCCATTGAGAAAATAGAATTGAAGAACTTATCAAAACTAAAAACGTATATAATATTATTTTTTTCATAGTCAAATAATCTACAAAAAAAGTATAGCCAAAACAGTCCTTTTTTTTCTTTGGTTGTATTAAACCGTGGGCGAGTAAGGATTCGAACCTCCGACATTTTACGTATGAAGAAGGAAGTATATCCTCTATAAATCACCCAAATTGACTAATTGTAGTCAGTTTGTATTCATAATTTATGCGTCAAAGGACTCACCTTCCATTAATTAATCAAATGTTAAACGAGTATCTTGCAAGTACTTTTTAGATAATTATTTTGTTTCGTCACTATATATGATAAATTTGCTTTATGGAAAAAATGTTTATAGCTATGAATAGATTTAAAATTGTCATTGATAAAGGCGAAGAATTCGAAAACATCTGGAAAAATAGGACATCAAGCCTAAAAGACGTTCCAGGTTTCATTGAGTTTCACTTGGTAAAAGGAGACACAAATGATAATCATACATTATATGCATCTCACACAATCTGGAAAACCAAAAGAGACTTTTATAGATGGACAAAATCTGAAGCTTTTAAAGAAGCACATAAAAATGCTGGTAAGCATGGTCATCTTTACTTAGGTCCTCCAAATTTTGAAGGATTTGAAGTTGTTTTGTAAAAGATTCTTGATTTAAATCTTTAAGATTATTACAAATTCATTATAAAAATTAAATTCCACTGTATATTGAGATTCAATCTCATTAAATTTTTAATTATGAGTGGTCATTTTAAAAAAACTTTATTTCACTTAATATTTTTTCATTCTATTCTTTTTTCGCAAGTAAATGATTGCTCTTCTGCGCAAGATCCAAGTCGTATAATAATTGCTGGTGGTTCAATTACAGAAATAATGTATTTCATTGAGGCTGAAGAGAAAATAATTGGTTTGGATGTTACTTCAGTTTATCCAGAAGAAACAAAAAATTTTCCATCAATTGGATATGTTAGAAATTTATCTGCTGAAGGAGTTTTATCAATGATACCATCTTTAGTTATTGGGGAAGATGATATGGGCCCACCATCTGTAATCAAACAAATAATGGCTACTTCAGTTGATTTAAGAATTATTCCAGAACATCACAGTGCTGATGGAATCATAAAAAAAATTAATTGTGTCGGTAAAATTATTAATGAACAAAGACTAGTAAAAAGAGTTATAAGGAAAAAAATAATGCCTTCAGTTAACCAGTTACAAAAAGTAGCTGACAAAAACAAAAAGGGAGACATAAAAGTGATGTTAATTTTAAGTATGCAAGGTACATCTCCAATTGTTGCTGGGACAAAGACCTCTGGACACGGTTTCATAGAAATGATTGGTGCAAAAAATGTTTTTGATTCTTTTGAAGGCTGGAAGGCAGTAACTGCAGAAGCAATTATAGAAATGAATCCAGACTATATTTTAATTCCCTCAAGAGATATGCACAAAAATTCAAAGGTTGCAACAATTACAGAACACCCAATTTTTGCAAAAACAACGGCTGGAAGAAATAAAAATTTTATTATAGATGACGGAATGGCAATGCTAGGCTTTGGAACAAGAACAATTTTTAGTGCTTTAAATGCAGCTAAAACAATTAGCAAATAATGCTTAATGGTTTAGATAGATTTTTTCGATACATAAGCTTCAAACAATTAATAATATTTAATGTATTAATTTTAGTTTTGATTCTAACAATGACAGTTGGAATATCTAAAGGAAGCTTTGATTTTTCAGTTTTAAAATATTTTACTGGTCAGCTTACAACCTTAGAAGAAGAAGTTTTAGTTAATATTCGTTTTCCTAGAGTTATTTTAGCAGCAGTTGTTGGTGCAGCATTATCAATGTCAGGTGCATGTTTACAAGGTCTTTTTAGAAATCCACTAGCTGATCCAGGATTAATTGGTGTTTCTGCTGGTGCTGCACTTGGAGCTGCTTTTTCAATTGTTATGAGTGCAGAATTTTTTCCAGATTTTCTTTTTACACCATACCTACTACCGTTATCAGCAATTCTAGGTTCTGCATTTGTCATTTCAATCTTGTTTATTATAACACGTGGATTTGGCTTTGAAGGCATGACATATATGCTATTAGCCGGAATTGCGATAAATGCATTAGCAGGTGTTGGTATTGGTATACTGACCTATATTAGTGATGATTCAGAATTGAGAGGATTAACTTTTTGGACAATGGGCAGTTTTGGTGGTGTTACATGGAATTTAATAGTTCCTGCAATAGTAATTATTCTCTCAACAATAATTTGGACATTAAAAATTTCAAGGAAGCTTGATTTATTACAATTAGGTGAGCCTGAAGCATATCGATTAGGAGTTGATATAAAAAAACTACGTTTTGATATTATTATGTCATCAGCTATTATTGTTGGTATTAGTGTTTCTTTAACTGGTATGATTGGATTTGTAGGATTAGTTGTCCCACACCTAGTAAGACTTTTTGGAGGAGTAAATCATCATTATTTATTGGCATGTTCTGCATTAACTGGAGCTATTTTAATGGTAAATGCTGACTTGTTATCAAGGATACTTATACAGCCTGCAGAATTACCAGTTGGGCTGATTACAAGCGCTATAGGATCTCCTTTTTTTCTTTGGTTAATTTTTAGGATGAGAAAAAAATGAGTATTGAAGTAAATAATATAAGTTACTCCATCAAAGATTTACAAATTTTAAAAGATGTTTCATTAACAATTAAAAAAAATGAGGTTCTGTCTCTATTAGGTCCAAATGGCTCTGGTAAATCAACTTTACTTAAAATTATATCAGGTGATATAAATCCTAAATCAGGATCAGTTCTATTTGATAATATAAATCTCGATAATATAAATATTATAGATCGTGCAAGAATTAGAAGTGTAATGTCACAAAGTCAGGATATTATTTATGATTTTAGTGTTAAAGAAGTAATTGAGATGGGATGGCTTGAGGGAAAAGAATTTATTACAGAAAAGTTTGACAATGCATTAAAGAAAGTTGGAATGGAATGTGAAATATCACATCTTTTTGATAAAAGTTTTAATCAGCTTTCAGGAGGAGAAAAAAGAAAAGTTCATTTCGCGAGAACATTAATTCAAATGTATAATAAGGATTTTGAAACAAAATCTAGGTACATAATGTTAGATGAACCTACTGCAAACCTTGATATATCTCATGAACTCCAGTTAATTAATATATTAAAGAAAAAAACTCTAGAAGGATTTGGAATATTTATAATTTTACATGATCTAAATTTAGCTTACCATTTTTCAGACAAGGTAGCATTTATAAAAGAAGGTAAAATTTGTGCATTTGGCAATCCTGACGAGGTTTTTAAAGAAAAAATATTAACTAAGATATATGGCTTAGATGTTAGCTTTGATAATTCAACAAAAAAAATATCTTATTATTAATTACTTGAGCAGTAGAAAAACTAATAAATGAAACCAGGGATAGTTTTTCATTTGCCATTAATTACTCCTTGAAAAAGTGTCCTGTGGGCGATGAGAGATTCGAACTCCCGACATCCCGCGTTTAGGAGCAAGAAGTCTGGCACGAAAATTCATCTTTATTATCCATTAGTTGCCACATAGTTGCCCTAATTTCGTGAAATACTATGCAACAACAAAACAATAATAAGATTACTTGTGATTGTTCCTGAACATTTGATTTATCATTAATACTTATTATATTTTTTTATGGGATGGTTTAGTCAAATTTTTAATGAGGAAGATAGATACAAAGTACATAACAGTACAGTAGACTTGATAGATAGGATTGAAAATATATTTTCTACATCACTCACAAGAAACGAAAGATTAAATATTTTTTCCACTTATCTAATTTTTCATAAAAAAGAGAACTTTTATTCGTTTGATAGAGAAAGTGTCGATGTTGTAAATGAAGTTAAAAATATTGCTGATGATATGATTGAAAATCTGTTGACTAAAATACTCCATGTTAAAAATGACAAATTTAATAATCAAAGATATACTCTTGAACTTGGAGATAGTCTAAATTTAAGTGCAAATATATTAATGCCTCATTTCATTTCTGCCAAAGTAGATAACCCTAATATATCTGAAGGTCAAATTCTTAGAGAATCAATTGAGAAAATTTTAAGTCGAACTCGTAAAAGACCTAACTTGCAAAAAGTTAATTATGATCATTTATTTCCAAGCGATGGTAAGTTAAAAAGAAATACCAATTTTGGTTTTTTTAATAAAACTATGGAACTGCCGATAAACTGACATTTTTTTAACAAAAAGACTACCAAAGTAGTCCTCTTGTCATCGTACTGATGTAATCTCTAACGAAGTGGGCGATGAGAGATTCGAACTCCCGACATCCTGCGTGTAGGAGCAAGAAGTCAGGCACGAAAATCTATCTTTATTATCCATTAGTTGCCACATAGTTGCCCTAATTTCGTGAAATACATTGAGATTAAGTAGACAATTTAATTGAATATAAATAGATTGATTTATGGATTTTTTATTAATCATTCTTTTCATTGGAGTTCCTGTTTTATTGATGCTGGATTCCCTAGATACTGAAGCCTCTCAAAAAGAAATAAAAAATTTATTTAATATGCTTGGTTGGGGCTTACTCATATTTGTCTTATTAATGTTATTTTTTGGATAATCATCTCCAATAGAAAAACCTTTAAAAAAACAAAGTAAAAGTGAATGAACTAAAGACTTTGTAAAAATTCACTAAATTTATAGAAATAAAGGAGATTACATATGAAATATAAAGTTGTAGAAGGAAGAGATGAGGAAATGCTAATATTTATTAATAAAGTAAATGCTTTATTAAAAAAAGGTTGGAAGTGTCAAGGTGGAATAACAAATAGTAATGGTTGGTGTCAACAAGCATTAATAAAATAATCTCAATAAAAAAGGACTGCCGAAACAGTCCTTTTTTTTCTCGAGTTATAGCTTAAACCGTGGGCGATGCAGGATTCGAACCTGCGACATCCTGCGTGTAAAGCAGGCGCTCTGACCAGCTGAGCTAATCGCCCGAGTCGAAAAGTTAAAGTACAATACAAGAAATTCCAAAAAAATTTGTTTATATTATTAAAGTTTTAAAAACAAAAAAAGGGGATTAAAATGGAAACAAGTTTAGCATTTACAATCATTGCAGTTGCCTTAACTCTTTTAGGGCTATTTAAGTTTATTGCTCCTAAAAAATTTAATGAAAATGCAATGGGTGAATTACATGAAGAAGCAGTTAATCCTGCTGCTGCGATTAGATCAGCTCTAGGAGGAATGGTCTTAACAGTTGCATTGATAGCATTCATGTCTCGAAATTTAGAACCAGCAGCTGCAAGTGTTGTTCTTTGTGCAATCGGGATAGGGCTTGTAACAACTATTTGCTTTGTTGTTCTTAATAAAGTAAGAGGATTCAGCGATGAAATACCAATACCTCCAATGATTCTATTAGGAGTATTAAGTATTATTGCTTTTGTAGCAGCCTGCTAAAAATGAAAAAGGCTACATTTATTGTAGCCTTTTTTTAACAACTTTTTTTAATCATACTATTTTTTAAGATTCGGAATTGCAACATCTATGACATCCATCACTTCTTTCGCAAAATGGAAGGATAAATCTTTTTTGATGTGTTCAGGAATTTCTTCAAGATCTCTTTTATTCGCATAAGGTAAAATAATAGTTCTAATGCCAGATCTATGTGCCGCAGTTACTTTTTCTTTTACCCCGCCAATTGCTAAGACATTTCCTCTTAATGTAATTTCTCCTGTCATAGCAACTTTACTTTTAACTGGCTTGTTCGTTAATAACGAAACAAGAGAAGTAAACATACCAACACCTGCAGATGGTCCATCTTTCGGAATTGCTCCAGCAGGGCAATGAACATGAATATCCATTTTATCAGCAAAGTCATCTTTAAGATTTAAAATATCAGTGTGCGATTTTACATATGTAAATGCAGCTGATGCAGATTCTTTCATCACGTCTCCAAGCTGACCTGTTAAAGTTAAAACACCTTTACCTTTCATCTTGCTAGATTCTATAAATAATATATCCCCACCAGCAGCGGTCCATGCCATTCCAGTTACAACACCAGGTTTTGTAGTTCTTTCTGCTAAATCTGATTGAAATTTTGGAATTCCAAGATATTCATTTACAGATTTTTTAGAAATGCTAGCAGTCTTCAGTTTTTTATTAACGACATCTACAGCTACTTTACGTAATACATTAGAAATTTCTCTTTCTAAACTTCTAACTCCAGATTCCCTAGTATATGATGAGATAATTTCTTTTATTCCAGTCTCATTGAACTTGACTTGTTTTGGAGTAAGTCCATTTTCTTTTACCTGCTTAGGTATTAAGTGTTTTTTAGCAATCTGTACTTTTTCATCATCTATATAACCTCTAAAATCAATCATTTCCATTCGGTCATAAAGTGCAGGAGGAATATTATCAGGATAATTTGCAGTTGCAATAAACATTACCTTGCTTAAATCAAAATCAACTTCAAGGTAATGATCGCTAAAAGCATGATTTTGTTCTGGGTCTAATACTTCAAGCATTGCTGAAGAAGGATCCCCTCTAAAGTCTGAGCCTAGCTTGTCTATTTCATCTAACATAAATACAGGATTGTTAGTTTTTGCCTTCTTTAATGATTGAATAATTCTCCCAGGCAGAGCACCAATATAAGTTCTTCTATGTCCTCTAATTTCTGCTTCATCTCGAACACCCCCTAAGGATATTCGTACAAATTCTCTACCCATTGACTTTGCAATAGATTTTCCTAAAGATGTTTTTCCTACGCCAGGAGGACCCGTAAAACATAGGATAGGACCTCTTACTGTTTCTTCTTTAGTAACTTTTTTCTTTAAAGATCTAACAGCTAGATATTCCAAAACTCTTTCTTTGACTTTTGGTAGACCATAATGATCTTGATCTAATCTTTTTTGTGCTTCCTTAACATTTAAATTATCTTTGCTAGATTTACTCCATGGAAGCTCAGTTAACCACTCTAAATAAGTTCTTGCAACAGAGTATTCTGGAGATTGAGGAGAAATTCTCCCCAAACGGTCAAGCTCTTTATTGGCAACTTTAGATGCCTCATCACTCATCTTGACATCTTCAATCTTCTTTTTAAGTTCATCTAACTCAACAGTTTGACTATCTTCACCAAGCTCTTTTTGTATAGTTTTCATTTGCTCTCTCAAATAATACTCTCGCTGAGTTTTTGAGATTTCATCTTGAACTTCAGATTGAATTTCTTCTCCAAGTTTTATGCGCTGAATTTCTTTCTGTAAAAGATTAATTGCATTTTCTACTCTTTTTCGAACATCAAGTTCTTCAAGTACTTGTTGTTTCTCAGAATTTTTCACCGATAATAAAGAAGTCGCCCTATCTGCTAATCTTGATGGGCGATCAATATTTGAAAGCATTCCAGCATGTTCTTCATTCAAGTTTGGAGAAATTTTAATTAGTTCTGTAAATGAATTTTTTAAATTTTTTGCAAGAGCTTCAATTTGAACATCAGGTGTTGTTATTGACTCCTGAATTCTTTCAATATCGGCAGTAAAATACGATTCACCTTTATTAAATTTCAATATTTTAACCCTATCTACACCTTGAACAATCGCAGACTTACTATTATCTGGCATGTCAAAAGTTTTAAGTACTAGAGCTAAAGTACCGTATGAATATAAATCATCTTCTTTAGGATCTTCAATTGATCCGTCTTGCTGTGCAACTACCACAAGATATTTATTATCATCTGGAAGATCTTCGATTAACTTCAAAGACTTTTCTCTACCAACATAAATTGGTATAACTTGTTGTGGAAATAAAACCGTATTTTTCAACGGCATTACTGGATATTGTTTTATATTTTCCATATTTATGTTATTATAGTTGCAAAAACTATGCCTTTCTTGTATTAAGTAGTATTATTTAAAAATAATGCTAAATCTATGCCATAATGACATTAAAGTATGCTATTTTAATGCAATAGAATAAATAAATTCATTAAAATTAGATTTATTAGCTTTAATTAAGCTATTATCTCCAACAGCTTTAACGAAATAAATACTATTTCCAAATTCTATAACTCCACCTAATAAACCATAATTATATCTTAACTCTTTAGGAGCGTTTCTGTTTGCCATGTTGGGTACTTCATAGGTTCCATAAAGTTCTACAGTGCTTATGTGCTTAGAACTTAAAGTATCCTTAATTGTCTCAATATTTGAATTTTCCACTTGAAATTGATTGATCCATCTATCAATATTTTGATCAGCGGTACCCTGAATATTTGCAAATAGAACCACACTGAAATCTCCTCCATCTTTTAAAGAAAGTTCTAGTAGTCTAAACTGCTTATCTGAAATTTGTGCATTCCATTTTTCAGGAAGTTTATATGTTATATTTTGAACTACATTTTTTCCATAAATCTCGTTAGTACCATTGATTGCAATGTATGATATAAATCCACTAAAAAATAATATCACAGTAATTGTAATTGCTCTTTTAACCATTATAAAACCATTCTCGCTTGTTCATCTGCATGATATGAACTTCTTACTAAAGGACCAGACTCGATAACTTTAAAACCAATTGAAAGTCCATACTCTTTATATTCATCAAATATTGCTTTATCTACATATTCTTGAACTTTTAAATGTTTTTTTGTTGGTTGTAAATATTGACCTATCGTAAAAATTTGAACACCTATATCAACAATCTGTTTCATAGTTTCTTTCACTTCATTCTTTGTTTCTCCAAAACCAACCATCAATCCTGTCTTAGTTCTTAAACCAAATTTTATAGAATCATTAAGAACACTTAAAGATCTTTGCCAATCAGCTTGCGGCCTTACTTTTCTACTAATTCTTTCAATACATTCAATATTATGACTAAAAATATCAGGCTTTGCCTTTAAAACTGTTCTAATTGCATCTTTATTTCCCATAAAATCTGGTGTCAAAACTTCAACTGTACATTCTGGATTCATTTTTTTTGTGTTTATAATAGTTTGAGCCCAAATAGTTGAGCCATAATCTTCCTTTAAATCATCTCGATCAACAGAAGTAATTACAACATGACGCAAACCCATTTTTTTAACCGTTTGAGCAACTCTTATTGGCTCCAATGGATCACTCCAAGTAGGTCTTCCAGACTTTACTGAGCAAAAACCACAACCTTTTGTACAAATATCTCCTAAAATCATTAAGGTTGCAGTTTTTCTATTCCAACATTCATAAATATTTGGACATCTTGCTTCAGCACAAACTGTATTTAGATAATTTTTCTCAATCATTTTCTTAACGATTTTGAAATTTTTATCCGTTGAAATGTTTATTTTAGGTTTATGCTGTCTGGATTCAATCATTTGTTAAAAATTATATTAAAATTACTGACTAATTGCTTTTTAATATCGTTCATAGCAATTTTTTTTCCAAGTTCTTTATCAAGAGTGGTCATTTTTACTCCTTCAATTCCACAAGAAATTATGTTTTCAAAATAAGATAAATCTGTATTTATGTTAATAGCTAATCCATGTATTGTTACTCCTTTAGATACATGAATTCCAATGCTTGCAATTTTTTTATCTTTCACCCAGATCCCAGTTTCATTGACGGGAACATGCGTTTCTAAACGATAATGCATTAAAGTGTCAGATATTAATTGTTCTATCTTTTTAACATATGACTTAACTCCAATTTTTCTGATTTTAAGGTTTATTATAGGATATGCGACTAACTGACCAGGACCATGATAAGTAACGTCACCACCTCTATCAGTTTGTATTATATCGCATGCCTTGGTAAGTATATTACTAGAATTAGCATTTTTACCTAATGTATAAACATGTTCATGCTCCACTAGAATCAAATAATCTTCAGAAGGATTATTAAGAACTTTGTCACGTAAACTTTCCTGAATTTTAAGTGTATCCTGATAATTTTTTCTATTTAAATCTTGAACTTGCGTGAGCATTTATTTTAATTGCATCAATGTTTCAAAAATTGCTTCAGAAAAAGTTGGATGTGGATGTACTGAACTTAAAATATTTTCCACTGTTAATTGATTACTCATTGCTAAGCTAAATTCAGAAATCATTTCTGTGGCATTGGAACCAATGATGTGAGCTCCTAAAATTAAATTATCATCGGATACTAATATTTTAATAAATCCGTCTGTTAAACCGCTAGCTACAGCTCTTCCATTAGCATTGAAAAATGATTTTGCAATTATATAATTAACTCCTTTATCATCGAGTGCCTTTTGATTAAGACCTATAGAGCCAATTTCTGGTTTTGAATAAGTGCACGCAGGAATACAATCATAATCAATTTTTTTTGGATTAAGATTTGCAATGTATTCTACAACATATAATCCTTCTGAACTAGACACATGAGCTAACCAAGGAGGACCTGTAACATCACCAACAGCATAGATATTATCAATATTGGTCTGTCCATTTTCATTCACCTTAATGTGTTGATTTTCACCAAAATCAACTCCAATGCTTTCTAAGCCTAATCCATTTGAATTACCCTCAACTCCAATTGAAACTAAAATATGTTCGTCCTCTATTTCATTGGCTAAGGTACTAGTTTGAATATCTATTTTTTTTCTTTTTAAAACTTTATGCATCCATTGAGATATTTCCACATCTTCATTTGGCAAGATATTTTCCTGTGCTTCTAAAAGTGTGATTTTTGTTCCAAATGCATTAAAAAAATAAGCAAATTCAATACCAATTGCTCCTGCACCAATAATTGTTAGACTTTTTGGTAGATTCTTTAGAGAAAAAATATCTTTTGCTGTGAAAATATTTGCAGAAGAATTATCTAAAGAGTTTAAAGTTTTTGCTCTAGAACCTGTTGCGATAATAAATCTATCTCCATGTAAAATATTGCCGTCAATTTCAACGGAATGTTGATCAATAAAAGTTGCAAAACCAGGAAAAAAATCAATTCCCAGTTTTCTAACTTGAAAGTGAAGTCCTTTGGATAGTCTTTTTTTTGCTTGGAAAGTCTTATCAATCAGTTTATCAAAATGAACTTTAGGTTTTCCAACTTCAATACCATACGAAATTGCATTATTGATTAATTCAAATACTTCAGCATTTTTCAAAAGAGATTTAGTTGGAATGCATCCCCAATTTAAACAAACACCACCAAGATCATTATCATCAATAATTGCAACACTCATTCCAAGCTCTGCAGCTCTAAAAGCTGCTGTATAACCACCTGGACCACCTCCAACAATTATTAATTGATATTTTTTCAATAGAGCCCTAAATGTTATTCATTTCAATTAATTTTAGGAATTCATTTCTTGTAGATTCTTTTTCTCTAAATATTCCGAGCATGGAACTGCTAGTTGCAATACTATTTTGTTTTTGAACCCCTCTACTTAACATACAGAAATGCTTACCTTCTAAAACAACTGCAACGCCACGAGGATTTAATACTTCTTGAAGGCATTGGGCAATTTGTTTTGTTAAACGTTCTTGTACTTGAAGTCTTTGAGAAAAAAGGTCTGTAATTCTTGCTAACTTAGATAGTCCTATAATTTTACCATCTGGTATGTATCCAATATGGGCTTTTCCATAGAATGGTATCATATGATGTTCACAAAGACTATAAAACTCAATATTCTTTACAATAACCATATCTTTAGATTCACCTTCAAATATTGCATTATTGATTAATTCATCAAGATTTTCAGTATACCCTTTTGTTAAAAAATCCCATGCTTTTGCTACTCTCTTTGGTGTATTTATTAACCCTTCTCTTGAAGAATCTTCCCCTAAGAGTTCTAATAAATTCTTTGTATTAGCTTCTAATTTTTTTCGTTTATCGTCGTTCATTTTTCCTCCAAATAACTAGCAGGCCTTATCTTATCTTTCAAAAGCCATAATAAAAAGTAAATAATAGGTGTATCTATCAATGCTACTAAAACTTTAAATAACCAACCCATCAATAGTAAACTACCAAATCGTTCCCAACCAATTGCTCCAGCAGAACACAGTATTATAAGTACCATTGATGTATCTACTAATTGAGAAAACATAGTAGAAGCATTATTCCTTAGCCATAAATGTTTTCCCTTAGTTAATCTTTTCCAAAAGTGAAAAATGCGCACATCAATAAACTGAGCAGTTAAATAAGCCATCATAGAGGCCAAAAATGCAGGTGCAGATAATCCAAAAACTTTATTAAATGTTGTGGAATCTACTGGAGACCAATCTGCAGCAGTAGCATTCATTGATATAAAAATTAATAATGTGGTAAAGACACTCGCGCAAAACCCTGAAATCACCACTTGATTAGCTCTTTTTTTACCATACAATTCTGATATAAGATCAGTTACTAAAAAAGTTACCGGATATGCTATAATACCTACTGATAATTCAAAAGTTAATCCTAAAAAATTCCAGGTAAAGAATTTTTGAAATATCAAATTACAAGCAACGAGTGAAGCAATAAATATTCCAGCAAAAATTAAATATAGTCTTTCTTGAAAATCATTCATCGATTGGTCCATAGTAGTCTGTATAAATTGTTGGAGTTTCTTCAATACGAATTTTGTGGAGTGTACATCCTTGAAGATGTTTTACAATCTCCTCCCAAATGAAAACTACTAAGACTTCTGTTGAAGGTTGTTTGTCCTTAAACCATGGAATATCTTTCTCAAATTGAGAGTGATCTAAAACATCTACAACATGTGTATTAACAATTTTTTTTAAATGTCCTAAATCTACAAGAAAACCAGAATCAGGATTTATATCTCCGGTTACAGTTACATGCAGAGTATAGTTATGGCCATGAACTCTAGTATCTTTCCCAAAAACATCCCAATTTTCTTGCTCACTCCATTTTTTATTTCCATACTGATGTGCAGCGCAAAACGTAAATACTTTTGTTAAAAAAGTTGTGTTTTTTGATTTCATAGATATATTAATTTATTTAAATAATGACCTTCTTCCAACAACAGATGTAATTGGACAGTTAATTATTTTAAAATTTCTTGCAGGACAATATTCTCTTCCATAAAAAATAATTTGTAAATGCAACTTACTCCATTTTTCCTTTGGAAATAATCTTTTAGCATCTTTTTCAGTTTGTACTACATTTCTTCCACTAGATAATCCCCACCTATACATACAACGATGAACATGAGTATCAACGGCAAAAGCTGGATATCCAAAAGCTTGGGACATCACTACAGATGCAGTTTTATGCCCAACACCTGGAAGTTTTTCAAGATCGTCAAAATTCTGAGGAACGTTGCTATGATGATTCTCATGTAATATTTTTGATAATTTCAAAATATTTGACGCTTTTGCTGGACCAAGGCCACATGGTTTTATTATTTGATATAAATCTTCGTAGGCAAATTTTAACATCTTTTTTGGAGAATCTGCTATTTTGAAAAGCTTAGGCGTAACATTATTTACTGACTTATCTGTAGAATTAGCTGAAAGCAAAACAGCAATCAATAATGTAAAATTATTTGAATGATTTAATGGGGGATCGACACTCGGATAGAGCTCATCAAGTTTCTTTATAATAAATTTTACTTTATCTTTTTTTAGCATTTATTACTAAAGTTCTTTTAACGCTTCATACGTTAAAGACTTTGGACGAGTCAAAGGCATTCCCATTGCTCTAGCTAAAACCATTTGAGAAACAATTCCAAGAGATCTTGACATACTAAATAAGACAGTATAAAACTGAAACTCTTTGATGCCGTAATGATAAAGAAGAGAGCCAGATGCTGCATCGACATTTGGCCATGGATTCCTTGCTTTGCCTTGCTCTTTAAGAACATCAGGAACAATATCAAATAACTTAGTGACTACATCAAATACATCACTATTTTTGATGTGATCTTTACCAAAATTCATAAAAGCAGTAAATCGTGGATCTGGACATCTAAGCACTGCATGTCCGTATCCTGGAATTACTTTTCCAGAATTGAGCCTATCCCATGAAAATTGTTTTAATTGCTCATTGGATGGGACTCCTTCATAATGTTCAATAATATCTAAAACAAACTTTAAGTTATTTTGATTTGCAAGTCCATGCAGAGGTCCAGCAAGTCCATTTAAACCAGCGGACAGTGAGTAATATGGATCTGATAAAGCAGAATTAACAGTTAAAGCGCTAAAAGTACTTACGTTTCCACCTTCATGATCACAATGAAGCATTAAATATAATTGCATCATTTTCAACATATCGTCGGAGTAATCTAAACCCATCATTTGTAAGAAATTTTCAGACCAGTCAATTGAATCTCCAGCTTCTAATCTGTCCCCTTTATCAAATCTTTGTCTATAAACAGCAGCACCGATGGCTGGCAATTTAGCAATTATATTTAAACCATCTTCTAGAGTGCTTTCCCAATAATCGCCTTTAGAAATAACTAAATCATAAGCTTCTGCAAACTTGCTTTCCTTTTGCATTGATAAAATTGCTGTATTAAACATAGCCATTGGGTGTGAATCTTTTGGCATACTAGAAAGAACATCCCAAACATATTCAGGAACTGTACTTCTTTGTTTAAGCTCTTGCTGTAAATCAAGTAATGTATCTTTATCAGGCACCTCACCAACTAAAAGTAGGTATAAAATTTCTTCAGGTTTTAAATCAACTATATCAAGAATATGTTTTCCTCTTACATGAAGACCAGCATCAGCGGTAACGGAAGAGGTGTCACATATCATACCCTTAACACCTTTCATTCCTGAATAAGCTTTATCAATGGTAACAGTACTAGTTACATGATCGCCCTTTTCATCAAGAAGTTGACGATAATTATATCTCCAATCTGGAATTTTTTTAGATAAATGTTCTTTTAGTTTCCCCATTGCTTATGATAATTTAAGTTCGAAATTGCATTTTGTGTAATTGTTTATATAGCCCATCAATATTCACTAATTCATTATGTTTACCTTCTTGAACAATTTTACCATTTTCAAGTACTAGTATTTTATTAGCGTTATGAACTGTTGAAAGTCTATGAGCAATCACGAAAACAGTTCTTTCACTCATAAGGTTTTCAATCGCTGATTGAACGTATTTCTCAGATTCACTATCCAATGACGATGTCGCTTCATCTAATATTAAAATAGGAGGATTCTTTACGATGGCCCTAGCTATAGCAATTCTTTGCTTTTGTCCTCCCGATAATGACACACCTCTTTCGCCAATGATAGTATTATATCCATCAGGAAGATCTTTAATAAATTCATGTGCATTAGCAGCTATTGCTGCATCCTTAATTTTATCATCTGAGATATTTTCAACTCCATATGTAATATTTGCTTTAACACTATCATCAAAAAGAAATGTCTCTTGAGTTACAATCCCCATCAAAGATCTTAACGAATTAATCTTAAGTTCTTTGATATCTTTTCCATCTATTTTAATTGAACCACCTAAAGTATCATAGAATCTAGGGATCAAATCTACTAAAGTAGATTTTCCAGCTCCACTAGGACCTACTAATGCAAGAATTTCTCCTTTATTTATTTGAAAATTGATATTACTTAATACTTTATCTTTTTCATCTCCATATGAAAAGGACACATTATCAAAAGATAATGAATTATTTAAATCATTAACTTCGGCAGCATTATCGATATCTTGTATATCAGATTTAATATCCATTATTGTAAATACTCTATCTGCAGATGCTAAGCCGTTTTGTAATTCATTTACAACATTGGTTAAGTTTTTTAATGGTTGAAATAAACTAAAAAGTAAAAGAATGAATCTTAAAAAATCTTCCGAACTAATTGACTCAATAACTAATACATCTCTTGCACCAACCCATAATAATAAGGCTGCAATAGTTGCGCCAAATGTTTCAGAAACAGGAGAAGAAACAAATCTTAACCTATCTCTCCTCAACATTAATTTATAATACTTTTGGGTTTCTTTAGCAAATCTCTTGATTTCAAAACCTTTTGTAGCAAAAGCTTTTACAATTCTCATAGAACCAATCGTTTCTGAAATCATAGAAGTCATTCCTGCTAGTTGCGCCTGACTTCTCGCAGATCTTCTTCGAATACTATGAGAAATACCAAAAATTATAATTCCACTAACAGGTATAATTAAAAGTGCAATTAAAGCAAGTTTTGTACTTACAATAAATAATAAGCTCATTAAGATGATAATATTAATTGGTTCAACAAATAACTTTTGGAACATAATAGATAATGAGTTTCTCATATTATCAATATCATTTACAAGAACAGCGGTTAATTCTCCAGACTTATTCTTGTTAAAATAAGATAAAGAAAGATAATGGAAATGGCTGTAAAGCTTATTTCTTAAATCACGTATTAATCGATATTGAACAATCGAAAGTGTGACATTTTTAATATAAAGTGAAATATTTTTTGCTGAGAAAACTATAATAAGTGCTACACATACTGATGAAACTGTGCTTATAGCTGTATCTTTTAAAAGTAAGCTATTTGAAAACAACTTCAGTCTATCATTTATAGTCAATTCGCTCAAACTTAAAAGGCGTTGATTTTCGACTAACATTTCGTTGAAATCAATTAAGATATTATTAATCATTGTGGCTGTAATCCAAATTGATGCACTATTAAAAATAACAAAGAAAAAAGCTGCTAAAGTTGATAAAAGAAGAAATGGCCAGTGAGCCAATACAAATTTAAATAATCTTTTTAGTGATGATTCTTCCATTAGACCTGCTTATAAACCATTTTTGAATGAAGAATGTCAGCTTCTAAGAACTGTTCACCCAATACTTCAAATCCTAATTTTTTATAAAAATCCACTACTGCTTCCTGTGCATGTAAATATATGGTTTTATTAGAAGAAATTTGAGATAAAATAAAATTGACAATTTTTCTACCGATACCCGTCCCTCTAAATTCATGCAATACTGCAAATCGTTCTAACTTTATGCCAAAGCTAGTTTCTCTCCATCTACCTGTTGCCACAGGAAAATCATCATTGTAACAAATGACATGATGAGATTCATCCTCAAATTCAATTTCAATATCTATTGGAACATTTTGTTCTTCAACAAAAACCAATTTTCTAATATTGAGTATCTCTTCATATTCTTTGTTAGTATTTACTAATTGTATTTTTAAATTCATTTTAACAATTTGGACAATATATAATGTTTAATCGTACACTAACAACAATTCTTGGAATTATTTGTTTACTAACTTTTTCTTTTTCAAATGATAAGTTTACTTCTTACAGGGAGCTAAAAAAAATATCAAATGGGATGTCAGTAATCCATAAAAGTGATAGTAAAATGGGAATAATTGCAATTCATGGATTTTATCCTGCATATTGGGTAGGTATTCATCATGAATGGGTGCAACCATTTAATTATTTGGTTGAAAATGATATCAATACTTTCTTTTATAAATATGATTGGAATGATTGTCCAAGTGCTGTTGCAAAAGACTTTAATAAAAAATTAAATGATTTAATCTTTAACAATTCAGAAATAGAAAAATGGGAAATTGTTGGACATAGTATGGGAGGAACAGTAGTATTATTTTCAATATTAAATGCTGAATTAAATGCAGATATAACATATAATATTGTAGCTACAGCTCTTCATATGGAAATTGATAAAGTCCCAATGGCTACCAGAATATCTATTGAGAAAAGATTCAAGAAATGTCCAGATAATTTAAATAACTTCGATGATGTATTTTCAGAAGGTTTTAAAAATGAACTTATTCAATGGAGAAATATTAAAGAGTTCGATTCACAATTCAAAAAATATGATTTTGATCCTTATGATAAAGATATTAAAAACTCGAAGATCGTTCAATTTCCAGATAGTTTAAATGGAGAAAGAGTTGGACATACCTCAAGCTTATATTTTTCGATCTTAGAAATTATCAACTAATTCAATTGAGACTGGACAATGATCAGAACCCATGACATCTTCATGAATATCTGCATCAGCTACTGAATCAACAAACCCTTCATTTACAAAAAAATAATCTATTCTCCATCCAATATTTCTTTGTCTGGCTCCAAAACGGTAAGTCCACCAAGAATATCTATCTGGCTCGTCATGAAATAATCTAAAGGTATCTACGTAACCATTCTCAACATATTCATCCAGCTGAGCTCGTTCAACAGGCATAAAGCCAGAATTTTTTTCATTAGCCTTCGGGTTCGCTAAATCAATAGGAAAATGTGCAGTGTTCCAATCGCCAGCAACAATAACATTTGTTCCTGATTCAACTTGCTCATTCAATATAACCAAGAGATCATCATAAAAATCTAACTTATATTGCAATCTATGTTCATCTTTTTGACCATTTGGAAAATAGATATTGTATAATAAAAAATTTTCAAACTCCGTAATTAATACTCTTCCTTCTCTATCATATTTTTCTATGCCTAAACCATATTGAATATCTAGTGGTTTATGCTTACAAAAAGTTGCTACTCCACTATAACCTTTTCTCTCTCCAGAATGCCAATATCCATTATATCCATGAATATTCTGAAGCGATTCTGGTAATTGGTCGAAGTTTGCTTTTGTTTCTTGAATACAGAGGATATCTGGAGATACGATATCAACCCAATTAAGAAATCCTTTTTTCTCTATAGCTCTTACTCCGTTTACATTCCATGAAAAAAGTCTCATTGGTTTAATAACTCCTTTAATTTGTAAAATATATTAATAAATTTAGCCATGAATTTTAAAGAAGATTTTAAAAAAGTTATTGAAGAAAATAAGATTGTACTTTTCATGAAAGGAACTAAAGAAGCTCCTGTTTGTGGTTTTTCGAAAACTGTTGTCAGTATTCTTGACCATTACGGAGTAGATTTTTATGATGTAAATATTCTTGGACATGAAGATATGAGACCAGCACTTTCAGAGTTATCTGGCTGGCCAACCTTTCCTCAATTATTTGTAGGTGGAAAATTACTTGGCGGATGTGATATAACTGTTGAAATGCATGAAAATGGTCAACTTTTAGATGCTCTAGACGTTTAAATAAAGTCTATTGTAATAATAATATCTTAGTTCTATATTTTTCTACGTTTTTGGCCCGTTCGTCTAGTGGTTAGGACTCATGGTTTTCATCCATGCAACAGGGGTTCGATCCCCCTACGGGCTGCTCCCTTTCTACAAAATAGTAATCTAAAATGTTAGTTTTTGTAAAAAATAAACCGACCAGTCGGTTTTTTCTTGTTTTTTTTAAATTTTTATATTTATATTGTAATGTCAATATGAGTTAGTTAGGGCGGGGGAAATCCTTGATTGGTTCATACACTATGTATTTATATCTCAATTTTAAACAATACAAAATACCTAACAACTCCCGCCTTATCGTCTGTATCCCTAATTTTTTATTAAATGATTATACTTTGTGTAGGTACATACATGTTATAGAATGTTTGCCTGACAAATTGGGGATCTATAAAATGAAAAAATCATCACTGGTGGCTACGATTGGAATTAGCATTGGAGTAGGCACAGCAACCGCCGTTGCTTTAAATGACTACGCAGCAGGTTTTGGTATTGGAATTGCTACTGTGATTGTAATGAGATTTGCTGTAAATAAGATTTGATATTTATAAATCTAATGCTAACAGCTTTTTGGCAGCATTGCCAACCTCAAAACCTTTATTGAAATCATTATCTCTACTTCTCTCAAAAGCTAATTCAGAGTTTTGACATGTAAGAACACCAAATAATACAGGAATATTTGATTCAATAGAAACATCCATAATACCATTTGACACTGCTTTACAAATATAATCATAATGATCAGTTTCTCCTCTAATTACACATCCAAGTGTAATCACAGCTTTGTATTTACTGGAGTCAACACATTGTTTTGCAGTTGAAGGTAATTCAAACGCTCCAGGCACTTTAATAATATCAATGTCATGACCTCTTAAAGACTTTTTACATCCATCAAGTAAGCCATTAACAATTTCTTTGTTAAATTCGCTTGTAATTACTGCAATCATTAATCTAACATATGGTTTAGTTTATCTTTCTTAACTGACAAATATTCTTCATTATGTTCAGATGGTTTAATTTTAACTGATACTCTATCAGCGATTTTTAAATCATGTCCTTCTAAACCAATTAATTTTTTTGGATTATTTGTCATAACAATTAATTCTTTTGCACCAAGATCTTTTAGAATTTGAGCGCCAACTCCATAATCTCTTAAATCGGCCTTGAAACCTAATGCATTATTAGCTTCAACAGTATCTAAATTTTTCTCTTGTTGAAGTTTATAAGCCTTTATTTTATTTCTAATACCAATTCCTCTTCCCTCTTGTCTTAAATAAACAATAATGCCTGAACCATTATCAACAATTTTTTTCATCGCAAAGTCTAATTGACTACCACAATCACATCTTAATGAATGAAAAATATCCCCAGTGAGACATTCGGAATGAACTCTTATCAGAATTGGTTTGTCGACATTAATTTCTCCATATGTAAGACCAAAATGAACTTTATTATTATAAATATCGTCGTACATATGTAAATCAAATTCACCAAATTTTGTTGGAAGCTTAATTTGTTCTACTTTTTTAATAATACTTTCTTCTTTTCTTCTAAATCTAATAAGATCTTCTATAGAGATTATCTTTAAGCTATGTTTTTTAGCAAATTTCATTAATTCAGGACCTCTAAGCATTTCACCATCATCTCCAATAATTTCACAAATTACTCCGCTTCTAGAAAACCCTGCAAGCTGAGCAAGGTCCATACTTGCTTCGGTATGTCCAGCTCTTCTTAATACTCCTCCATTTCTACCAACGATAGGGAAAATATGGCCCGGTCTGGCTAAATCATTTGGAGTAGTTTTATCGCTAACTATTGTCTTAATAGTTTTACATCTATCTGAAGCAGATATTCCAGTGGTTGTACCTTTCACAGCATCAACGCTTACGGTGAAAGCAGTTTCATGTAAACTGGTATTTCTTTGCTGCATTGGTTCTAAATCTAATTTTTGTGATCTAGATTTTGATACTGAAATACAGATAAGACCTCTGCCTTCTTTAGCCATAAAATTAACATTTGAAGGTGTGACAGCATCAGATGCCATAACTAAATCACCTTCATTTTCTCTTTCTTCATTGTCCAGAACAACAACCATTCCACCAGCCTTAATTTCTTTAATTGCAGAAGAAATACTATCAAATTTCATTTTTTTTGACCTATAAAATTTTCAATGTACTTTCCTAAGATATCTACTTCTACATTTACATTATCTCCGATGGATAAATTACCAAAAGTAGTTAATTCAATAGTATGAGGAATAAGAGCAACATCAAATGAATTTTTATGCTTACTAGCTACTGTTAAGCTCACGCCATTTAATGCAATAGAACCTTTTTCAACAATATATTTTTCTATGTCACTGTTCATACTAAAAGTCCATGTAGATGATTTGTCAAAATGTTCAATGCCCTCAATAGTTGTTATACCATCAACGTGACCTTGAACAAAATGTCCGCCCATTCTTGTTGATGGTAATAATGCTCTTTCTAAATTTAATTCTTCTTTCTCTTTCCAAGTTTTAGCAGTAGTTCTGGTTAAAGTTTCATTGACTAACTGTACTTCAAAAAAATTTTTATCTTTAGATATTACTGTGAGGCAGACTCCATCACATGAAACGCTATCATTTATGTCTACATTAAATGAATTGTCATGATTTAAACGTAAAATCATTCCATCCTCATTTTTTTCCAATGAATCTATGCGTCCTTTTGCTTCTACTAATCCTGTAAACATTATTTTCTATAAACTTTTTTAATATCATTCTTGAAAGATATCTCAGATATCAATTTTAAAGATGAACGAATTTCACTGAAATCATCACCGCTGTAAAATGGTATCCCACTTTCAAATTTTTTTGGAGATATATACTCGTGAATCTCGTCAAAATATCCACTTTTGATAAATGACGTGATGGTTTTTTCTCCCCCTTCAACAAGTAATGATTGTACATTTTCATGAAATAAATTGTCAAGGATAATTTTGATATTATTTTCTGGCGATTTCTTGTCCAATTTTTTACCAAAAATTAAAGGTTGATTTTTCGAAACCTTAAACGAGTTTAATTTTAAATCTGAGGAAAGTATTACAATTTGAGGATCTCTACCTAACCCATGTGAATCAAGAGAAGGATTATCAATTTCAATAGTATTTCTTCCAACTAAGATTGCATCACATCCTGATCGAGTCAAATGAACATCTCTTCTTGCATCATCTTCTGTAATCCATTTAGAACTTCCATCAGGTCGTGCTATAAATCCATCTTGAGTTCTTGCAAATTTTATTATCACATATGGTCTTTTCTTTTTAAAAAAAGTATAAAAACGCTGGTTAATTTCTTTTGATTCTTTTGCACAATCTCCTACTTCAACTTCGATTCCAGCATTCTTTAATAGTTCTATTCCTCCCATTGCCTTTTTATTTGGATCATGTGAAGCTATTATTACTTTTTTAAACATTTTTGATTCAATAATTGCATTTACGCAGGGTGGATTTTTACCAAAATGTGCACATGGTTCTAATGTTACATATAAATCTGCATTACTAACTGGAAAATCAAGAGATTCAATAGCATTTACCTCTGCATGATTTGTACCAAACTCTTTGTGATAACCTCTGGCAATAATCATATTATCTTTCACAATCACGCAGCCTACTAATGGATTAGGATATACTTTGTTAGGATCAGCTTTTAAAGCTTCCTTAATAGCTTCTTGCATGAAAAAAGTACTACTCATTAGTGATATTATTTATTTTAGAAATTTGGCGATTAATCTTTGAAAGTGATGAACACCTTGCTCTCTAGTTGGAGAAAATCTACCGGATTGATAAAAAGCAGATTGGATTCCTTTACTTTCATTTTCCACAATGAATTCATCTTCTCTCTCAACTTTATCAATATCATTTCCGGCACCTTTATGAAGCTTACTCTCATCATAAATATATGTAAGGAAAGAAACTTTAGTACGATTAATACTTACAGGCTTTACAATATTTACAGATAAACCCCAAGGATAAAAATTGAACATCATATTAGGAAATACCCAATAGTAATATGCTGCTACTTTTTTACCGTAGTCAATATGATCTTTAGGTAAATCAAATACTTCATTTGAGTCATCGGAGTACCCAATTTGTAAATTTGAATATTTATATAATTCGGTTTTGTAACTCCCATAATCTAAAACTTTATTTAATCCTTCATGAACAAATGGAATATGAAAACCTTCCAAATAATTGTCACAATATAATGCCCAATGTGCCTGAACAAGGTAATCTTTTGACATACTAGTGTCGAATAAATATTGATCTAAAGGCAAAAAACCGATTCTTTCTCTTATAGGATTAATAACTTCATCAAAATCAAAAGATGGATTCAATCCAGCAAATAGAAAAGGTCCCCACTCATAGAGGGGGAATTTATATAGATTATCACAATCTCTAGGAAAATCTTCTGTTGATGAAAATTCAGGCATTGATTTGAAATTTCCTTTTAAATCGAAAGTTCTACCATGATAAGCACACCTGATTCTTTTAGCCTTATCTGCCCCTAAGGCAAGAATATGTCCTCTGTGAGTACAAACATTTGACATACAGTTAACCTCGCCATCACTATCTCTAGTTAGAAGTATTGGCTCTGACAAAAAACCATCTAATAAAGTTAACGGCTGAATAGAGTTTGTGAATTTTAAACCAGAATTATCACCAAGCCATTGCCATGACTTTAGAAAAATTTTTTCTTTGACCTCGTCAAAGATATCTTGATTTTTATAAAATATTGATGGTAGAGTTTCGGCCTTTGCAATATCAGGATTTATATTAAAAGAATGGGACATATTAAAGTAAGCCGTTGTTAAAAAAGAAAACCAAATCTTAAGCCTAAATGGGTTGTTCCATACATATTGGCTATGCTTGGCTCAATAAAAGGTTGGCCAGCAGACGTATTGTTTAAAATAAATGGGAGTGCAATCTCAAAATAAGTACTTTGTACTTTAAATGAATCTGTCTCAATAGGACCTTCATTTACTTCTTCAATAGAATTAGTAGAATTGTAAATATTTTTTTCACTACTTATACTTAATTTCAATCGTGGAATCATATAAAAACTCGCATTTGTTTCAATTTCTTTATAAGCACCAAATTCAAAAGCATAGAATTTCCCGTAGAAATCTTGATTTAATAAATTTAGAGCATCGCTTGTATAATTTTTAGTCCCATATCTAGCCCCAATAGATAAATTCAATGGAAGATTTGACTTAAGAAATGATTGACTATCATTGAGATAATATGATAAACCAAATGAAAAAGTTTTATCACCTAAATTAGGATTTTCAGATCTAAAATTTTCAACAAAATTAAAGCTATCTTCTCCTGAAATAGGATCCCCATTTTCATCTGTAAATGTATAAATCTCTTTTTTATTATTTAAAGAATATCCATAACCTATATCAATACCAAAAATACCATTATATACATAACCTAAACCAATACCATTACCATAGCTATCGCGTGCAAACTTACCCTCTCCAAAAAAATCAACATTTTGATCATGTTTAAATGAGACAGTAAATCCAGAAAATCCTTCTGGCACAATATGAGTTTGTGCACTCAAGAAAGATAATGATATCATTATAGTTATAAGTGTCTTTTTCATTTAAAAAATTTAGTGAATGTATAAGTGTTAAAGAATTTATTTTTTATTTTTTTCAATTAAATCAACAAGTTTATCAAAAATAATTTCTGTATTTCTTGGTGCACCAATAATTATATCTCTTATTTTACCATCTTTATCAACAATAAAGTGTCCAGGAGATACTGGAGTAAAATCGTACATTAAAGATCTAGATATTGAACCATGTTCATATTTGAATTCTGTTTTATTCAAAAATGATTTTATATCAGGAATTGTATCAAAGCTTAATGCTAAAAATTGAATATCTTCATTTTGATATTTGTCTACCAATTGATTTAAGTAAGGCATTTCTACTATGCATGGTCCACAGTTAATGTACCAGAAATTAATAACCAATAATTTACCCCGATAATCAGAAAAAGATTTTACGCTACCATCTATCATTTGAAGAAAATCACCTTCTGGAAGTGGTTGATTTTTCCATTGATCATTAATTCTTTTATTAAGAACTGCTCCTTGTCCTCCAGATCTTCTTAATTTATTTTCTTCAATGAGATTTTCTATAGATTCATCAGGAACAAATCCTCTTAAATCTCCATAATTTTGAAATAATATATATTCAGTATTATTGTTTTCCTGATCATATCTTCTAAGTGCTTGAATATTGTCCATATACTGAACAAGACTATCTTTTTGAGCATCTGAAAGAATGTTCCCTTGGGCATCTTTAAAAACAATACCATTTGTTATTTGTTGTGACTGAGCAGCATTTTCTTTTTTGACCTCTTTTTTTGGCATTTCTTGAGGTTGTTGTTTTGCATCTTCTTTTGGCGCATTATTTTGACATGAAATAAAAAAAATGAATAATATAATTTGTAAAATTTTCATCTCTGTCTATTCAAATATAGTTTTAATATAAATAAGGCTGAAACAACAATACATAAAACACAAAACCAAAGAAATATTGCTTCAAAGTTCTCTCTTATCCATAGAGCTATTCCAGATAATTCTGATAATTCTTCTATTTTAATTAAATTCATTGTACTTTCGCAGGCAAATTTAAGAAAAAATATGATAAAAACATTATTTACAAGTAACATGCTATTAATCTCTATTTTAACAATAGGAATCATTTTTCTATTGATTGGGCTTACTGCAAAAAAATCAAATGAACCTGTAGAAAAAACTAAAGCCATAGCTAGCTTTTATGATTTGAATGCAACATCTATTGATGGTGAGAAAATTAATTTCAATCAATACAGAGGCAAAAAAGTTTTGATTGTCAATACAGCATCAAGCTGTGGATACACATATCAGTATGAAGGTCTTCAAAAACTTCACGATTTATATGGAGAGAGTGTAGTCGTTCTTGGTTTTCCAGCTAATGATTTTCTTTATCAAGAACGAGGTTCTGATTCTGAAATAGCTGATTTTTGTGAAAAAAATTACGGTGTGACTTTCCAAATGTTTTCTAAAATTACTACAAAAGGTAGAAATCAAAGTCCGGTATATACTTGGCTAACTAATAAAGATTTTAATGGTTGGAATGAGAAAAAACCAACTTGGAATTTTTGTAAATATCTTGTTAATGAAGAAGGTGATTTAGTAGCTTTCTTTGATAAAACTGTTAAGCCACTTTCGACTGAAATTACTAGCCAGTTATGATATTACGAAAGACACTTATAATTCTATCTTTCATATTTTTTTCATGCACTTCTGATATAAATGATCAATCTATTGATCTTTATGGAAATGACTTTTCTTACAATTCAATAGAGACTATATCTTCTCTAAATGATAACGTGGATGAATTCTTAAACAAAGAAATTGTTACGGAAGGTCAAATTGTTGATGTATGTCCTATGAAGGGGTGTTGGATTGAAATAAAAGATTTTGATAGTCAGCAAATAATTCGAGTCAAAGTCCAAGATGATGTTATTATTTTTCCTCAAGACTCTAAAGAAAAGAAAGTAATTGTGAATGGAATTTTCTCAAAGATTGAGTTTACCGAAGATCAAGCAATAAATTGGAAAATACACTTAGCAGAAGAAAAAGGAATAAAACTAAACAAAAGTGATATTTCTTTAGAGCCATCTGATTTGGTCGAATATAGAATTAAAGGTTTAGGTGCTAAAATTATTACTGAGCTTAATTAAGCGTACATCATAATTAAACTTACAGCCATAATAATCATTCCAATTGTAACACCAATAATTGTATCGCTAGGCTCACCATACTCTTTAGCAACAGGCAATAATTCATTAAGAGCAACATAAACCATAATTCCTGCACAAAATGCAAAGGATATTCCAAATAACGCTTCATTAAATACAGTTCTAAAAACTATAAATCCAATCAATGCACCAGCAGGCTCTGCAAGACCAGATAAAAATGAAATGTAAAAAGCTTTACTCTTACTTTTAGTCGCATAATATATTGGTACTGAAACAGCAATTCCCTCCGGAATATTATGAACAGCTATCGCTAATGCAAGCGTAAACCCAATTGCAGGATCATATACTGTCGCAGTAAATGTAGCAAATCCTTCTGGAAAATTATGAATTGCCAAGGCTATTGCAGAAAAAACACCAGCTTTGATAAGTGCAGATTCATTTTTATCCTCTGATCTCGATATAAAATCTGCAATTGAATGATGATCAAATAATTGATCGATTAGAAGCATCAAAAGTAATCCAACAACAAACCCTGTAACAGTTATTAATTTTCCAAAACTTAAACCATAAATAGTAGTTAATGATTCAAACGAAAGTTGCATCAACTCTATAAAGGATACATAAATCATGATTCCTGCAGACAGTCCTAATGCAATTGCCAAAAATCTTTTATTAAAAGACCTTGTAAAAAGAGCTATGCCACTACCAATACCTGTACTTAATCCTGCAAATGTTGCTAAAGCAAACCCTAGATATATATTATTTAATTCCATAATTTTATTGATGTTCAATATAACAAAAATTTTAATATCCGCACTAATTATATTTATTGCATCGGAGATCGGAAAAAGAGACTCGCTTTTAGGAGCAATAATTGTATCTCTCCCGATGATTTCTTTGATTACAATTTCATGGATATATTTTGAAACAAAAGATATTGATAAAATTATTGCTTTCTCTCATGGCGTTTTTGCTATGATAATGCCTTCATTATCATTTTTTATAACATTGCCTTTTTTCTTGAAAAAAATCAATTTTATTCCCAGTATGTTTCTTTCAATTTCAATCATGATAGTATTATATTTTGTATTGAGCATTTTATATAAAAAAATTGGAGTAGATATTTAAAATGAAAACATTACTAATCTTATTTATAATCTTTGCAAGTTTTTTAAAAGGAGCTGACACTATGAAAACAGTTGAATCAGTAGATTTAGAAAAATTTATGGGTAAATGGTTCGTTATTGCCTTAGTACCTAACATGATAGAAAAAGGTGCTACAAATTCTTCTGATACATATATTTTGAACAAAGATGGTACAATCGATATTACTTATGATGCCATTAAAGATGGCAAAGCAAGACAAATTATTCAAAAAGGTACAGTTGTTAATAAAGCCTCAAATGCTGAATGGACTATTCAAATGAGAAAGCCATTTATTCCTTTTATGAAATTCCCATTTAAAATAGTTTACATCGACAAAAACTATGAATATATGGCTGTTGGTTATCCTAAAAACACTATGGGTTGGATTATGGGAAGAACATCAAAAATAACTGATGAAGCTTACAGAAAAATTATGACTTCTTTAGAAGAACTAGGTTACAAAAAAGAACAATTCGAATTTGTTCAACATGACTAATGTTGATGCTCAATTCCTAGAAAACTAAACATAAAATATAATATTCCTACTGCAATGATTAAAATTGCTGCGACTATGTTTGTATTAAATTTTTTATTTACAGAGTTTAATTGATTTACAAATCTATCTTTAAATACTAAAAATAGGGTCATAATACCTATTAGGGTCAAAGCTATTCCCAAAACATAAATAAAGATAGATGAGTATAATGTAATTACATCTTCTTGAAACTTATTTGCTGCAATGAGCAATACAGCTATAGCAGAAGGACAAGGAATCGATCCTGCTACCAGTCCAGTAATAAATGGACTTGCATATTTTGTATCATTGAAATGAAAATGCATTGGGTCATTACACTCTTTATCATTTTCATGCCTAGTTTCCTTCAACGATCTAAAAAGCAAATAAGAGCCAAGACATATGATTAAAATGGGACCTATATAACCCAAAATTGGAAATTTCTCTCCCCCTGCTTTAAACAAAAAGGCAATTAATGAAAATAAAAGGAAATGTGTGATTATTAGTCCGCTAATGATTTTTAAAGAACCAGAAAATCTCAATGATCCTCCACTTAAATATGCTAAGATAAGGGTTTTGCCGTGACCTGGCTCAAGCGCATGAAACATACCTAAGATAAAAATAACAGAATATGTAAAGTTGCTATTAAGAATTAATTCTAAATTTTCTATTATTTCATACATTATTAATCTTTTCTTGGAACAGGGTCGTAACCTTTTTCACCCCATGGATGACATTTTATAATTCTCTTTGCCGATAAATAGAGCCCTTTAAATAAACCCCATGTTTTTAAAGAATTCATACAATATTCAGAACATGTAGGTTGAAATCTACAATTTGAACCTAATAGTGGTGAGATTAATGTTTGATAGAATTTTATTAATAAAATAAAAGGGAAGATTAAAAGCTTACTCATCTTTTTTGAAATCTTTATATAGCATACTAGTTTGAATATCTTTATTACCCTGGTATTTTCCACTCTTATATGGATCAACATTACCTTCTACAGAATGATAAAAAATTTGACAAATTTCAACTGATGGATAAATTTTAATTGGCTGCACACAAAAGATTTCTAAGGTCCAATAACCTTTAAATCCTACATCACCAAACCCAGCGGTAACATGTACAAAAAGACCTAATCTACCAACGGAAGATCTTCCTTCTAACATTGGAACTAAATTATGTGTTTCAGTATACTCAACTGTTCTTCCAAGATATAATTTTCTACTATCAAGTAACAATCCATCATCTGGAATGATTATTTTTTTAGCGGAATTATTTTCCTTCATATCAAGTGGACTTTTTTCATAAACCATCAACTCATTATGGAGTTTTAAGTTATAACTATTTGGATTAACCTGATTTTCATTGAAAGGTTCAATGATAATGTCTTGGTCTTTTCGTTTAAGAATTTCTTTTCCTGATAAAATCATAGTATGCATTCGAGGTTATATAATTTTTTTTATGTTACAAAGTATTTTTTGTATCTTTCTGTATGGATTTTTTAACATGGTGGCAATCTTTACCTTCTCAAATGGATCCGGTACTAATCTCAATTGGTCCGTTAACAATTTATTGGTATTCAACCATGTACCTAGTTTCTTTTGGTGTAGTCTACATTATCTGTAGTCGAAAAATTAAGCAAAATAAGTTCACTAAAATTAATCTTGAACAATTTGAAGACTTATTAACATGGTGTTTCATTGGATTACTAATAGGCGCAAGATTTGGCTATGTATTTTTTTATAATTTTGAATACTACTTATCAAATCCGCTAGAGATTCTTCTACCTTTCAAGTATAATAATGGAAATTGGATCTTTACTGGTATTGCAGGAATGTCATATCATGGTGGAGTAATTGGTGTTGTAACTGCAATATGGCTTTTTAGTAGAAAAGTGAATTTACATTTGTTTGAGTTAGCAGATTTTTTAACAGCTGCTATTCCATTGGGGTATTTTTTTGGTAGAATTGGGAATTTTATAAACGGGGAACTTTATGGCAGAAAAACAGAAGCATCTATTGGAATGTACTTCCCAAACGCAGGAGATCAAGCTTTGCGTCATCCATCCCAATTATATGAAGCATTTTTTGAAGGAATTGTTCTCTACTATGTTATTAATATTTTCAATAAAAAAAATCAACTAGGATTTAATAGTGGTACATATGTGTTTGGTTATGGGTTTGTACGATTTTTTATTGAATATTTTAGAGAGCCAGATGCACACTTAGGATTTATTCTTTTTAATTTAAGTATGGGTCAACTTCTATGTATAGCTATGATGCTGAGCGGAATATATATATGGTATATTGGCAATCAAGAGATTGCTAAAGCTCAAACTTAAACGCAGGTTCTTCAACAGTCATAGTAGACGATTGAACGCTCTTTTTTCCATAAACATTCATTATATTTTGTTGCTTTTTATACATATCCATAAAAATTGTATTAAATACAGCAACATTAGATGGTGAATTTAACTTATCAATCTCCAAAAAAAATAAAGTGAAATCTCCATCAATTTTTTTTCCAAGATATCTCCAATAATGATCTTGTATAATAAAATTATCTGAAAGATAATCTATTATAAAATCATCTATGTCATTGTTTTCACGCTCGGAACCTAAATTAGCTAGATTAAAATCAGCTTTTTTTAATAACGCTTCTACATCATGTGTGAAGGTTTGAATAGTTATCTCTAAACTTTTTTGATTATCACTTAAACGTACTTCGGTTGTTGTCAGAAAAAACTGATGACTAAATACAAGCGAGTGTAGTAAAATTATTTGAAAAAATAATTTATACATTATTTAATCATCCTAATATTACTTGGAATCGCTTTGTTTAGCTCTTTGCATTGGATTCGATCCACCGTACCATGATGAACTATCATACTTATAGATATCAAATAAAGTTGGCTCATTCTTTGGTGGCCAATGATTATTATCCCTAAATGTATCAGCAGTTTCTCTAAAAGGATCCAATGTAAAGCTTACAACTTTCTTTTCAGTTTTGAATACCTTTGATACTTCTGGTCTATTAAATCTCCAAATTTCTACAGGTATTCTGACAACATCAGTTGATCCATCTTCAAATGTCATTTCAATAATCAGTGGCATTACAAGTCCACCAATGTTCTTGAATTTAATTTTGTAGAAGTGATCATTTCTTTGAGCTAATCTTCGTTCATTATCAGATAACTCATCCAGTAATTCCTCATACTGGCTTTTGCCGCTCATTTTTTCCATGATTTTAGCTTTCATTTCATCTGAAAGATCAGCATCATTTAACATTGTTTCATATCGTCTGCGCTGACTCGCATCAGTTATATCAGCAAACTCATCATAGGAGTCATAAAAGTCTCTTGTTTTAGGATCTCTATCTGTAACTGTTTGCTTAATATCTTTTTCGTCTAACATTGCAGCATAATATTTTTTGTCTTCTTTATCTTTCTTTTCGGCTGCTCTCTTCTTAGTGGGATCAATTTCTAACTGAAACAATTCAACCTCTTCGATGGATAAATCTACATGGTCATTTGTAAAGAACCATCCTCTCCAAAACCAGTCTAAGTCTACACCAGATGCATTTTCCATAATTCGGAAAAAGTCAGATGGTGTTGGATGCTTAAACATCCAAGTTTTTGAATATTCTTTAAACGCGAAATCAAATAATTCTCTACCCATTATAGTATCTCTTAAAATATTCAATGCAACAGTAGGCTTACCGTAAGCATTTGCACCAAATTGATATATGGATTCAGAATTTGTCATTATCGGCATTATGTTGGATTTATCTCCTCTCATATATCGCACAATATAATCTTGGTTGTTTCTAGGATGAAATAACTCAGAGTCCCATGCTCTTCCTGCCAAATCATCCATAAAGGAATTAAGACCTTCATCCATCCATGTCCATTGTCTTTCATCTGAGTTGACAATCATTGGAAACCAGAAGTGTCCAACCTCATGTATGATTACACCAATTAATCCTCTTTTAGTTCTTTCAGAATATGTACCATCTTCCTCTGGTCGATATCCATTAAATGAAACCATTGGATACTCCATTCCCATACGATCAATATGAGCTGAAATAGCAACAGGATATGGATAATCAAATGTGTACTTTGAATAAAAATCAACAGTATGTGCTACTGCTTTGGTTGAATATTGACCCCATAGAGGGTTTGCTTCATTTGGATAATAGGACATAGCCATTACCGTATTATCGCCTACTTGCACACCCATGGCATCCCATATATATCTTCTTGAAGCAGCAAATGCATAGTCTCTTACATTTTCTGCCTTAAAGTGCCATGTTTTTTGTCTACTTGTTTTTGTTTCAAGATTTTCTAACGCTTCATCTACTGTAACAATTAATACCGGATCTTTAGATTTCTTTGCTTTTTCAAGTCTATTAATTTGCTCATCAGTAAGCACTTCGTCCGGGTTCTGTAATGCTCCGGTAGCTCCAACAATAAAATCTTCAGGTACAGTAATTTTTACATCATAGTCACCGAAAATTAATGTGAATTCACCTCTACCTAAGAATTGTTTATTTTGCCAACCATATACGTCATTGTACATACACATTCTTGGAAAGAACTGTGCTATAGTGTAAATGTAGTTATCATCATCCTCAAAATATTCATACCCTGATCTTCCGCCGTCTCGAATATGGTCGTTGATATTATACCACCATTTAATTTTGAAGGTATAAGTATCTCCAGATTGAATTGGTTCAGGAACATCAATACGCATCATAGTTTTATTGATTGTATATGGAACATTTTTATTTTTTTCATCTTTTACATACTGAATTTTGAAACCGCCATCAAAATCGCGATAAAAGTTTTCTAATGTTCTGGAAGAGACTGTACTACCAATAACCATTTTCTCATTTCCTCTTTGCGCTGACAGGTCACCAGTAGATTGAATTTTGTAGGAATCCGAATCTAAGGCTCTAACATTTTGTGTGAGCTCCATCCATAAATAATTCAATGCATCAGGAGAATTATTGTAAAACGTAACTGTTTCTTCTCCATATAGTCTTTGCTTGTTGTCATCAATTCTCAATTTCATATCATAATCTGCTCTAACTTGCCAGTATTCATGTCCTGGATAACCAGCAGCGGTACGATAAGTATTTGGTGTTGTGATGTCTTCATTTAATTGTTTAAAACGATCTAAATTGATTTGATAAGAATTAAAATGTCTATTTTCTTCAAGCTCGACATTATCTTGAGCAAAAATCATTGAAAATAGGCATAAAATTATTGCAGTTTTTTTATACATACTTACATCTCCTAAAATTGTATGAACAAACAATGTAAGTATCAAATAATGATGTTGTAAATAAAAAAAAGATGTTATCTTTATTACGTTAAGGAGACAATTATGGTTAAAAAAATACTTTTTATTCAAAATAGAACAGGAATTAAGCGTTCTAATTTCTTTGATCACTGGGAAAATATCCATGCTCCTCACATGGTCAATGTTCTAAAACCTCAAAAATATATTCTAACATTTTTTGAAGAAGATATTGAAAATGGTTGTTGTGGAATGGCAGAGCTTTGGTTCAATTCAGAATCACAATATCAAGAAGCAATGGAACGAAGAAAAACAGAATATGGTTCTTCGGATAATTGGCATGATGTAGCAAAAGCATGGCCAGATCCTAATCGCTATGAATACACTGGAAGAGAAATTAAAATAGTCGATAATACTTAGGCAATGTCAGCTAAAAATCTTTTTCCCATAGCAATGGGTTGTTTTTTCGTTTTTTATGTATCACTCATGTTGCGTCAACCCTCATTTACTTTTCAAGAAGGTGATATTTTCTTTCAAGATTTAGATTGTGGACCACCGTGTGACGCTATTGAAGCAGTAACCCAAGGTTATATGGGATCAAACCTATCTCATTGTGCAATTATAACAGAAGTTGGTCCTAATTTTAAAACTACCAAATTAGCTGAAGCAATAGGAGAAACTGTTTCAGAAACCACTTTGGAAGAATTCTTAAGTAGAAGCAATAAAGTACTTGTTGGTAGACTGAAGAAAGAACACGAAGAGTTAATCCCAACTGCTATTGGACACATCAAAAATAATTTACTTGGAAAACCTTATGATTTTATTTTTGATATAACTGACGATACTTATTATTGTTCAGAAATTATTTATGAAGGGTTGCAGGTTGCTGACAGTAATCAAAAAATTATGCAATTAAGTCCAATGACATTCAATGAGCCCGGAACTGATACTCCATTTATCCATTGGATAGAATATTATAAAGAATTGAATTATGAGATTCCGGAGGGTGAACTTGGATTAAATCCTGGGGGAATGTCAAGATCCGAGGGTTTAGAAATCATATATATGTTTGAAAAACCTTCTGGATACAATAATTAAAGCTCAGAAACTGTTTTTAGGTATGTACAATCTGGGCAATCAGGGTCATAATCAGGTGCTTCTTCAAGCTGTAAACAATCAAACATATCTTGAATAAGTGGACTAATCCAGGTTGTATCTAATTGAAAAGGTACAAGAGTCCTTCTAAAATGCATTTCTCTCCCTAAATGGGGCTTACTTGCATCTCCATTATAGTACATAAGATATCCAGAATCTGAAACATCAAAATTATTTTGTTTTAAAAGCCAACTATAAATTTCTAACTGTCTTTTATAAGACTTCCCATTATCATAAACATCTGCGGAAGATAATATATCGGCTTTTTTAGCAGTTGCTTTAAAATCTATTACAACTAATTTATCATTTTCATCAATCATAATATCATCTACGCCACCATACAATAGAAAATTACGCTCTTCGTCATGATATTGAATTCCTGTAAATGTATGCTGCCATTTTTCTATGTCTTCATGTTGGAATGGTTTTATGTTGAGACCATTTTCTTTAAATATTCCATGTGGGCGATCTTGAGCTCTGCAAAAGTCCATTTCTTTTTTTAATAAATCATCTACTGCACTATTTATAGCCCATCCAGGCATCGGTGGCTTTCTCAAACCAAGCTTTGCATCTTTATAAAAACAGGAAGCACAATTGAAAAATAACTCAATTTTTGATCTACTAATTTTAAAAGTCTTATCAGGATTATATCTCCAATTCTCTCCAACAATTGGATTATATCCATACCCCATTAATCAACCTCCAAAGGGTCAAAGTCTCCTGACCAGGCAAGACATTTTTGTTCATCAATTGCTATATTTGAAATGGTAGTCATATCATCAATTGAAATTTCAAAATGATATAAGCTTAAATTTTCTTTAAGCCTATCATATTTTACAGATTTTGGTAACACAGGATATCCGAGTTGAATTGCCCATTTTAAGAATAACTGTGGAACTGTAACTCCATAATTATTTGCAATGTCTTCACAAGGCATTGCTCCACTTTTCATATCTTCTGGCTTACCATTCCACCTAGAACCTTCTCTCCAATTTGGAATTGGAGCTAATGTTGAATAAGCAATAGGAATAATTTCATGTTTGTCCATATAGTCAGCTAAAGACTGATGAACTACATGCCATGGATGAATTTCAATTTGATTTGCAGCAGGCATTTCAATTTCTGCCTCTTCAATTTCTTTAATGTGATGTACATTATAATTAGAAACTCCAATGTGTTTGACTTTCCCCTGCTTTTTTAACTCTACCATAGCTTTCCATAGCTCTAATCTATTATCTTTTGCAAAAGGATTATGAATGAGATATAAGTCTATTTCATCAACCTGTAAAAACTTCAAACTCTGTTCACAAGCTTTGATTACACCATCAAATGTTTGAAATGGCTCATCTTGATTGAACATTCCAGGCCACATCTTTGTAGTTAAATAAATTTCATCTCTAGGAACTGATAAAGATTTTAATGCATTGCCTATACCTTCTTCATTTTGATAGACTTGAGCTGTATCAATATGTTTATAACCTAAGTTTATAGCATCTTTAGTTATAGATTCAGCCTCATCATTAGGAATAAGCCATGTTCCAAGGCCAATCATTGGAATATTTATTTTATTCATATAAGTAGTATACGATTTTTTTTCGAATTGATTCCATCTTTTTTGTAGTTGCTGATTTCCAATTAAATGTTGGGGCTCATATGGACACATCCTACAACCATTCCCACAGCATTCTTGTTGATTAATTAAAAATTTTGATGATAACATAAAGCAGAAAATATATGGAAAATATTATCTACACCCTAATTAGAAAAATTAAGATAATGCGAAGTTAATGATTTTTCATCATCTGAAGCATAATTAAGATGCCAGTTTTTTAATCTTGGCTCCATCTTGCTCTTTGCATAACTAGGAGCTAAAGTAAATAATAAAATGTATGTTAAATAACCTGAGGGTAATATTACTCCGCTATTTTCGCACGGTAGAAGCTCCCAAAATTCTTTATTTGCATGAACATGGTGATCTGAGTGCCTTGTCAAATTATATGTTAAATAGCTAGTCATTCGATTATTAGAGTTCCATGAGTGATGATATTTAACTGGATGACCCTTCATTCTAACCAACCCATAATGTTCAATGAAATTTGTAAGCTGAAAAAAATAATTAGCAACTAAACCCAGTAGGATATAAACAAACATTGCTTGCCAATTAAATACATAGCCAATGAAAAGGAATACGAGTGAAGTTCTTATGTACCCGTTAATTAATCGATTATTAAACGACAAAATTTTCTTTTTTCGAATTTGTAATTGCTTTTTCTCGATTTCCCATGCATGAACATGCTCTTTGAAAAAAGCTTTAACTGCAAAAATAAAAGGATTCTCACCATAATTTGCAGTCACAGGATCTTCTTCAACCACCCCAACATTTTTGTGATGTCCATGAATGTGTTCAATAGCAAAAGCAGGATTCCAAGCAGTAGCTAAAGCCCAATTTCCAACTTCACAATCAAATTTTTTGTTTATTCTATGGACCAATTCATGACCAATATTTATTAAACTTAAAGCCATTTGTAATCCCAAGATTGGAATATATAGTAAGTAGTACCATTCAAAAGCTGAAGAAATCTTATCAAGATAAATATATAATACAATCATGAACAATGGAACATTCATAAAAAGAGAGCAATCAAGTAAAAAAGGAAATTTGTAATTGGGGGTAGATATGTCGTCTCCAAAGAATAATTCTCCAAAAACTATAGATAAAACAACTGATAGAGCAATTATAGATCCAATCCAACCCTCAACTAATAATGATACACCTATTAATAGAATGTAAAATGGGTTTAAAAAAAATTTTAAATATGATATCATAACTAAAATTAAGTACTTTCATTAATAATTTCAATCCATCCACTTAACCATTTAGTATCATCCTTTAAGTCCTTAAAAGATACTTCTATCTTAATTTTTTTAGCACATACGGAAAACATTTCAACTTTTTGTTTTTTTTTATTGATGTTTAATACTTCATAGTGACGCCAATCTTTAATTTTTTTTACTGCAGTCCATTTTGAATTTTTCAGGTGCTTCATACTAATAAACTACTTTTCCAAAATCGTACATAATTGAAAATAAGAGTTGGCTATTAATATTATATAGCTTCCAAATACCATCCATTTCTCCATCAATAAAAGATCCTTCCTTATGTAAAACTGAGCTTGGATAATACTGCTTGAAATTTCCATTTAATTTATCATTTTTAACTGTAAAAATAGCATGAATTTCACCACTAGAAAAATAGTGAGTCCACATTCCTGTTGTCTTACCATCAATCATCTGACCCTTAAGAATGATATTATCTAAAGAATCATTAACTACGACACTTCCTGTAAATAGATTATCTTTATTTTTTAAATAAAAGATATCTTTGTGCTTAATTAGATCATTAAAATTTACTGAACTTTCAATTAATGATTCTTCATTGGGTTGTTGAGCACACAGATTTTGAATTAAAAATAATATCAGTAACAATTTCATTTAAAAAGTTATGAAAAAATAGATGAAAGATAAAATACTTCAAACTTTGTCGGGGTGGCAGGATTTGAACCTGCGACCCCCTGCTCCCAAAGCAGGTGCGCTAACCGGACTACGCTACACCCCGAAAATTTTAAGGGTGACTGATCGGACTCGAACCGACGACCAATCGGACCACAACCGATGGCTCTACCAACTGAGCTACAGTCACCATAAGGCTTAATCAATTTAAGCATGGGAACTTATTATAGTTTAGGTTTTAACACAAGTAGAGTTAAATTTTAAAATCACATGAATACACTTAATAAATATTTATTCAAACAGTCATTAATTCCATTTTTATTATCCGTTGCAGTAATCACGACTGTACTTTTTTTACAATTTCTTATTAGAGCAGTTGATCGTTTTTTAGGTAAAGGCTTAGATGTAATGACAATTTTTGAGTATTTGTTTTTGAATCTTGCATGGATTATTGCGCTATCGGTGCCAATGTCATTACTAATATCAAGTGTAATGACCTTTGGTCGTATGGCACAACAAAATGAAATCACAGCATTAAAATCTGCTGGAGTAAATCTTTACAACATAATAAAACCAGCAATATTATTTGGCTCTTTGATTGCTATTGGACTATGTATTTTTAATAATTTTGCGCTTCCTGAAATGAATTATAATGCTCGATTGCTTGCTAGAGATATCTACAAGAAAAAACCAGAGCTATCGATTGAGCCAGGATATTTTGTGGATATGATTCCTCAATATACAATGATAGTAAAAGAAATGGATGGTAAAGATTTTAAAGATGTAAAAATTTTTAGTAAAAATCAAAAATCAGAACAAACAACTATTTATGCTAGTAAAGGATCATTATCCTCGGATGGTAAAATAATTAGAATAGATTTAATGGATGGAGAAATTCATGAAATTGATTTATCAAATTATGATCATTACAGAAAAATTATTTTCAAAACACATCAAATTATGATATCAATGGATGAATTAATCTTAAATCGGACTACGGAATCAAATCGAACGGATCGTGAAATGCGAATACCGCAAATGATTGATGAAATTAAAAGAAATAAAATTTTGATTTCTCAGATTTATGAACGTATTGAAAACGTAAAAAAAGAAATTGGAATAACAAATCTAAATGCAAATACCCTAGAAAATATTGAAAAAGAAATCGAAGAATTAAAACAAAAACGAACAGAAATTTCATCATCAAAAAAAGAATTAAATAATATTCCTTTCTCTAACCTTCAAGATAAACAATATATATTATCTTTAACCAATAACTTACGTCAATTTGAAAATGAATTTACTTTAGTTGAAAATTATGAAAGGACAAATAATAAATTTAAAGTTGAAATTCATAAAAAATTTACGTTAGCGATTGCGTGTATATTGTTTACTATTGTCGGTGCTCCACTTGGAATTCTCGTTCGAAGCGGTGGAATGACAATTGCCTCTGGTTTGAGCATTGCCTTCTTCTTGGTTTACTATATCTTACTCATCTGGGGTGAGCAATTGGCTGATAGAAATCTATTGAACCCTGGATTGGGTTCATGGCTTCCAAATATCATTCTTTTGATTAGTGGAATGGCGATTTTAAAACTCTCAAATAAAAGAAATTAACCTATTGTGGTATATTTGATCGCAGAAAGAATTCTTTTTCTAAATTCTTAGTTCTACTTGTTGGGAGTTGTTTTGTGTCTGAATCAATTTCAATTTCTACAACACCATCAGGTATTTCAAATCTATCTCTGGGAATATTTAATTCTTTGTGAGCATTTTTCATAAATGATGCCCAAGCAGGAAGAGCTGCAACTCCACCATATTGACCATCACCCAAACTAACTGAGTATTCATCAATTCCATACCAAACTCCAGCTGTAATATTTGGAGTAAATCCAACAAACCAAGCATCACTTAAGTTTTGCGTAGTTCCAGTCTTACCACCTGCTGGATGTCTAAATTTATATTTCCATCTTAAACTTCCACCTGTTCCGCTATCCACAACAGATTGCAGTAAATTAGTTACCATATAAGCAGTTTCAGGACTTAATACTTCTTTTTGATCAATTGAATATTCTTTAATTATTCTTCCATACTTGTCTTCAATTCTAGTTATAGAAATTGGAGTAGAATAAATTCCTTTGTTTGCAAATGTTGCATATGAAGCTACTATCTCAATTGGTTTTACTTCAGATGTTCCAAGTGCTATTGAATCTACTGCTCTAATAGGTGAGGTTATTTGCATCCTTTGAGCAATATCTTTTACCTGTCTTGGTGGAACAAGCTCTTGAACCATTCTTACTGAAATCAAGTTTAGAGATCTCTGAAGACCTTCTCTCAAAGTAGTTAATCCACCGGTACTCTTATCATAGTTCCTTGGTGTCCATTTTTCTCTTTCGCCCTTAGAATTATTTCTGTACAAAGCAACAGGTTGATTTAATAATTGAGTTGTTACAGGATAATTATTATCAATTGCTGCTGTATAAATATATGGCTTAAAAACAGAGCCTGGCTGCCTTAATGCTTGTGTTGAACGGTTAAATTCATCAGGGTAATCTGATCTTCCTCCAATCATTGCTAGTATTTCGCCAGTCTTGGTATCTAAGGCAATAAACGCACATTGTACTAGCAGTTCTTTTCGTAGCTCATCATATAATTCAACTTGCCCATCAAGCATCATCTTAACAGAATCAGCATCAAAAATTGACAAATATGCAAGCTGAGAAAATTTATCCTTATCGGCAAAAAGCTGTCGATTAAATTCATCTTGATTTTTTTTAAGGGTTTGCATTACAGCATCTTCTGCTATCTTCTGTAATTTGTAATCAAGGGTAGTATGAATCTTTAATCCATCTTGATAAATATTAATTCCTAACTGCTCATCCTGTTGTTCTAACATTCTTCTAACATGTTCGGCAAAATATGGAGCTTTTCCTTTTGGAATTTCGTAATAAATATTGTCAGGGATGATACTATTGTGCTCTATGTAATCTTGATATGATATAAAATCCTGATTATACATTAATTTCAACACAATAGATCTTCTCCCTATTGCTTTATTGAGATTTCTTAGTGGAGAGTAGTTTGCTGGAGATGGTAACATTCCAATCAACATAGCTGACTCACCAATCGTTAAATCTGATGCATTTTTATTGAAAAATCTTTTTGCTGCTGATTCTGCACCATAAGTACCATGACCAAAATGAACAGTGTTCAAATACATCTCTAATATTTCATCTTTAGTATAAGTTCTTTCAATTTGAATAGCTGTTATCATCTCTTTTAGTTTTCGAATGATGCTATCTTTAAATCCAACTTCTTTATAAAGATTCCTAGCTAATTGCTGAGACAGCGTACTAAATCCCTGTCTAAAACTCATCGATGAAACATTAACAACAACAGCTCGAAAAAAACTTTGTAAATCAACACCCCAATGAGAATAAAACCTTTTGTCTTCTGATGCTATAGCTGCATTTTTTAAATGTTCTGGCAACTCTTCAATATCTACAAAGACTCTTTTCTGAATATAAAATTCTCCAATTACTTCTCCGTTCCTATCATATAAAGTGGATAGCATTGCAGGGTCAAAGGTTTCAAGGCGTTCTAAAGAAGGTAAATCTCTAGATAAATAAAAAACATATACTAATACTAGTATAAATAGATAGAAAATTATTCTTAATGATGAAAAAAATGTTTTGATCATGCTTTTTTGGGTGCAACCATTAATTCTGGTTTAACAATTTTATCAAATTCTTGTTCCGATAAATGTCCCAAAGCTTTTGCACTTTGTTTTAGAGAAATATTTTCTTTTAAAGCTTTTTTAGCAATGTCAGCTGCCTTTTCATATCCAATTTTTGGAGCAAGTGCTGTTACAAGCATTAGCGACTTATCTAAATTTTCTTTAATTTTTTTCTCATTTGCTTTTAATCCATCAAGTGCATTCAGTGTAAATGATTCAGCAACTTCAGACAATAATGAAATCGATTCATGGATTGAAGAAGCAATAATTGGTCTATACGTATTAAGTTCAAAATTACCATTTGTACCAGCATAATTTACTGTGGCATCATTACCTAGAATTTGAGCATAGACCATATTTACAGCTTCACATTGTGTAGGATTCACTTTGCCAGGCATTATAGAACTGCCAGGTTCATTTGATGGAAGTATTAATTCTCCTATTCCAGCCATTGGTCCACATGCTAACCATCGGATATCATTAGCAATTTTATTAAGTGATCCGGCACAAATTCGAATCTGTGCTGATAAATTAGATAGAGCATTTTGAGAAGATAATAATTCAAATTTATTTTTACATACGTTAAATGAGAATCCTGTTTCTTCAGAAATAAATGAACAAATTAACTCATCAAAACCACTTAAAGTATTAATTCCTGTTCCAACAGCTGTACCTCCAACAGGTAAATCCCTACATTCTTTTAAAGCATTTTTAATTCTTGAAATATCATTTTTAATCATTGATGCATAACCAGAAAACTCTTGCCCCAATCGAATCGGTGTAGCATCCTGAAGATGAGTTCTTCCCACTTTAATTATTTTGTGAAATTCTTTTGACTTTTCAACTAATGATTTCTCAAGCATAGCTAGCGCTGGAAGCAGATTATTCTCAGATGATATTACGCTTCCAACTAAAATTGCAGTTGGAAAAGTATCATTTGTAGACTGCGACATATTAACATGATCATTTGGATTTACAAACTTATAAGAACCCAATTTTGCGCCAAGAATTTCATTTGCTTTGTTTGCAATAACTTCATTGACGTTCATATTTGTTTGAGTACCACTTCCAGTTTGAAAGACTGGTACTGGAAATTCATTTAAGTATTGATCTGGGTTATTTAAAATATGACTGCATGCTTTAATAATTGCGTCAGACAATTTTTTTGAAATGTTCTTTTGAGCATAATTTGTTTTTGCAGCACATTTTTTTATAATGATGTATGGAAGAATTAAGCTGAATTCCATAGACCAACCAATTTCAAAATTTTGTATTGCTCTCTGGGTTTGAGCGCCATAATATGCTTTTGAAGGAACTTTTATTTTACCTATGCTGTCTTGCTCGATCCTGAAAGACATTATTCTACCTCCCAGGTATCTCCAGCTTTTAGCATATCATCAAGCGTTTGTTTAGGCTGCTCATTAGCTTTTGACATTTGGTCAGCCATCAAATCATCATAGGTTGGTCTTTCGCTACAAAATAACACTCCTAATGGTTCGGGAAAGTTAGGATTTGCTGTGAAATTAGATAACATATTAGCTATTAACGGATCTGTTTCATCATGAACTAAAATATCCTCAACTTTATACTTTTTACCAATTTTAACGACTTTTGGTTTTGAGCCCTCCAAAATAATACCTTTATCTTTATCGTTACCAAAAATCATTGGTTCGCCATTTTCTAAATAAAGTAGTTTATCAGCTTTTGTGTCTCTGTCTGTTAAAGTTCCAAAAGCTCCATCATTAAAGATATTACAATTTTGATATATTTCTATAAAAGATGTACCATTATGATCATTCGCTCTTCGAATCATGCTTTGTAAATGTTTTAATTCTTTATCAATAGTTTTTGCAACAAATGAACCTTGTGCACCTAGCACCAATTGTGTTGGCTTGAATGGATAATCTAACGAACCCATCGGAGTGGAATAAGTAACTTTGCCTTGTTCTGATGTTGGTGAATATTGGCCTTTAGTTAAACCATAGATTCTATTGTTAAAGAGCATAACATTTATGTTAATATTTCTTCGCAATAAGTGAATTAAATGATTTCCTCCAATTGAAAAACCATCTCCATCACCAGTAACCATCCAGACAGAAAGATTAGGATTTGCAAGTTTTAGTCCACTAGCTACAGTAGGGGCTCTTCCATGAATAGTATGAAATCCGTATGTGTTCATATAATAAGGAAACCTACTTGAGCAACCAATACCAGAAATGAAGACTGTGTCCTCTTTCTTTTCTGTAATTTCTGGAAAAACTTTTTGTGTTTGCGCAAGAATTGCATAGTCTCCACAACCTGGACACCATCTAATAGCTTGATCAGACTGAAAGTCTGATTTTTTTAATGTTGGTTTTTCAGCCATCAAGTATTTCTTTACATTTGTTCATTATTGTCGATGCTCCAATTGGTCTTCCTTTAATTTCATTTAAACCAATTGCATTTATAAGATATTCTGCCCTTATAAGATAACGTAACTGACCTCTATTTATTTCAGGAATAATTACTTTTTCATAGTTTAATAAAATCTTTCCTAAATCACTAGGGAACGGATTAATCCATTTAAGTGATACATGACCCACCTTATAATTTTCTGCTAAAAGCTTTTCGGTCGCAACCTTACATGAACCATGAGTACTTCCCCAACTCAAAATTAGTAAATCTCCTTTTTTCTTTCCATATACTTCCGTAGGAGGAATTTCATTAGCAATATTTGCTACCTTTTGAGCTCTTGTGTATGTCATGTGTTCATGATTATCAGAATCATAGCTAACATTACCACTACCATCCTCTTTTTCTATACCACCAATCCTATGCTCTAGACCCTTAGTTCCAGGAATTGCCCAGTTCCTAGCTAAAGTATCCTTATTTCTTTTATATGGTTGATGTTTTTCATCTGAATCATTTTCTTTTTCAAAATTAACTTCAAAATCAATTAGATCTTTAGAGTTAGGAATCATCCATGGTTCAGAACCGTTCGCTAAATATCCATCAGTTAAGACAATTATTGGAGTCATATATTTCACAGCTATCCTACACGCTTCGTAAGTTGTAAAGAAACAATCGCCAGGTGTCGTTGCTGCCACTACAGGGGTTGGAGCGTCGCCATTTCTTCCATAAACAGCTTGAAATAAGTCAGATTGCTCAGTTTTTGTTGGCAACCCTGTACTTGGACCACCCCTTTGAACATTTATTATTACAACAGGTAGTTCTGTTATTAGAGTAAGACCTAGGAATTCTCCTTTTAAAGCAATACCAGGTCCAGATGAGGCTGTCACACCCAAAGATCCTCCAAATGATGCACCTAGGGCAGCACCAATACCTGCAATCTCATCTTCAGCTTGGAAAGTTTTGATTCCAAATTTTTTCCAATTGGATAAAGTATGTAAAATATTACTTGCAGGAGTTATGGGGTAACCTGCAAATGTCAGGCTCATTTTACTTTTTTCAACTGCTGCTAATAATCCTAAACATGTGGCTAAAGTACCATTCATATTTCTATATCTACCAGCGGGCAATTTAGCTTTTTCAACAACATATCTTGTTGTGAAAAGTTCAGCAGTTTCTCCATAATTGTATCCTGCATTTAATGCGTTTATATTTGCCTCAATAATTTCATCTTTATTTTTAAATTTGTTTTTCAACCATTCAATGGTAGGCTCTAATGGTCTATCGTAAATCCAAAAAAGAACACCTAATGCACATAAATTTTTTGTTCTATCAACTAATTTTGGAGATAAATCAATTCCCTCACAGGCAAGAGTAACTAGCTTGCTCATCTCAATAAAATGTGCCTGATAATAGTCATCTAGAGTTCCATCTTCCGTTGGATCAGTTTCATAGCCAGCTAATTTTAAATTTTTTGGGTTAAAAGCATTTTTATTAATGATTAGAGTACCGCCAGATTTAAGTTCTGATAAATGTACCTTCAACGCCGCTGGATTCATTGCAACCAAAACATCAGGTTTCTCTCCAGGAGTATGAATTTCTTGAGAGCTAAAGTGTATTTGAAATGAACTAACTCCCGCAAGAGAACCAGCAGGTGCGCGTATTTCAGCAGGAAAATCAGGTAATGTACTTAAATCATTACCAACGATAGCTGCAGTTTGAGTGAATCTTCCTCCACTAAGCTGCATGCCATCCCCTGAGTCACCTGCAAAACGTATTGTGACATTATCCAGTGTTTCTTTATTTACTTTTTTAGCCATTTTGTCTTCAAATGAGCAACAATTTACATTAATGAATTTAACATAGCAATCAGTATGAAGTAGCAAATATTTCGAATAAATTTATAGATTATAAAAATTAAAAATTGAATAAAAAATGGACCCAAAAAATTATTAAATTATTGAGCATTTATATAGAAAATAATTGCTAAAGAATTTGGACATAAATTTTCTGTGATTTAAATTGCATCCCTTATGGGCAGTATGAAAGAAAAAGTAGTAGATATTTTGAAAAAATGTAATGATCCTGAGCTTCCAATTGATTTATGGAATCTAGGGCTGATTTATGATCTTAATATTAATCAAAATGGCAACAGTTTTGATGTGTCTATTTTGATGTCTCTTACTACACCAGGATGTACTATGGGGCAATATATGATGGATGATATGAAAATGAAGCTTGCTACATTACATGATATTGGTAATGTGGAGATAGAACTAACTTTCGATCCGCCTTGGAACCCAGAAATGATGACAGATGAAGGTAAAGCAAAACTAGGCCTATAATGACAGAAGAATTAAAAAATGAAAAAATAACTATCACTAAGAAAGCTGCATCAAGGCTAAAAAATATCATCGAAAATGAAGAAGATGGTAACAAAGGTATCAGAGTTACAATTGATACTGGGGGATGCTCAGGAATGTCTTATAAAATAACGTTTGAAAGTGAAAAGAAAGAATTCGACAAAATTTTTGAGAGTCATGGAGTTACAATATTTTGCGATGTTAAAAGCTGGATTTATGTTAGAGGATGTGAAATAGATTTTTCAACAGATTTACTTAATGGAGGATTTAAAGTTAATAACCCAAATGCTACAAGGACTTGTGGTTGTGGTATTAGTTTTTCAGCATAATATGGTAGATAAAAATCAACAAGTAATTGACAAAACAATAGACCAAGAATATAAGTATGGTTTTAGTACGGACGTAGATCAAACGAAGTTTGAGCCAGGTTTGGATGAAGAAGTAATTGCTAAACTTTCTAAGATTAAAGAGGAACCTAAGTGGTTACTAGACTGGAGGCTTAAAGCATTCAGGAAGTGGAAAAAAATGTCTGAACCGACATGGGCAAAAGTTGATTATGAACCAATTGATTATCAAGCATTAAGTTATTATGCAGCTCCTAAACAAAAAAAGAATAATAGTCTTGATGATGTCGACCCTGAAATTCTAGAAACATACAATAAACTGGGCATCTCGTTGGATGAGCAGAAGAGACTTGAAGGCGTTGCCGTTGATGCTGTTTTTGACAGTGTATCAATTGCTACTACTTTTAAAGATGAACTTGCAAAACATGGAGTAATATTTTGTTCTTTTTCAGAAGCAGTTAAAGATTATCCAGATTTAATTAAAAAATATTTGGGATCTGTTATACCAGCAAATGATAATTATTTTGCTGCATTAAATTCTGCTGTTTTTAGTGACGGCTCATTCGTTTATATACCAAAGGGTGTACGCTGTCCAATGGAACTTTCTACGTATTTTAGAATTAATGCAACTAATACTGGGCAATTTGAAAGAACGCTCATTATTGCAGATGAAGGCAGTTATGTTAGTTATTTAGAGGGATGTACTGCCCCAATGAGAGATGAAAATCAGTTACATGCTGCCTGTGTTGAGCTTGTTGCACATAAAGATGCTACTATCAAATATTCAACCATTCAAAATTGGTATTCTGGAGATATGGAAGGCAAAGGCGGTATTTATAATTTTGTTACTAAAAGAGGGAATTGTCTTGGTGATAATTCAAAAATTTCATGGACTCAAGTTGAAACAGGGTCTGCAGTAACTTGGAAATATCCAAGCGTTATCATGAGAGGAGACAACAGCGTTGGAGAATTTTATTCAGTAGCTGTAACAAAAAACAAACAACAAGCTGATACAGGTACTAAAATGATTCACATTGGTAAAAACACTAAGAGTACTATCATAACAAAGGGTATCTCTGCTGGAGAGGGACAAAATACCTATCGTGGTGGTGTAAAAATTTTAAAGGATGCAGAAAATGCACAAAATTTTTCACAGTGCGATTCAATCTTAATAGGTGATAAATGTGGAGCACATACTTTTCCATATATTGATGTAAAGAATCCATCGGCGAAGATGGAGCATGAAGCTACTACCTCAAGTATTGGAGAAGATCAACTATTCTATTGTAATCAAAGAGGTATAAAACTTGACGATGCAGTTTCTATGATAGTTAATGGTTTTTGTAAAGAAGTTTTCGAAGAATTACCAATGGAATTTGCAGTTGAAGCAAAGCAATTAATTGAAGTAACACTAGAAAATAGTGTAGGATAATTAAATGATTAAAATTGACAGATTAAAAGCATCTATTGATGATAAAGAAATTTTAAAAGGAATTGATTTAGAAATACCAGCCGGCGAAGTCCATGTAATTATGGGAAGAAACGGTTCTGGCAAAAGCACATTAGCTAATGTGATTGCTGGAAACGAAGCTTACGAAGTTGATAGCGGTAGTATTGCTATGAACAACAATGATATTACTGAAATGAGCATTGAAAACCGAGCTCTTGAGGGTATCTTTCTGTGCTTTCAATATCCAGTTGCTATTCCAGGTGTTGGTATGGCCTACTTTCTAAGATCTGCATTAAATGCGCATAGAAAACACCAAGGTAAAGATGAAATGGATGCATTAGAATTTTTAAATAATGCTAAAAAAATATTATCAGAGCTTGGTTTAGATGATTCTTTTTTAAAAAGATCAATCAATGATGGATTCTCAGGAGGAGAAAAAAAGAAAAGTGAAATTCTTCAACTTTTAACGATTAATCCAAAGCTAGCAGTGTTAGATGAAACTGATTCTGGTCTTGATGTTGATGCATTACGTACAGTAGCAAAAGGTGTTAATAAGTTTAAAAATGAAAATAATTCAGTACTTATTATTACCCACTACCAGCGTCTTCTAGATTATATCAAACCTGATGTTGTACATTTAATGATAGATGGTAAAATTGTTAAATCAGGAGATATGTCACTTGTAGAAAAAGTTGAAAAAGATGGGTATTCTTGGTTGGAGAACTAAAATGATCGATTCAATCAAAAAAAATAGTTTGGAATTTTTCAATACAAATGGTCTGCCTAGTAAAAAGCTAGAAAATTGGAAATTTACATCCAGCAGAAATTTTAAAAATTTTAGTGAGCCACTATCAAATGACCAAAAAAGTGTAGATTTTGATACTGATGAGCTTTCACTAGTATTTATTAATGGCGTTTTGAATCAAGAATCATTAAAAAACTTCAAATTTTCTCACCTGCTCGAAGTACAAAGTTTATACTCTGTTAAAAGCAAAAATCTATTAGAATGTTCTGACAATTTTTTAAATGAGTCTATGTTCAATCTTGGAATATCAGAATTTGAAAATGGAAGTTATATTTCTTTCAAAAAAAATTCAGTTATTGATGAAGTTATTAATATTAAAAATTATTTTTTGAAGGACAATGAAGACAAAAGAATTTCTTCATTCAATATTTTTCATATAGGCCAAGGTTCAGAGATTTCTATAATGGAGCAAGACTTCAAAGAAAATTATTCAATATTTAATTTGAAGTTAAATAAATTTATTTGTGAAGATTCGACCATTTTTAAATATGGCAAATCATTCAATGATAATTCAAAGACACACTCACTTTCTTATAGCTATTACCAATTAAAAAAAGATGTTTCTCTAAAAATAGACTCTATGGTTAAATGCTCATTTTTTAACAAGGAATTTATTGAAGTTGATCTGAACAATACTGGTAGTGAAGCAAAGATTAATATTTTAAATCTTGGAAAAGAAAATCACCATGTTGATAATAATATATTAATTAATCACAATGCAGAACATTGCACAAGCTTTCAGCATGTAAGGAATGTATTAGATAATAAATCAACAGCTGTATTTAATGGAAAAGTTATTGTTTCAGAAGGTGCTCAGCAAACTGATTCAAATCAATCCAATAAAAATCTTCTTCTTTCTTTGGACTCAAATGCATTTTCAAATCCTCAATTAGAAATTTATGCAGATGATGTATCTTGTGGACATGGTTCAACAACTGGTGCTTTAGATGAAAACAGTATTTTTTATTTGCGAGCTAGAGGCATTAATCGTGCTGCTGCACAAAAGATTCTAATTAAAGCTTTTGCAAAAGAAGTCATAGATGACTTTTCTCTTTCATCGCTCCAAGATATATCCGAAATTGCTTTGGATAGCTGGATTGATGGATAATATAAAAAATAATCTCGCAAATATTCGTGATGGCTTTTCTATTTTAGATGGACAAGACAAACTTATATATTTAATTGATTTGGGTAAGAAGCTTGATCAGATTGGTGAAGCTGAACGTACTGAGCAAAATAAAATTCATGCTTGCACCTCACAAACCTGGTTAAAATTAAATTACGAAAATGATTTAGTCGAAATGAAAGCCTTCTCAGAAAGTACTGTTGTTAAGGGATTGCTTCGAATTCTTCAAATTGCTTTTTCAAATTCAGAAAAAACAAGTATTATTAATTTTATAGAAAGTTTTGATGATTGTAGCAGTCTTTTTGAATGGCTTAATCTTGGATCAGCTATATCCAGTCAAAGACAAAATGGATTTCTAGGATCACTTAAATACATTAAAAAGGAATTAACTAATGCATAAAGAATTTACGATATTAGAAGACATAGTTGTACACAGTGTACCTGATGGTATTAAAACTACTCTTTCAAAAGGTAAATCAGGAATTATTTCGCAATCATTAGGAAATAACTATACTATCGTTGTTGAAGGTAATATGTATCAATTAAATGGTATAGATGGTGAAAAAATTGGAGAAGAAAAAATTGAAGTCAGTTCGAATAACTTTGCTAATGAAGAAGAAGTTTGGAATGTTTTACATACATGCTATGACCCAGAAATTCCTGTGAATATTGTCGACCTTGGATTAGTCTATAACTGTGAAATCAAAGATTTAGAAGGCGGGGTAAGCATATTAATTCAGATGACACTTACTGCTCCAGGATGTGGAATGGGCCCTGTTATTGCAGATGAAGTCAAACAAAAGTTATTATCGCTAAGCGGCGCAAAATCGGTTGAAGTAGAGCTCGTATGGGAACCACAATGGAATCAAGATATGATGAGTGATGCAGCAAAATTACAATTAGGCCTTTATTAAAATTATGCAAGATATACGAAAAGACTTCCCAAATTTAAAAGAGATGAACCGAGGTAAACCTTTGGTTTATTTGGATAGTGCTGCGACTAGTCTAACTCCAAAAAAGGTAATAAATTCTGAATTAGAGTATTATGAAAAATTTGGAGGAAGTATTCATAGAAGCGTTTATGAATTGGGAGAAAAAGCAACAAATGCTTTCGAAAATAGCAGAAATAATATTGCTAAATTCATTGGAGCTTCTAAAAACTCAATTATTTTTACAAAAAGCGCTACTGAAAGTATAAACCTTGTAGCGGAATCTTGGGGATTCTATAATTTAAAACAAGGTGATGTTATTCTTCTCACGGACATGGAACATCATTCAAATATTATACCTTGGCAAATAATTTGTAAAAAAACTGGTGCTAAAATCAAATATTTGAAGTCCACTGAAAAAGGATCTATAAATTTAGATGATTTAAAAAAATCTTTAGATAAAAATGTGAAGATTGTGAGTATTACACATGCATCTAACGTTTTTGGAACAATAAATCCTATCAAAGAAATTATCGAAATTGTTAAAAAAAATGGATCGAAAACCATGATAGATGGTTGCCAAAGCATTCCACACATGAAAATAGATGTTCAAGATTTAAATTGCGATTTTTATGCATTTTCAGGTCATAAAATGTTTGGACCAACAGGTGTTGGAGTACTATATGGAAAAGAAGAAATGTTAGAAAAAATGCATCCTTATCAAACTGGTGGAGGAATTATCGAAACAGTTAGTATGACTGATTCAACATGGACAACCATTCCTCATAGATTTGAGCCAGGTTCGCCTATGGCTGCACAAGCTATTGCACTTTCAGAAGCAGTAAATTATTTAGGTAAATGCTTTGATAATTATGATAATTCATTAAATGAATATTCTTTAGAAAGAATGAAATCTATTAATGGAATTTCAATATATGGTCAAGCTCCTGAAAGAACTCCTATAATTAGTTTTAATATTGAAGGTGTTCATTCTTTAGATTTAGCACACTTTCTAGATTTTGAAGGGATAACTATTAGATCTGGACATCATTGCTGTCAACCATTAATGAGTGCTCTTGATATCTCTTCATGTGCTAGAGCAAGTTTTTACTTTTATAATAATAAAGATGAAGTCGATTTTCTTATCGAAAAAATTAATAAGGCAATCTCAATTTTAAAATAATGGAAAATATCAGCCTAGATGATTTTCTTTCAGATGGAATGATTCAAGAAAAAGATTTTCGAGATAAAGTAAAGAATGTCGACTGGACTAAATTTTCTAATAAAAAAGTAATGATTAAAGGATGTGCACAAGTTGCAATTCCTACATGGGCTTATTTAATTATTGTATCGAATTTATCTCAATATGCTGATAGAATATACTTTGGAGAATCTTGCTCAGCTGTAGAAATTTTTAAAAGAAAAGATTAATCTTCAGATATCTTTCTTGTTAATTCAGGAATTATATCGAATAAATCACCGATCACTGCATAATCAGCAACTTCAAAAATTGGTGCATCTCGATCAGTATTAATTGCCATTATTTTTTCTGATCCCTTCATTGCTACAACATGTTGAATAGCTCCAGATAAGCCAACTGCTAAATATAAATTTGGAGCTACTGTATGTCCTGAACTACCAACTAATCTAGATTTAGGTAATATTCCCATGTCGACAACAGGTCTTGAAGAACCAAGATCTGCTCCAATAGCATCCACAAACTTTTCCATTATTGGTAAATTATCTTCACTTTCTATGCCTCTTCCGACTGTTACAATAAATTCTGATGAAGATAAGTCGACATCTGAAGAAGTCTCTTTAAATGGTTCTTGACTCACAATTCTTATATCTTCTTTATCAAGACTTAAATTAAATTTTTCAATATTTTTTGGCGTTCCAAAAATTAATTTATCCTTTGAGAATGCTGAAGATTGAAAACTTAATATCGCACTTTTAACGTTTGGATCTAATTCAATATTTGTTAAAAACTTTGCATTAAAAACCTGCTTTGAGAAAACTATTTTTTCATTTTGAAAATTAACCGATGTTAAATCACTAATAAATGGTATATCTTGTTTAACGCTTACTCTCGGTAAGAAATCTCTTGCCATATATGAATGACCCATGATTGTAAATTGCGGTTTTTTATCTTGTATCACATCAGATAGTGCTTTTGAAAACCCATCTGAAGTATATTCCTTTATAAGATTATGTTCAGCAATAATAATGCTATCGCATTCATATTTAGATGCTTGATTTTTTAGATTATCAGCATTTTCACCTAAACAAAGTATGTTCAGCGGACAATTATATTCATTTGCAAATTGTTGTCCAGCTACAATTGCTTGCAAGCTAAAGTCATGAATGATTCCTCTTTGATTTTCAAGTACAACTAATATCATATTAATTTTAAGTCTTCCTTAAGAATTCTAATTATTTTATTTGTCACTGCATCTAACTCACCCTCAATAAATTCTGTTTTTTTTTCATTTACAGGTACATAAAATTTTGTAAAACCTTGCATCGTTACAATTTCTTTATCCACATTCTTTATAATAACTTCCTTATCTTTGGCTTGGACAATATTTTTTATTGAAACATACCTAGGATTATTTAATCCAGATTGAATTGAAATTGAAGCTGGTAATGACATCTCAATCCATTGAGAAAAACCAGACTCAAGTTCTTTCTTAATTTTAATTTTTTTATTTATAACATTAGTTTCAATTGCAAAAGTTGCCGTTGTCATTCCTAATAATTCACCAATTAATACACTTGTTTGACCAGACCCAAGATCATATGAAGCAAGACCACACAAGATTAAATCAAACTTTTCATCCTTTATTTTTTCAGAAAAAATCTTAGCAAAAGCTAAAGGATCAGTTATCTTAAAATCATTTTTTATAATTAAACCTTTATCTGCTCCTTTGGCTAATGCTTCTTGCATAATTTGTTTTGAACGATTCATAGGGCCCATTGTAATTGCAAAAACCTCTGAATTGTCTTTAAGTTTTTCTTTTATCAACACTGCTTCCTCTAAAGCATAAGTATCATGCTCATTCATTATATACTGTATATTTGAATCATCAATCCACTTTTTTGATGAATCAATTTTGAGTGATTTTAATTTTGGTATTGCTTTTGTTAGTACTGCTATTTTCATGTTTGATTTGGATTGGGAATATAATGAGACATAATCTCAATATTCAATAAAATTCAATTCAAAAAAATTAAATTTTTCATTTTTAGTATTTTGTTTTTTAATTAAAATAACATATTGAGTTTATCAAATAAAAAATCAGGGGGTATGTAAATGGCAAAAATTGGAATGTTTTGGGGAAGTACTACGGACATGACTAAAGAGGCATCAGAATTAATTCACGAAGGACTAGAAGCAGCAGGCCATGAAATAGATTCATTTGATATAAGGAATACCGACCCATCAAAAATGTTAGAATATGATAATCTTCTTATTGGATGTCCAACATGGAATGTTGGAGAACTTCAAGATGATTGGGAAGATGTTTTTGGTGATTATGAAAAGTTAGATTTTTCAGGTAAAACAGCTGCTTTCTTTGGAATTGGTGATCAAGTAGGATATAGTTTTAACTTTCTTGATGCAGTAGGTATGCTTGCAAAACCATATATGGAAAATGGTGGAAAATTAATTGGAAAATGGCCTACTGATGGCTATGAATTTGACGAGTCTCTTGGATGTGTTGACGGAGAATTTCTAGGTTTAGCGATCGACTACGACAATCAAGATGAATTAACAGAAGAAAGAATTGAAGCTTGGGTTGATCAAATAAAAGATCTTTTTGAATAATTTAGTTGTAATTATTTAACTGTATTTAGATTTTCAGCTACCATATCTGCAACATCTTTAACTTTAATTTGTTCTTGTCCAGCTGGTGTTAAAGGACCTATACCTTGGTTCATCATTCCATAACAAAAATTGCATCCTGTAACAACTGTTTCTGTTTGAGATTCAATAACCTGTTCAGCTCTTAAAAGATGAGTTCTTCCTTCACCGCTATCCTTTTTCCACCATAGAGCACCGCCAGCTCCACAACATAATGTTTCTTTTCCATTTTCATCAAGTTCAAAGAATTCTGGTGCTGCAGCTTTAATCGCATTTCTAGCAGAAGATGTATCATCTAGAGTTCTAGATAGATTACAAGGGTCATGATAAGTAACTTTTTCTAATGATCCGGGGTTAATCTTAATTCTTCCTTCTTCAAGAAGATCTGATATCACCTGAGTATGATGTTTAACCTCATAATTAATTTCATGATATTTACTATACTCTTTTTGTAAGTTAACAACACAATGAGGGCACATTGTTGTAACATTTTTTACCTTTTTAAGTTCTTCAACATTTTGATCCATCAACAGTTGATAAGTGAGTTTATCACCCAACTTATTGGCAGGATCTCCAGAGCATTGCTCATTGCTTAATACACCAAATGTTACTTCAGCAGATTCTAAGATTTTAACAAAATTTCTCACTGAACTTACAAAATTTGGATCCATTGCATGTTTGGCAAAACAACCGAGCCATAAAACAAGTTCTTTGTCTGCAGTATAAGTGGGAAGTTCGTTTAATAGCTCACTTGAAGAAGCTCCTTCAGTATTACCAGTTTCTTGAAGATTTCTTAAAAGCTTTTGATATTCTTGAGGAACGTCGCCTTCAGCCAGTACTTGAAAGCTTCTTATTTCGTCAGCCTTCTCGACATGATTTCCAACAGGACAAACTTCCGTACACGCTTGGCAAGTAGTACACTCCCATCCAGCCTCAACATTAATCTTATCAACTACATCTACACCACCACTTTCAAGCATTGGTTTTTTAAGATTTAAAATAAAATGATACTTTGGATCTAAAATTCCTCCACCCCTATTTGCTGGACAAACATCTGTACATCTTCCACATTCAACGCAAGTAAAAATATCCAATGCTTGATCTTTGCTAAGTCTGGACAAATCGAGTAGTAAATTATCTAGCTCTTCTTCTGATGCTTCCATATCAATTGGTATTGCTCCATGGCTTGGGACTTCAAAAGGTCTTAAGAAAATATTAAAGGGAGATAATACTAAGTGCATATGTTTTGATTGCGGGATTAAAAAAAGAAATCCTCCTATAACTCCTGAATGTAGCCACCAATTAAATTTCTCTGCAGCACCTGACAAAATATGGAACTCATCAATTAAATAAGTTACCATTAAAGTGATAATGAATACGGAAACTATAGCTGAAGTACTTGAAAATTTGCCTAAAGCTTCTGGCTTTATGACAAATCTTCTATATGCTAACCCAAGAATTCCAATTGAACATAATATAGCCCAAGGAGCACCAAAGAAAAGAAAATATGCATGTCTAATTGAATCACTAAAAATTGGTAATCCAAAAGCCATTCCAAAATGGTTAATTGTTATTAAACCAAAAAAAATAAATCCATACATCACAAGAGCATGAAGTATACCAGCAGACTTTCTCTTACCACTAGCAACTTTTTTATGAAGAATTACTTCATCAAATACTCTAGCAATTCTTTTTGGGAGTTGATCAATACTAAAATCTGATTTACCCTTAAGAATAATTTTAAGTCTTAATAATAAGTGGTAAAGAAAAAATGATATACCAAATAACAAAAAAATAGCTAACGCTATTTGCTCAAAAAGGTAAAATTGCATCATAAGAAGCTCTTAATTGCTACTTATTTATTTCCTCAGTTAATTTTGGTACAATTTCTAGAACATCTCCAATTACAGCATAATCTGCAATTTCAAAAATTGGCGCATCTTCGTCTTTGTTAATTGCTAAAATATTCTTAGAGCCTTTCATTCCAACAACATGCTGGATAGCACCTGATACGCCTAGTGAGAAATATAGTTTTGGAGATATTACTTGACCTGAACTACCTACTTGCCTGTATGGAGGCAACCATCCCATATCAACTACAGGTCTCGAAGAGGCAACTTCTGCTCCCATTGCATCTGCTAAAGACTGCATTGTTGGAAGATTGTCTTCACTCTCAATACCTCTTCCAATTGAAACAATTAGTTCAGCGGCTGTTAAATCAACTCCGCTTGAAGATTCCTGGAATTCAGGTTCACTCTGCGATTTTATATCATTACTAGATAATTCAACATTGAACTGAACTTCTTCGTCTGGTCCACCATCTTTAAGATCATCGCTAGAAAAAGCAGCAGATTGGAAACTAAGCAGCGCTTGTTCTGAGTTAACTTCAATGTTCGTTGCAAGTTTTGCATTAAAGACTTGTTTCGAAAAATTTGGTCCACCATTAAAATCAACGGAAATAATATCACTAACAAAAGGAATATTTAGTTTTGCACTCACCCTTGGAAGAAAATCACGAACCATGTAGGAGTGCCCCATCAAAACATATTTTGGTGATAATTCACTAATTACATCAGATAAAACTTTTGAATATCCATCTGCTGAATACATATCGATCATTGTATGTTGAGCAGTAATAAGTTTATTAGCTTTAAAATTTTGAGCTTGAGATTTTAAATCATCTACTTTTTCTCCAAGACAGAGAATAAAAAGTTTGCAATCTAGCTGTTCAGCAAATTTTTGTCCTGCAGCTACTGCTTCCATGCTAAAAGGGTGAATCTTACCTCTTTGATTTTCTAGGACGACTAATATCATTATATAACCTTCAATTTATTTTTTAAAATATCCATTATTTTTGCTACTATTGTATCAGCATCACCTTCAATTTTTTCAGTTACCTTCTCATTTTTTGGAATGTAAAGATTTACAAAGCTTTGGCTCTGATCTGATGGAGCAGCTTCCAAAGTGTTTAATTCTTTTCTTTTAGCTCCCATAATTCCCTTTAATGATGGGTAACGAGGCTCGTTAATTCCTGACTGAATTGAAATACTTGAAGGGAAAGGAAGTGAAACCCATTGAAACCATCCTGATTCTAACTCTCTCTTTACCTTGATTTTGTCACCTTCAACTTGCGTTTCAATTGCTAAAGTTGCGGTAGACATATCTAGCATTTCACCAACTAAAACTCCGGTTTGTCCAGAACCCATATCATCTGATTGTAAACCGGAAAATATTAAATCAAAATTCTCAGATTTTAAATTATCTGCAAATAATTTTGCAATACTAAGAGGATCAGTAGTAGTAGATTCGTTCTTAATAAATATGCCACGATCAGCACCTTTTGCTAAACCATCTTTAATAACTTTGGAAGTGTTAGCTTCAGAACCAAGAGTTACTACGACTACTTCGGAATCACCACCAACATTCTCTTTAATTTGCAATGCTTCTTCAAGTGCATAAGAATCACTTTCATTGACAACATAATTAACCATAGCTTCATCAATCCATTTACCAGAGCTATCTACTCTAATACTTGATTCATAACTAGGTATTGCTTTTGTTAAAACTGCTATTTTCATTTTTTTCAAAACCGACTAATCAGTCTATTTTTTAATATAAGTCTTAAAAATCAAATTAAACAATTAATTATTGTAAAAAAACAGGCTATAAAAGAAAGTTGATAAGCGGGGGAAAGTCTTTCAATCTTTCGCATTTTTTATAGCCTGATAAATCTTGAGTTAAATCAATTTAGTATTATTATTAAGCTATTGAAAGAATTTTATTCTGAATCTTCTGTAGCAAATTTTGTCCAATCACTAGAAACAGCAGATTCATCAATTGATGTTTCGGTTTCAGCTGCTAAAGTATTACCACCGTGTCTAGCATCATCTTCATAAATATTTAGGCTATCTTTTTTCACCTCATACTTATCGATATCAAATTCTTCATCTTCACTATCCAAAGACTCCTTGTCTTGATTATATAAATCTAAATCAAAGAAATCTAAATTTTCAACGTGACCATTTTCCATTAAATACTCAAGAAAAGGTAGAAAGATTCTTTGCTTTAAATTCATACCACAGGCAGGGCATTTTAATTTATCACCGATATCAGAAGTCTTTACTTCAACGTCACAACACGGAGTTATTACTTCATCAACACTATTTAAATCAACTGTGCTCATATTGATTCGAAGATATTATTTGTTTAGTATTGTGTCAATCTTTTTTGTAAAGATCAAAAAACGTAGCTTCTACTGAGGAAAAATCGACATTCCTTCTTGACATTGATTTTGAAGCTACACCCTTAAAATCTTCAAAACTAATTTTCGAGATCCTACCATTATAATAAAATGAAAAGTTTGGAATGAATCTCGGAAGAAAAGACTGCGAGACGATATTAGATCCCATTTCAATGACTGTTCCTGTATTTAGGTTGGTACCGATTGATGTTTTAACGTGTTCTCCAATTATTGAACCAAAGAAAATGGATTTAGTGTCAATTAATTCTCCATTCCATCTCACTATAACATTAGAGTAATTATTCTTCAAATTACTTGTTGTGGTGCCTGCTCCAAGATTTACCCATGAAGCAATAAAGCTATGTCCCAAAAATCCCTCATGTGCTTTATTAGCAAATGGTTGAAAAATTGAGGTATTCACCTCACCTTTAACTTTACAGTTATGGTTAATTATTGATTTAGAAATATTTGAGTGAGATTTGATTAAACAATTATCTCCAATAAATACAGGGCCATTAATAATTACAAATGGTTCTATAACAGCTGATTCGGAGATAAAAACAGGTCCATTAGATTCATCTATAACTACATTATCAATTTTTGTATATGAACTCTCAATATTATTAAAAAAAAGATCGATATTAGCAATCCACTGCCATGGAAATTTAAGACTATCATCTAAATTATAAACTTTATCATTTATAATTAAATCAGATGATATAATTTTTTTTAAATGTTCGATCATATGTCTATAAAATGCTTTATCATTTTAAAAGTTCCTTCTAAATCTTGCTGATAATTAGAATCTAATATAACATTATAATATTTTTTAGAATTATCATAATTAAAACCCATTCTAACTTTTGAATTACTAAATAGACACAAGAAAGCTCCAAACCTGCTAAAATTTGAATTCAAATCGATAATATTTTCAAAGTAATGTTTTCTGATTTTATAGACAAAAATATCTCTTGGTAAGCCTAGTGAATTTATATCATTATATGTGTATTGGATTGAATTTTGGATAATCTGATTAGAGTAAAAGTTGCAAATCGAGTCTTTTAATAAATAATAAACCTCACCTTTTGCCCTTACTGAAAAAAGTTGGGCCATTTTAAAAGCAATGTCATTATCTGGGAGAATAACCAAGCTTTTACCGCTTAATTTGTAAGAATGGTTGGAACTTTCTACATATTTTCGATATTTTGTTGCAAGCATTAATTTTTCTTTTAAAGTGAATTCCATATCTTTATGTTAATTTAATCATTAATTAGAATATTTAATTTTATAAAGGATTAATTTTTAATATGTCAAAACAAAAATTTGGTAAATATCCGTTTGAAAAAGGTATATATAAAAATATGTACAAAGACAAACTATGGACAATGCGACAATATGCAGGTTTTTCATCTGTTTATGAATCAAATCAAAGATACTTAAAGCTTATTGAAAATGGGGTAAATGGCTTGTCTGTTGCATTCGACTTACCGACACAAATGGGATACGACTCTGATGATGATATGTCTTTCGGCGAAGTAGGAAAATCTGGAGTTCCAATTTCAACTTTAGAAGATATGGAACGCCTTTTTGAAAATATTAATCTCGAAAATATCTCAGTTTCAATGACAATAAACTCTTCAGCTGCTATTTTGCTAGCATTCTATTTTGCAACATCTAAAAAAAGAGGTTATAAATTTGATTCTTTAAGAGGGACCCTACAAAATGATATTCTTAAGGAATATATTGCTAGAGGAACCTTTATTTTTCCCGTAGAACACTCACTAAGATTAACTTCCAATATTTTTGAATTTTGTCAAAAGAATCTTTCCAAATGGAATAGTATTTCTGTTTCAGGATATCATATTCGAGAGGCTGGGAGCACTGCAGTTCAAGAACTGGCTTTTACATTTGCTAATGCAATTACATATTTAGAAAAAGCTAAAGCAGATGATTTAGACCTCATTCAACTAACCGAGCAAGTATCATTCTTTTTCAATGCCCACCAAAATTTTTTTGAAGAGGTTGCAAAATTTAGAGCAGCTAGAATCATTTGGGCTCAGATTATAAAGAAAAGATTTAAAATAGATAATGTAAAATCTCAATTATGTCGATTTCATGTTCAAACTGGTGGGTCAACTCTTACTGCGCAACAAATTGATAATAATATTGCTAGAACAACCTTAGAAAGCTTATCAGCTGTTTTTGGAGGTGCTCAGTCTATTCACACAAACGGAAAAGATGAAGCTGTAAGTTTACCTTCAGAAAAAAATGCAACTACAGCTTTAAGAATTCAGCAAATAATTGCACATGAAAGTGGAGTCGCAAACTATATTGACCCATTAGGAGATAGTTCAATTATTAGAGACTTAACTAATAATATTGTCAAAGAAGTAGAGCTAAAAATTGATGAAATATTCGATAAAGGCGGTATGAAGTATTTAATTGAAAGAGGAGAAATCCAAAAAGAGATTGAAAAATCAGCATTCCAATTTCAAGAAAATATTGACTCAAAAAAAACAATTTTGGTCGGGGTAAATAAGTTTATAGACAAAAATGAAATTATTGACTCGGGTACTTCATTTAAAGATAGTTCAGAAAACAGATTACAGCGATTAAAGGTATTTAAAGAAAATAGAAACAATAAAATTGTACAAAAATCGCTGGAAGAATTAATCAATATCGCTAAAACAAATAAAAACCTAATGCCGCAAATTATAAGTTGTGCGGAAAATAATTGCACTTTAGGTGAAATAATAATTGCTTTAAAAACAGTTTTTGGTGAATATTTAGAATAATATTTGGAACAATTATAGATTAATTTAGTTTTATTTTTAGGAGGAAATTATGATAAATAAAAATTTAGTATTTGTTTTACTTGGATTATTAATAATCAGTTGTTCAGGAACTGTTCCTAGCGTTGGTAATGAAGTTTCTGTTCAAGAAGTAGAAGAAAGCAATGAAGTTACAGCAAAACAAGAAGTCTCTGTTGAAACATTCACTGTACAAGAACCAGAATCACCGCCATTGCCAGTAACTGTTTTTGAACCATATATGATTAAAAGAGGTGACTTTCTAACTAAAATAGCCTTAAGAGAATATGGTGATGCGTCTATGTGGAGAGATATCTATTCCTGGAATAAGGATGAAATTGGTGACAATCCAGATCGTTTATACCCATACAACTTTTTATCACTTAAAAGAGAAAATACTGATGAAAGGGACTGTGAGCCTGAGTTTTTTGGATACACAATTCAATCAGGTGATACTGCATGGAACTTGGCACAAAGAGTGTATGGAGATGAATTAGCTTGGGTTATCATCTATGTAGACAATGCTGAATTAATTAAATCAACTGACGGAGTATTACAACCAGGTACTACATTCAAGATGAGAAAAAAACTTGATCCTTGCAATTAATCTTAAAAGATATTGATTTAAATACTAGTTGGATTAAATCAGGAAAAGAGTCTTTTATATATTTTGAAACAATGGACTCAACGTTAAACATAGCTCTTGATCAACAATATCAAGAAAGCTCTGTTGGTAAAATTGTCATAACGGACAATCAAACCTCTGGAAAAGGTTCCTACAATAAATCTTGGTATAGTGAATCTTATAAAGATTTAACATTTAGTATCATTTTAGGTTCATCTCATAATTTCCAGCAAAATTTAATAGATGAAACTTGTTTAGTAATTGCGAGCATTCTTAATCAATATAAAATTGCGGCATATAAAAAACCACCTAACGATATCTATGTTAAAGACAGGAAAATAGCTGGAATTCTTTTATCTAATGTGCAAATTGGTAATAGAGACAATTATCAAGCATTAAGTATTGGAATTAATATCAATTCTAATATTGAATTAGAAGAATTAGATATTAATGCAAAAGCAAATCACACATCTTTTGCTAAAGAATTAGGTAAAGAAATTAATAGAGAAAAAATTCTGTTAGAAATTATCGAATCAATTGATAAAGTCATTCAAAAGCAGGTAGATCAGTAATTTTTTGGCCAAGAATTAATGTATGGATTTCATGTGTTCCTTCATATGTATAGACTGTTTCAAGGTTCATCATATGTCTCATAACTGAATAATCATCCATTATTCCATTGGCTCCAAGAATTTCTCTTGCGCTCTTCGCACAATCTCTTGCAATGGCTACATTATTTATCTTTCCAAGGGAAATATGAGTAAAATCTAAAATATTTGAATCTTTGAGTTTGCCTAATTGAATTGCTAATAATTGAGCCTTGGTGATTTCTTGAACCATTTCAACTAGTTTTTTTTGTGTTAATTGAAAACCTGCTATAGGTTTTGAAAATTGTTTTCTATCCTTACTATAGGCAAGCGCAACTTCATAACAATCTATTGCTGCCCCTATTGTTCCCCAAACAATTGAATATCGCGCTTGAGTTAGGCAAGATAGTGGACCTTTTAAACCCTCAACACCTGGCAAACGATTTCTATCTGAAACTCTTACATCTTTCATAAATAATTCGGAAGTAATGGATGCTCTTAAACTCATTTTACCATGAATATTAGATGCAGTAAAACCATCCATTCCTTTTTCGAGCAAAAAACCTCTTACTATACCTTCTTCATCCTTAGCCCAAACTACAGCTACATCAGCAATAGTTCCATTGGTTATCCACATTTTAGACCCATTAATGATCCAGTCATCTCCATCCTTTACAGCTTTAGTAGTCATTCCAGCTGGATCAGATCCATGATTAGATTCAGTTAGGCCAAAACAACCTACAGCTTCTCCGGAAGCAAGCCTTGGAAGCCATTTTTCTTTTTGTTCTTCCGTTCCGTATTGAAAAATAGGAAACATTACTAGACCGCTTTGCACACTACAAACAGATCTTAAGCCTGAATCACCTTTTTCTAACTCCTGCATAATTAAACCATAAGCAGTGCTGCTAATTTCACTACCACCATATTTTTTGGGTAATGTAGCACCAAAAAATCCTAAATCACCCATTTTTGGGATTAAATCGGTAGGAAATGAACCTTTTTCATAATATTCATTTACTAAAGGCATAAACTCTTTAGCTACAAATTCATTTGCTGTTTTTTGAATTAATAGCTCCTCGTCTGTTAGAAGAGTTGTAATGTTGCAAAAATCTGGACCAATATATTTCATAATTTTATGTTGAATTTTATATCAAATTTCACTAAAAAAGCAAGTCTGAAACACGCTCAAATAATACAGAATTTGTAGCAATAATGGTATCTGTAACAAGTGTTTTCTTTTGATTATAAATAATTTTTTTGTTATTAATTGTTTTAAGTACTCCTCCTGCTTCTGAAACAAGACAATTTCCTGCACATATATCCCATTCATTTTTTGGAGCTATAGTTGTAAAAATATCGTAATTACCTGAACTTATAAGTGCTAATTTATATGCGACACTACCAATGGGATGTATAGATTTAAAGTTATTACGATATGGCTCCCATTCATTTCTTTTTACCTCCGATCTGCTAACCGTAATGGATGCATTTGATAAATTTGTTGTTTGAGAAGCGTTAACCTTTTGACCATTTAAGTAAACTCCTTTACCTTTCTGACATGAAAACATTTCATCAGTTACAGGATTGTAAATAACACCAACCACTGGATGTCCATCATAAACCATTGCAATACTTACAGAAAAATGTGGAATACCCAAAATAAATTCTTTAGTACCATCTAATGGATCAACAATCCAAACTCTATTTTTGTTCAATCTTTCTTGTGTATCAACTGTTTCTTCTGAAAGCCATCCGTCATAAGGAAATTCTCCCATTAAAAAGTCGTATAAGTATTTATCAGCTTCTTTATCAGCAACTGTAACCGGATTATTAATTCCTTTCATTTTTACTTTATTGTCCTCCGACTTAAAATATTTTATGAGGATTTTTCCAGCATTTCTTGCTGCTACTTTGGCTGCAATTAATTCTTCGTTAAACATAAGAATAGATAATATGCATTTTAAATGTAAATTTCGTTAAATTTAATATGATTTTGAGGCGTGAAGCTAAAAACAGTTTTTTTATAATTTTTTTTATTTAAAGTAATTTTCTTATAAAATTCTTCTCACCTCAACTCAACAAACAAAAATAAATCAGAAGAATTCTTCTGACTAAATGAGGTATATAAAGATGAAGAAAGAAATCTACATCAGCAAAGGAGTAGGTGAAACACGTATTGCCGTTAAAGAAAACGGCAAGTTAGCTGAACTACATGTTGATAAACAATCACAACTTAAAACCGTCGGAAACATCTATAAAGGTATGGTTGAAAATGTGATTCCAGGTATGCAAGCTGCATTTGTAAATATTGGTCAAGATGTGAATGCATTCCTACCTTTTTCAGAAATTTCAGATTCTGAACTTATTGTAGAAAAGAACAAAAAAACTCAAAACTCAAAGGAAGTAGATGTTCTTTTACAACCAGGTCAAGAGATTATTGTCCAAGTCATTAAAGAACCTTTTGATAAAAAAGGTGCTAGAGTAACTACCGATTTATCCATAGCTGGACGATTCATAGTTCTGATACCAAAATCCAAATATATTGGGGTATCCAAGAAAATGAGAGATAAATATGAGAGAAGACGTTTGAAAAAAATTGCAATGGAAATTAAACAGCCTGGATTAGGAATGATTCTAAGAACAGTTGCGGAAGGTAAAACTGATTCACAAATTGAAAATGACTACAAAACTTTGATTAAGAAATATAATGACCTACTTTATAAGGCTGAAAAAAATACGGCACCCAAACTTGTTCATAATGATTTAAAAGTAACCTCTAGTGTTTTAAGAGATTTAATTAGTGAAAAAGTTGAAAAAATCATTGTTGATTCAAAACAAGATTACAAAAGAATTCAAAAAATGGTGAAAGAAGATGCTTTAGATATTGGAGACGCTTTAGAACATTATAGAAAAAGGGAACCATTATTTAAGGAAAGTGGTATTAATAATTCTATGATGAAATTATTAAGAAAAAAAGTATGGCTAAAAAGTGGTGCTTATTTGATTATTGAAAGAACAGAAGCTATGGTTGTTGTTGATGTTAATAGTGGAAAGTTTGTAGGTAAAAAAGGTCATGAGGAAAATTCTTTAAAAATAAACTTAGAAGCTGCAAAAGAGATTTGTGCTCAATTAAGATTAAGACATCTATCAGGATTAATTTTAATTGATTTTATTGATATGGTTAAACCTGAGAATCGCAAAAAAATATTTCTTGAGATGAAAAAAGAACTCAGAAAAGATCGCGCAAAAGTAGCTGTATCAGAAATATCTGAATTCGGTATTTTAGAAATGACAAGAGAGCGAACAGGTTTAAGTATTATAGATTCATTAACAGATTGTTGTGAGGTTTGCAATGGAAATGGAAGAATCATTTCAAAAGATACATTACTAACAAGAATTGATTATTGGTTAAGAGATTACAAGAAGCAAAATAAAGATTTAAGATTAAAATTATTTTTACATCCTGAATTAGCAGATTATCTTAAAAAAGAAAAAACAAGAGACTATATTAGATTAATGTGGAAAAATTTTATTTATTTAAAAGTGATAAATGACGACACAATGAATAAAAATCAGTTTAGATTTACAAAGATGTCAGATCCTAAAGATATCACAAATGAAATAGGTACTTGAAAAGGACAAAATTAGCTATTAAGTTCCCAAGCTATGTTTGCAATTGTTGAAATATATGGAAAACAGTATAAAGTCGCCAAGGGTGACAAAGTCTTAGTTAATTCCAAGATTGATGTTGATGAAGGTAAGACTATTAAGTTTGATGGCGTAAAAGCTATTTCCGATAAAGATAAGAATATTTTTGAAGCTAAAGATTTAGCAAAATATAACGTAAGCGCTAAAGTTCTTGAACATTCAAGGGACGCTAAAGTTACAATTATCAAGAAAAAGAGACGAAAAGGCTATCAAAGAAAACGTGGTCATCGTCAAGATCTAACATTATTACAAATACAATCTATTTCAGCTGCAAAAATAAAAAAAACAGCTGCTAGGAAACCAGCTGCTAAGAAAACTGAAAGTAAAAAATAAAAGGAATTAACTATGGCTCATAAGAAGGGACAAGGAAGTTCAAGAAATGGTAGAGATTCTAATGCTAAAAGACTGGGCGTTAAAGTTTCTGATGGACAGTCAATTTTAGCAGGTGGAATCATTATTAAACAAAGAGGTACGAAATATCATCCTGGAAGAAATGTAAAAAGAGGAAATGATGATACCTTATTTGCTACATCACATGGCTTAGTCAAGTTTAGCAAAAAAGGTGGTACTACCTTTGTTAGTGTTCAAGAACTAAATTAAACTATGTCTAGACCTAAAATATCATTAATTGGTGGTGGTCAAGTCGGTGGTAATATTGCGCTACTTTCTGCTCAAAAAGAACTCGGTGATATAGTCATTGTTGATATTCCTGAAGCAGAAAATTTTATGAAAGGAAAAGCATTAGATATTTCTCAACTACTTCCTCACGATGGATATGATGCTAAACTATCAGGGACCTCCAATTTTGAAGAAATTAAAGATTCTGATGTTATTGTAATAACTGCTGGATTTCCTAGACAACCTGGCATGAATAGGGAAGATCTTCTTCAAAAAAATCTGGATATCATGACAAATGTTGCAAATCAGGTTAAAAAATATTCACCTGAAGCATTTGTTATTGTTGTTTCAAACCCACTTGATGCTATGGTATATGCTTTTCATAAAATTTCTGGCTTCCCAAAAAACAAAGTTGTTGGAATGGCTGGAGCTCTTGATAGCGCAAGATTTAGAGCTTTTATTGCTGAAGCTACAAACCTGTCATCACAAGATATTAATTGTATGGTTCTTGGAGGTCATGGAGATACAATGGTACCTGTTAGTAGGTTAGCAACTATAGGTGGAGTACCATTATCATCTTTATTGAGTAAAGAAGAAATTATTTCAATAGAAAATAGAACTCGTGTTGGCGGAGGAGAAATTGTTAAACTTTTTGGAAAAGGTTCTGCATTTTATGCTCCTGCTCAATCCGCTGTAGAAATGATTGAAAGTTTTATAAGAGACAAAAAAAGAGTAATACCATGCGCATCATTATGTGAGGGTGAATTTGATATTGATGGATATTTCATTGGAGTTCCAACTGTTATAGGCTCAGGAGGTGTTGAAAAAATACTAACCTTTGATCTTGATGAAGATGAAAAAACGGCTTTAAACAATACGCTGATCGAGGTAAAAAAAACTGTTAGTGAAACCGGTTTATAATAACCCGTTGAAATTATTCATCATTCTATTTCTTTGTATTATTGATAATGCATATTCGCAATCCAATCTCTTTGTAAATGAAAGTTTAAATGGATCTTTTCCTCAAGGAAAAATGGAAGGTTCAATTAATAAATTTTTTACAGAAGATACATATTATTTAAGAAGCGATTTTAATGTTAAAATTTTAAGATTATTCAATATCAAAAGAGATGAGGGATATATTATATCATTCGGTGATTCAACAGTTACAAAGATAAATCATAAAAAAAAGAGGTTTGCAGTTTATTCCTTTAGCGAATTTCTTGAAGAAAATAAAAATAATCCACAAGGTGGTCCTCCACAAGATGATAACAAAGCTGAAAATGAATCAAACGGTGACGAAGAAGATTTTACAATTAATATTAGCGAAGAAGTAGAAACCCTAAATGGCTTTAAAACTAGAAAAGCTAAAATCATTGTTAATGATGAAGAAAAATCAGACCTATTTATCTGGTTTTCTGAAACAACTTTAAAGTCCAAGACAGAATTAATAATTAATAAAAGATTAAAAGAGATGTTTGATGGATTAATACCTCCAAATTTGGGTATGAATGCAATGGATATACCTTATGCTGAATACGATATTAATACCAATGCATTAACAATCAAGTTTGAAGTAGTAAGTGAAAATGGAACATTTACTTACAACTTACTAGGCTACTCTGAGCAGGACTTATTACCAGAGATATTTAAAGTCTCTGAGAAATATAGAAAAGTTAAAAAACTATAGCTTGTCTAAGTAGCTTTTCATCCCTTGATATGCTCTTTCTTCTCGCTTAAATGGCCTATCTAGAGTTACTCCCAATTTGAATAATTTAATCGCCTCTTGTTCTTTATTAAGCTTTAAATAAGTTTTTCCAAGCCAGTAATAAGTACCAATATAATCAGAATTTATCTCTAAGCTTTTTTCAAAAAAATACTGTGCTTCTTGAAAAGAACCCTTTGGAGGTTCTGAAAATAAAATTGAAGCTATTCTTCTTGATGCCCTTCCTAAATCTGCCAATTTGTAGTGCCACTGTCCCATAATACTATAACAAAACTCATCATCAGGTAAAAGATTGATAACTTTTAAAGCAATATTTTTGATATTTTTTGACTGTTCAATTTGATTACGAATAGTATCTTCTTCAACTGTTTTTCCTAAGGTAATAACATACCATTTTAGTATATCAGGATTATCAGGCTCAATGTTAAATGCTTTTAGAGCATACTCAAATGCTTTTAAAGCATTGTCCTTATCTAAGTTTTTTTTCATTGCTGACTCAGATAAGTAATGATGAGTAATCGACAATCTCAAAAGAACATCAGTATTTTGAGGATATTGATTATAAAGTTGCTCAAGAGGTGCTTGAGCTTTATCAAAATCGAGATTAGTAAGCTTGATATCAATATCTTTGAAATCTTGACCAGCAATTATTGAAGATAAAATGATTCCTACAAGATGATTTTTCAAAGAAAAAATCAAGGATAAAATCTATAGATTACTGGCTGATGATCTGATATTCTATTTGACACATTGGTATTGGATGCGCCTGTTTGAGCTGGTAAAGCAATTACTTCTACCGATGATGTTGCTTGATATGAAAACAAAGGCTCATTAATAATAATATGATCTAAATGAGATGCACCATAGGAACTTGTCCAACCTTGCCAAGAATAGCCACTAGCAGGCCCTTGAAGAATATTTAAATCTGTTAATCTAAAAGAATCAGCAGAATCAAAAGATTCAGAATCAGTAAAGGGACTTAAAGTTGGATTAGTTATACTTTGAGCACCAACATTATTAAAATCTCCAACCAATATCACATTATCATTTTCTCTATTATTTATTAAATAATCAGTTAAAAGAAGGCTTGCATGATGTCTTCTGGTTGCTTCATTGGTTAAATTAGAAGCATCGTAATTATCATTTCCACAACACTTATAATGAACATTTATTACATAAAGATTCATTGATTTAGTACCGTCGGTCCAAGTTATATAGCTTTCCATTGGAGGTCTGCTTGCGAATTGATATAATTTGCAATTTTGGTAATCACCATTACATGAACTTGATGAATTTGGAGTATTAGCCCATAATTCATTTTTTGATACGTATGTAATATTTTCATTCTTATAGACAAGAGCAAAACCAAGATTGCCTGACTCTTCATCCACAACATATGAATAATCTGACATTGAATTAACCATACTTATTAACTCAGATTCACTGGAAATTTCTTGCAGTAAATAAACATCAGCATTCCATTTTTCTAGTAAAGATTTAACCTGTTCTTTGGTAGAACTATGCTGAGGAAATTGTCTGATATTCCAAGTAACTACCTCAATCTGATTTGCAACATTATAATTTATTGCATTCGGAAATTCATAAAGATTTGCATTATCTCCTCCGCCATTATCATCTTCTGAATCTGTTGGAGAGCTTCCTCCACCGGAACATGCTAGAATAAAAATAATTAGTAATAAATATTTATTGAATGACTTAATCATAGATGTAATTTAATAATAAAGTTCCAACTTGTTGCAAGCTTTGTGGTGAACAATTCTCAACAACATCATTTTGAGTATGCCAGTAATTATAGAAAAGGTTAGGATAATCAAAATCTATAATATCAATTGCAGGTATTTGAGCATTTTCCCAAAGAGGAACATGATCATCATAAATCTCATAACCCAACGTATAGTTAAAAGCTTCTAAATCGAGTTCTTCAGCTAAACTCCAAAGTTCTTTAACTAAATCTGGATTGATTTTATAAGAAAATCTCTCTATTGGTATTTTTAAGTTTTTATCTCCAACCATATCGACAATTATAGCATTTTGAGGCTTTTTGATAGGAAGATTTTTTGAAAAATACTCAGAACCCATCGCAAATGTTGTTGGTTGACCAGAAATACCAACATCTTCGGCATCAAAAAATACTAAATCAATACCAATTGGAGGAGGATTATCACTAAATACTAAAGCTAGTTCCATTAATACAGCAGTACCGCTTGCGCCATCGTTAGCACCTAAAACCGGCAGTTCTCTTTTATCTAATTCAGACTCTTCATCAGAAATTGACCTAGTATCCCAATGAGCACCGATTAATAATCGCTCATTTGATTCTTTATTAAACTGAATAATAAAATTTTTTCCATTTTGCATTTTTGAAGTAATATGCTCTTTATAGTTAAAATTCTGCACAATTATTTCATTATCAATCTCATTCAAGAATTCTTCTAAATATTTTGAAAATTGTTGATGACCAATAGATCCAGGATTTCGAGGTCCAAATTCACATTGTTTTAATAAAAATTCATATGAATGCTTCCCATCAAACTCAGGAATATCATTTTTTTCACAACTGTTAATAAAAAATATAAAGATTAAGATTAAGATTCTCATTTGCTACCTTTATCTAATTGAAATATTAAGAGTCAATCCAAAATCTCTATCAACTCTTTTACCTGTTAATCTTGTCTCGTTAGTTCGATATTCATAAAACATTCCTGCAGTAACATCTTCAGTTAAAACATATGTTAAACGAATAACTCCTTTTCTAGTTTTTGTATAATTTTGTTCCACAAAATTAATTTTATCCTTAGATCCTTTTTCTGAACTATTATTAAAATCAAAATTGAAATTAATATTAAAGTCATTATTCAAGTAAACATTTCGATCAGAAAATGGTAAAGAAATCCTTAAACCCCTTGCAAAACTATAAGATAGACTTCCCAGCAAACTATTCTTTTTAACTGAAGTCATTCCAAAAGGTACCTCTCTTAAACTTAATACTGTATTTGCTCTAAAATTAGTTGATATACCGTTTCGAAATGAAGTTGTTAAGCCTATAATTGGAGATAATGAACTGGTAAGATTTGAAAATTGCAATGAATCTCCGAATTCATCTTTGAAATCCTCAACCTTCATTAAACTAATGCCTCTTATACCACTATCATTGAATTTCCAGGATAAGTTTTGCTTTCCTGTATATGCATGCTCAAGACTCATAGATTGAACATAAGGATTTATAAAAGCTATATTTTCTAAACCGCTAATCCTTAAAGACCAATTAATAAATGGCAAACCTTTTGAAAGATTTTTACCATAGGACAAATAATCTGTTGATGAAGATCTCGTATCAATATTAAATCCATTAATATTTGATGAAATATTTTGATTAAAAGAAAAACTTAGAGATGTTCTTTGGTCTATCCTAACTCCAGTTCCAAATGATAAATTTTTCTTTTGATCATCAAAACCAGTATTAAATCCTACCTCTGAAACTGGCTCAATACCCAAATTATCTTCTAATCCTAATCTGTAGGATAATGGTATTTCTCCGTTAATACCATTTGAAATAATATTACTTAAATTTGAAAAATTAATATTTATTGTGTCAATTTTTTTTGATTGATCGTAAAGTTTCTTTAAGAAAGATTTATTATTATTTCTTGAATCTTCATTTATTAAAGTGAAGTTTGAACGAGATCTTGTGCGTGGATTTTTTTCACCTTTACTATATTCGTCGTAAAATATTGATACAATTTCTTGGGGACTTATTGATAAACTTAAAGAAATATTTTTATTTAAATTTAAATTAGCTGCATCAATAATATTATCCCGAGGTTTATTCCATCTAAAATTAGATGAGTAACTAAATCTTGGATTAATAATTTTTATCCAATCAGGATTAAAGCGATATACAAAAGACTCTAGTGATTGTGTCTTTAATCCTATAGTTAAATCATTAAAACTATCATCTGGCTTAGCACTAAAAATGGTCTTATCATAAGCAAATTCTGTATCGTTAAAAAGCTTATAATCAATACTGAAATTTCTTTGGACATCAAAGTTCTCTTCTTTAATTAGTTCTGTATTTGATCTAGAATCTCTGGTTGTTGAGACTTTATTAATTTTAATTCCAGTTGAAAAATTTGATGGGGAGTAGTATAATTTTTTACTGCTAATCTCTTTTCCAATTAAAGGAAAATTCTTCATCCATTTAAATGCATTTATATAGTTACCACTAGGAAATCTCAAATTGTAATCAATGTTTGAATTTATATTTTTTAGGTCTACTGATTTCATTATTGTATCTGATCTTTGTTGATCAGAAATGCTAAATCCAGCACTTAAATTATCTATTGTATATTTTAATAGTGCTTTTTCAGATTTAATTTTCTTTGAAATTCTTCCTGAAACGTTTACAACAGAAGATTGCACTAAAACAGAATCTGGTGCTGAATTTCCTAATCTTATATCTGTTCCTGGTACAAATTTTGGAGTATTTTTATTTGAATTATAACTAATGTTTACAGGAAAAATAATGCCAAAATTTTCTGGTAACAACTGACCAACATTAAAATTGTTTGTATATGACAAGGTTTCAATAGAGTTATTCGTACCAACCCTCTCTTGCAAAACATGGAAATCTGCATCTTTTTTGCTATAATTAATTGAACTTGAACTAAAATCAGATAAGTTGAATTTTGATTTTATTCTTACAGCAGAACCAGATTCTTTTTTAACTCCACTAAGTCTTAATTCGTCAGCCCATATTTCTCCTGATATAGGATAATTGGCTGAATTCTCAATACCGATAATAAAATATTGCAATCTCGAAAGTGAAGGATTACCAACAATTTCGACACTTTTGTAATTATGGTTATCATCAGATATAAATTCATAATTAATAGATTCACTTGTTTTGGAAAAAATATCATTTGGATTAATTAAATTAATTGAAGTGTCATCATGTGTCTTAAGACTGGATAACCAATTTAAATCTAAATTTATTTCATTTCTTTTTCTTTCTTCATCCCACCCAGAATAAATTGGTTTTGTAAGTTTATAATATTCTTGACCATTCCCAAATTTGATAAAAATCTTTACATCGGTTTGCTCAGTTGAAGAATATTCACTATTTCCATATACAAACATTTTCATTTTATCGTACATCAAGAAGCTTTGGCCTATATCTTCATTAAATGAAAGTATTTTTTTTGCTGCAGCTTTATAATTTGAGAGCAAATTATCAAATTTTAATACAATAGATTGCTCTTTTGATCTAATTTGGTTAATCCTATCATATTCACCAACAACGCCCTTTGGAGGAACATAATTTGGGTTATCTTCATCATTAATAACTGAAACTAGAAATGTGCTATCCTGTGTTGTATATATGTCTTCTGATTGTAATGAAACTCCAAGCTCTTGCCAATTGTTTCCTACCAACTCAATTTTTGCAATTTCTAAAGTTGATTCCTGTTCTACTCCCGAAACTACCAATCTAACATATTTTATTTCACTCAATGAAATATCATTAATTTTTTCAAAATGACTAATTGGAATTCTAATCAGTTTCCATCCTGTTTTGATACCATTTATTTCTGTTGAACCAGCAACATATGTATCATCACTTAAAGAAACAGTTTTTGAAAAATAATTATTTGCTCGATCAAGATATCCCGACTTATCTAGATCTTCTGAATCAGGATATTTACCACCAATTTGAATTCTATCCCCAGTACCATTACCTTCAGTACCGTTAACCTTTGTATAATCATCAGATCCTTCAAAATAATTCCAATTATCATTGTTTGGATCATTAATATCAACATCAATTGAATTATTTATTAATATTGATTCACCAGATTCAAGATATTGATCAAAAGTAGGTCCGAGAGGATCTAAACAACCTCCAAAACCATTTTCATAAATATCGAAACAACCGTCTAAACCTGTATCTTCACTCTCTTCAAGAAAACCATTTCCAAGCGCCAGTCCTGCATCAGGAATATCTTCAGTATTTAAAAGTCCATTTCCATTATAATCCTCGCTGATTTTTCCTAAATCAATTGTAAGATCACCACTATCTCCTCTTACCCATATTTCAAAAAACCTACTTCTAGTTTGATCATAATCTCCAATGAACATTGGTGAGGTTATCCCAGCCCATAGCGAATCTGAAGGAACAGAAGATTGATAATCATGAGGAGAATATTTTAAAACTAAAATATCTGTTGTTAAATTTTGAGCTCTTTGTGAAGTAGAAACATTAGGCCAAATACTATTTGTTAAAACTTGTGAATAGGGATTATACCAGTACATTTTCATCCTATGATTTTGATTATAATCATCAAATGAATTACTATGCAACGGTGCAGATGAAATATTCCAAAATCTTCGTAAAATTGAGGGATTGGTTACTCTTTTTGAGCCCTCAAAATCATCAATAAATGCAACACCATTTTTATCATCAGTTTTTGAGTTTGATATTGAATTTGGATTTGGAAGTACCTTTGCTATCTCACCTTCAACAGAAAAATTAGAGATTTTGTTGCTGTTGACAAAGTTTAAATCATTAAATCTCTCTGATAAGTTTTCAAAATCTACTTCATATCTACCATTGATATCCCAAATGAAATTTCTTATTGGTTCATACCCAACTTCAACTTTTTTATTGGCAATTGATTGATCATAATATAACGCTGTAAAACCAAGGAATGATTTTTCATTAAAATCAATTTGTGCACGAGAACCTGCCATAATTTTTCTATCAAAAGTTACTAGGTCATGCTTATCATAAGTTACTCGTAAATTATCATTTGGATTAATGTTTTCTGATAAAGTAATAGTGCCAGAAAAGTAATTTATTTGATAGTCTCGTCCCTTTACAAGTTTATTCCCATTTGAATAAATCTCTTCGCTCCCTTCAACCAAAGTAAATCCTAGGTTAATAGATTTTTTTGGACTGGAATAATTTACGAAGATGGAAAATCTTGAATCACCAGTATATTCAGATAATATTGTCGAAGAATACATTAAACCTTGCTGTAATAATGGTTGGAGAGATTCGTTATTATTACCTCCGCTAATATCATTTGAAGATACAAATGGTAATAAAGTTGGTAAAAGTATCTCACCTGATTGTAAATCGATTATATTTGGATTATTATAGTCAATTAATTCATCTGGAGAGCTTTCACCATTTTGATTTAGATTATCTAAACCAAAAAGATTTAAAAAAGTTGTTCCATTACTTGATCGATCACTTTTTGGGGTTGAAAAATTATCAACAATTCTTACTTCTAAATTTGATGTATCTAAATTAGATGATCCAATGGAGTATACATTTTTAAACATTAAATCCCAAGTAGGATGACTAGGGTGTGGAGACTGAGCTTTAATCATTTTAAGCTCTAAGGTATTTTGATCTAAACTAATATTTTTACCGATGTTTAAAATAGTTTCTCCAGTCTCTCTATTTATCAAATCAAAATGAGCAGCAATAATTTCATTTTGGAGAATTTTTTTCATTTTTATAAATCCAAGATCTTCATTAATTATGTAATCCGTTCCACGTTCCAACTTTAAAAAATTTCCCTCTTTACTTTCATCTGATTCTTCATTTTTATCAAGAGGGTTTATGTAAGCAGTACCTGGGTCTGCTTCTGGATTATTTGATGCATCAATTTTATATAATTCAAAGTTTTTTATTGAAATATTTCCTATGGGATGTAAGCCATCTACCAATGGATAAAATGAGGGTACATTTAGTTGGAAGCCATTATCTTGAAGTATATCATTTGAACCATTACGAAACCATTCATGCACAAAAAAGTATAAATTTTTCTTATAGTTATAATCCTTTATTTCTATTGAGTTTAATTCAGAACTACCTTTATATAATTGTGATTCCTTTTCAGTTTTTTCAATGGAAGCAATTGATGTTATGTTAAGAGGACCTAACTGAGAAAGCGCTTTTACTCCAAAAAGACCATTATTTGTACCAGAAAAAGTTACAAACTCTGTTGAGGGTAATGATAAAGATATGTTTCCTACTTCTAAGCGTTTAAGGATATCATCTTCATCGCCGTTATATTCTAGTCTAATAGTATTTTCCCAATCGAAATCTCTTTCAGAATTCTGATCCAAAGAAACTGTGATTCTTTCTCCAACACTTCCCTGAACGCTAAGTTGTTGCTTTTGATCAAATTTGAAATTGGTTTTTTCTTGCTCCTTATAAGAAGATCGAACTAATTCTTGATCTTGATTTACTAACTTTGCAGAGAGGTTTATATTCCCAGATATTTGTAAAGACGCTTGTCCTAACGCACCTAAATCTATTGATGCAACTTGTAAATATTTATCATCGTTGTTTTTTGAAATATCATACTGCAGCTTAAATGCATTTGCAATGTTATACTTTTGATTTTTAATCAGTAAGTCATTTAAATAATTTTCAAAAGTATTTGTGTATGGAATGGAACGAAAACCTGTCCCTAATTCTTGATAAATTTTAATCAATGTAAAAGACTGATCAATAATTACAACATTTGTATTTAAATCTAAATCAAAGATACCTATTGGGTAATTGGAAATATCATTTAATGAAAAATTGATATTTTTCTTTTTAGCAAATGGATCAATGAAATAATTATCAAAATTACCAGCAAGTAATAAAGAATTGAAAAAAAGAATTATATATAGAAAAATTCTCATGGATTTAATTCGCTAATTTTTTTGATAAATTTTTGAATTGCTATACCGCGGTGGCTAACTTGATTTTTGACATCTGAATCCATTTCAGCGAGTGACAAATCAAATTCTGTAGAATAAAATATAGGATCATATCCAAATCCATTATTACCCACTTTAGACTTTAAAATTTTTCCTTCAATAACACCCTCAACATAAAAGTCATTAATACCATCAACAAATGAAATTATTGTACGAAATCTAGCAGTTCGTAAGTCGTCATCTATACCATCTAATTTTTGTAAAAGTTTTGCCATATTATCCTCATAAGAGGCATTTTCACCAGCATAACGAGCAGTAAATAGTCCCGGTTCTCCATTTAACTTATCTACTTCTAGAATTGTGTCATCTGCAATAGATGCAATATTTGTATGATGAAATGCAGTCCTTGATTTAATAAATGAATTTTCTTCAATAGTTTTACCGTTTTCTATTATTTCTCCAATTTCAGGGAAATCTTTTAAAGATAATACCTCATCATAAAATTTTTGAATCTTAATAGATATTTCTGATACTTTGTATTTGTTCGAAGATGCAATAACAATTTTTTTCATTTGATAAACTAAGAAATATTTATGTGTTTATTAAATAACTAATATTGATTGCCTTTTCTGATATTTTATGGTTCTGTTGCTAAGTTGGTAGATTTTTAGTTATGGAAGAAGCTTAGTCTAAACTGAATAGTTCTCCATTAGAGGCGTCAAATTTTGCAATATTTTGTTCAAAAATTGCTATAAGATTTCCATCTAATGAAGTTGTTATATCGACACCTTGGCTAAACAGTGAAAATGCTAAAGATTTCTTTTCAAAAAATTTGTAGCTCTTCTCCCAAACTTTGCTTCCTGAAGGAGTAAATCTCTTGATTGTAAATGTTGGAAATTTTCCGGTAACATAATTACCATCTGCCATATAAAGATATGTGAATACTAAATCTCCATTTGGTAACTCTTCAAAATCAGTGGGATTTGAATAATCACCAAAAATTGGGAGATTAACAGTGAAAACATCTTTTTGCCCTTCATGATTATAAATAAAAAATTGATCATTTGATAAAATACCAAAGTCTCCATTTCTTAGTTTTTTAAGCTCTCCTCCTCTGTTTGTAAACCATGAAATGTTAAAGTTAGAATCGGTTTTAATGACTCTTTCTCCAACTGATATGATATATCCGTTATCTGTTGTTTGTCTAATTCTATAATTTTGAAAGGGAATATTCAATTGTCCCAACCCATTAAATTCATTATCACCGGTATTTATCCATTCTTTTTTGATTTCGATATTTAAATTTGAAGAAAGTTTTATCGCATAAAATCTTTGAACGCCATTATCTCCTCCATGCAAACCAATTAAAGCTTTTCCACCATCTGAATGGTTTATCGTATTAAATAATAATGGATCTCCATCTGAGTCATGTAAAGAAAAGTATCTTTCTGAAACCAAATTTAAATTAGAATCATATTCTTGATATCCCGCTTTTTTTGGATTTAAATCTCCAGCTTTTCCTGAAATAAAAATCTTTTCATCATAGAAATCAATATTTGATTCGCTAAGGGGCGTAGAAGCTCCTAAATCTGATTGCTGATTAAAAGTTTGAATATTTTGAAAATCTTCACTTATAAATATCAATCTAGCTATTCCATTTAATAAATCATTTAAATAGTATTTGTTGTTAATTGTTAAAATTTTTTTTGGAATAATTTCATGCTCTTCAAAAACATTTATGAATAATGCATTAATGATATTTAATGATATTGTACTTATTTGGCTATACTGAACACCATCGAAAACCTTATATTTAAAATAATCTTCACCATGATAATTTCCAGGTTCATACTTCGCATACTCATCAGAAATTTGTCCAGAAGAAGCATCAAGATTTATTATTAAACCATTTGATGGTTCCTCTTCTATAATTCGAGTACAACATCCATCATCGTCCTCCGCTAAAAGCTCAATGTATGATCCCCAATTATTAGGAATAGTATATGATGCACTCTCACTTTCGGGAGGTAAATTAACATTTTCAATATCAATAGTTACTGAAGCAATGTTACTATCAGATTCTCCGTCGTTTGCTTTGTAAGTAAAAGTATCAGTTCCATCATAATTTACAAATGGACTGTAGGTAAGTATATATCCAGATAAGGATGTGCTTCCATTTGAGGCATCACTAACAAGTCTATAAGTTAAGTTATCTCCTTCTATGTCTGTAGCATCTAAGGTAATAGTAACTGTTTGACTCATATTCTTCATTCTACTTTGAGTTGAAGCAGTCACATCATGCGCCACAGGAGCATCATTTACAGGATTTACGATAATGGTAGCTGTTGCTACGTTCAAAATAGTTTTTTCACTACTATCTACTGCTTCAAAATTAAAAGTATCGGTTCCATTCCAGTCTTGATTTGGGGTATAGGTAGCAGTGGTTCCTGAGATGGTTAAAGAACCATTAGAAGGGTTGTTACGTACTTGAAAAACAATTTTATCTCCATCAACCTCTTCTGCTTCTAAGGTGATCACAATAGCATTATCCTCATCGGTTGTTACAGTAACATCCATACTATTAGGTTCATCATCTACCGGAGTAACCGTGGCAACAATCGTACCAATATTAGAAGTTCCGTCTACATTAGTAGCAATATAGGCAAAGGTATCCGCTCCATAATAGTTGGCATAAGGAGTGTAAATGCCAACACCAGCATTAATGGTTAACGTTCCATGTTGAGGCTGGGTAGAAACACTATACGTTAAGGCTCGATTTAAGGGGTCTGAACCCATAAATGCGAAGGTTTTTGAGGTATCTTCTTCTAAATTAAATTCAATATTTTGAACGGATGGTAATTCAATTTTAGGTTCGGTTGGAGAACCGCCGCCTCCACCACAAGTCCACAACCAACATACACTAATGACTATCCAAAATTTTTTCATAAATGTCATTTTACTTTTTTTTAGTTAAAAATTAAAGTGATTTTATCTCTGACTTCGGTTGAATCAACCTATGTTGATCAATAAAATTCTCAATTGATATTCTTACGTGTTTTTTTGGATTATTTGGTTAAATTCGTGAACTATTTTATAATGTATATGAGAAAATATGTTGTAAAATATGTTGTAAAAATTGAAAATAATTATTGAATCGCCCTAAGCGATGAAATATCTTATTTTACAACTTGATGGCTCTGTAGCTCAGTTGGTAGAGCAGAGGACTGAAAATCCTTGTGTCGGCGGTTCAATTCCGTCCAGAGCCACTTCTTTATTATGAAACTCAGTAAAAAAAATATAGCAATTATAATTATTATTACACTTCTAATGGTGTTTGTTGGCTCTTTTTTAAGGCAACCAAAAGTCTATACATTTTATAAAGAACAATTTGTACCAAGTGATATGGATACTGTATTTGAATTTTTTTCAAAACCTGAAAATCTTGAGAAAATAACTCCATCATCAATGGGTTTTAATATCATAACCCCAACTCCAATAGAAATGAAAGAAGGTGCAATAATTGACTATACCGTAAAGATTTTAGGTGTACCAGTTCGCTGGAGAACTATGATTACCAGCTACAAAGAAAATGAACATTTTGTTGATGAACAACTCAAAGGACCTTACAGTTACTGGCATCACAAACATACTTTCAAAGAAGTTGATGGAGGTATTTTAATTATTGATGAGATAACTTATGCCCTACCAATTCAAGCATTTCGAAATATTATTCATCCAGTTTTGATAAAACCTCAGCTAAATCAAATCTTTAATTTCAGATTTCAAACAATTAAAGATAAATTCAAGTAATGATTAAATACATTCTTTCTAAGTCAAACATAATGATAAATTATGTCGGTTTTACGATTGTATGGTTTTCTTGTGTTTATAGTGGAGCCAAAGGAGATCCAATTATTGCTTTAATACCAACTTTTATCTTCTTATTTCTTCATTTTCTAATTGTCACAGATCATTTAAAAGAAGAAATACAACTGATTGTCATTTCTATTATCTTTGGTCTTATAGTTGACTCCAGTTTTTCTTTATTTGGGTTTGTTAATTACAATGGTACATTAGATTTTGCGCCAAATCTAGCACCGCTCTGGATAGTTTGCATGTGGGCTGGTTTTACAGCTCAGATAAATCATGCGATGAAATTTTTAATCGGTAGATATCCATTGATTTGTTTCTACGGATTACTTGCACCGTTAGCATATATTGCGGGAGAAGGTATTGGTGCAGCAGTAATTACAGATACTTACTTATCTTATGGATTTATTAGCATAGCGTGGTCAATCAGTTTATTATCTTTATTCAAAATTTCTGAATATCTAATGAGCAAATAAGATGAAAAAAATTATTTTTTTAATCATGTTGCTCTTTTTTGGCTGTGCATCACAAAAACCTATTGAACCTAATCGAGTTTTGGATTTTGATATTCCTGAACAATGGGAAGTTGAAATTTCCCAAGATTTAGATTTTGATCAAATGTGGTGGAATATTTTTAATGATGATAATCTTAATTCATTTATGATTGAATTCATGGATGAAAATATCAGTCTCGAAAAAGCAATGCTAAATACTAGAAAAGCCAAGCAAGCTTCAGTTATAGCAACAGGTAGCATATTGCCTTCAATTTCTATAAGTAGTGGTGTCGTTGAATCAGAACAGAATACTGCTGGTATCCCCACAATATTTTCAGCATTATTAGGTCAACCATCAGATGAAGTAACCGTATTTTCTCAAGAAAATTATAACTTATCTCTTGGTACTCAATGGGAAATTGATTTATGGGGCAAACTTCGTCAAGGAAGAATTGCAACTAAACAACAATATTTATCTGCTAAGTATTTTGAAGATTTCCTTAAGCTTTCACTTACTGCTGAAGCATCTAAACTTTACTTTGCAATAATAGAAGCCGAGCAAGTTTTAAACAACGCATCAAAAAAACTTAAGAATGCGCAAACTATTTTTGAGTTATACTCTTTACGCTATAACAAAGGGAGTATTTCGATACAAGCGTATCAACAATCAGAAATAATATTTAATGCTACAAAATCTGATTATAATAACAAACTTTTAATGGTGAATTCTCTTAAAAGAGAAGCTAGACTACTTGTAAAAGACTATCCTTCAACAGAATTTTTAGTTAATAATAATTTTCCTAAAAAATTACCAAGTATTCCAAATACTCTTCCTGCAGATATTGTAAAAAGAAGACCAGATCTAATTGCTCAACAATATAATCTACTTGCTAATAAAGCGTTAGATAGACAAGCGCTTCTTACTTTATTCCCAACATTCAGTCTTAGTGGAAGCTATGGAGGCTCGTCAAATGATTTAGAAGACTTAACAAATGAAGATTTTTCAGTTTGGAATAAAGGATTGAGCGTTTTTGTACCTATATTTAATGCTGGAAAACTTATTGCAAACAAAAAATTGACCAAATCAAATAGAGAAATTGCAATGCTTGATTTTGTAAATACTCTTTTAACTGCATATAAAGAAGTTGAAAATGGATTTGAATCTGATTTGATATCAAATCAAGCTTTAGAAATAATTAATGAGAATATTGTTTTATCTGAAAATATTTACAGTACGACTTTTGACGGATTTGTGAAAGGATCTTCAACGTTTGAAGATGCTATTAATGCCAATAATGCGCTTTACGACAATCTTGATTTAAAAGCTCGATTAGAAAAAGTTCGCATTGAACAGAGAATAAATTTAATTTTAGCTCTTGGCGGAGGTTTTAACATAACGAATGATTAAAAAATTAAAACCATTATTTATTTTATTGGGAGCATTTGCTTTATCATATTTGCTCTGGTTTCTAGGGCAGGTTCAGCCTGACCCAGTTGAAGAATTACCTCCACCAGATGTTTTTGTTGAAATTTTAACACCCAAAGATTTTCAAATTCAAATAAATTCTAACGGTACAACAAAGCCTCTCACTCAAACAATATTGACTGCAGAGGTTGGTGGTGAAGTTATTTATCGTTCAAAAAAGTTTTCTGAAGGTTCATCAGTCATTCAAGGAGAAATTTTGGCAAAAATTGATGATACAGATTTACAACTTCAATATAAAAATGCTTTATTACAACTGGCAAATGCTGAAGTGCAATATTCTCTACAATTAGCTGAAGCTGAAGTTGCAAAAGAAGCTTGGGATAAAATTGGTGATGGAGTTGCAAATGATTTGACTCTCAAAAAACCGCAATTGAAACAAGCAGAAGCTTTATTAGAGGTTGCTAAAGCACAAGTAAGTTCAGCTGAAAAAAAATTAAATAAAACCGAAATTGTAGCACCTTATCCTGGCAGAATTCAAAATGTAAATATTGATTTAGGTACTACAATTATTCCTGGACAGCCTGTTGGAGCTATATATACTTCGAGCGAAATCGAAATTACATTAGCAGTAAAGGATAATGACTTGCAATTCTTAAGCATACCAATGGATGGAAGAAAATTAGATCCAAGCGAACAGTCATTAGTAGAAATTAAAAGTTTTTATAAAGGTAAAAATCAATCTTGGAAAGGTAAACTTGAAAGAGTTGATGGAGTTATTGATCCCGTAACAAGAATGATCAATCTTATCGCAGTCTTTAAAAATGATTTTATTGAAACTGATAAGCCTAATCTTCCTATTGGTCTTTTTGTTGAAGCAAAAATTGATGGCATTACTTTAGAGAATATTTTTGAAATTCCAATTAATTCCATTTCAAAAGACAACGAAGTTTATATTGTTGACAAAGATAACCAGCTAGAGTTAAGAAAATTAACCATTTTAAAAAAATATAGTGAATTTGTGATTATTAAAGATGGATTGAAAGCTGGAGAAAGAATTGTTACTTCAAAACTTTCTACAGCTTCAAATGGAATAAAAGTTAACCCAGTTTATAAATAATGCGCAGTATAGTTACTTGGTTTGTAAATAATAGTGTTCCTGCAAATCTTTTTATGTTTTTTTTAATAGTAGGTGGATTTTTTGTATCATATCCTTCAATAAAAGCTGAATTCTTTCCAGTACCAGATCCTAAAGCAGTAACAATTATAGTACCTTACCCAGGAGCTTCTGCATCTGAGGTTGAAGCTTCAATTTCTTCAAAAATTGAGGATAGACTTGAAGGTGTCTCAGGAATAAAAAAAATCAATTCAAATTCTTTAGAGGGTAGTGGAGTTGTAGGTATTAGAGTCTTCGCAAGCGCTGATTTTGATAACACATTTGAAGAAATAAAAACTATTGTTGACGGAATAACTACATTCCCAGAAAATAGTGAAGAGCCTATTATTAAGAAACTTGAAATAACCGAAAAAGTTCTGGATGTTGTTATTCATGGTGATGTAGATGAAAACGTTCTATTGAGTGTTACAAAAAGTATCAATGACGAAATAAAAAATCTTAGTGAAGTTTCATTTACAGAAATTTATGGAAATAGAAACAGAGAAATATCAATTGAAATTTCCGAAAATAGTCTAGAAAAATATAATCTAACTTTTGATGAAATTGCATTTGCTATAAATATGGGTTCAATCGATTTACCCGGGGGTATTATTTCTAGCACTAAAGGTGACCTACTTGTAAGAACAGTTGGCCAATCATATAAAGGTGATGAATTTGAAAATATTGTAATTAGAACAAATGCAAATGGTAGCACTCTACTGTTGAAAGATGTGGCAATCATTAAAGATACTTTTGAAGATGTTGATAAATTTTTCAAATGGAATGGTACTAGAGCAATGTTCATAAGTGCAAATCTAGTTGGAGACCAAGATGTTTTAGATGCCGCAAATCAGCTCAGGAATTTTGTAAAAAATAAAAAAAATGATATGCCGGGAAATATTCAAATTGACTATTGGTATGATCAAGCAAGATTTCTTGAGGATAGAATAAATATTCTTTATAAAAATTTTGCAATTGGAATGTGTTTAGTGCTAATTCTTTTGACTATGTTTTTAAGACCTTCGGTCGCATTTTGGGTTGCTATGGGTATTCCTATATCCTTTGGAGGTGCATTATTATTATTACCACTATTGGGAGTTACAATAAATGTCTTGTCAACTTTTATGTTTATAGTTGTACTGGGAATCGTAGTTGATGATGCTATTATTGTTGGCGAAAATGTATTTCGTAGAAGAATCAAGCTTAAAGAAGACAACTTTACTTCAACTGTTAAGGGTACAATGGAAGTTATGCTTCCTGTTTTTTTTGGAATTTTGACAACAATAGTTGTTTTTGCACCTATGCTTGATTTAGCGGGTGATACTGGACCAATATGGAGAACATTCCCATTAACAGCTATTCCTATTTTAGTTTTTTCACTTATAGAATCAACGACAATTTTACCTGCACATTTAAATCATGCTGGAGAATGGTTTCAATATCGTTTTATAAAATTCGGAAATATTTTAAGATCAGCACGAAATTATTTCTCAAAAAAATTATATACTTTTGTTGATAATAATTGGCTCCCCTTAGTTAAAAAATCTATTACAAATCGTTATCAAACTATTTCAATTTTTGTGGGTGTATTACTTATTTCATTCTCATTACTTGCTGGCGGATGGGTAAAATGGCAGTTTTTCCCAGTATTGGAAGCTGAAGAAGTTGCGATTGTTATTGATCTTCCTGAAGGAACACCAATTAATATTACAGAAAAAGTAACAAAAATGGTTGAGATGGAAGCTTTAAAACTAAAAAATGAATTAAATACAGAGAATAATAGAAAAATAATATCCCACGTTATGACAACTGTGGGTGATCAATATTTTAGTGCAAAAGAAGCAGAAAGCAGTCCAACTGGTCCAGTGCTTAAAGCTAGCTCTACCCCTCATCTTGGTGAGATTGTAGTCATATTGACACCTGCTGATAGTAGATGGGGATTAACTGGTGCTTATGATATTATTAATATTTTAAGAGAAAGAGTTGGGGTTATTCCCGGTGTTGAAAGATTGAATTTTAGTGCAAACATCTTTAGTGCTGGTAAACCGATTCATTTTGAATTTTCAGGAAATGATTTTGATGATTTAAATCGAGTGGTCAAAAACACTAAGTCACTACTTGGTAATTATAATGGAATATATGATCTAAATGACTCCGATAAAATTGGTAAAAGTGAGCTTCAAATTGAACTTCTCCCAGCAGCAGAAGCATATGGTTTAACTACTGCTATTATTGCAAAACAAGTTAGACAAGCATTTTATGGAGAAGAAGTTCAAAGAATTCAACGCCAGGATGACGATATAAAAGTAATGTTAAAGCTAACAAAAATTGAGAGAGATAACGCTAGAACCCTTGAAAATTTAAGAATCAGAACTAATACTGGTATTAAAATTCCGTTGTACGCTGTGGCAAAAGTGAAGGAGATTCCTGGAAAATCTGCAATAAAGAGAATTGATGGTAAACGAGTTGTTGAAATAACTTCAGATGTAGATATTAGTAAAAATACATCCTCTATGATTTTATCTACTATAATTGGTCCTGAAGGTAATCCAATAAATAGCTTGAAAAATATCCTAGATAAAGAACCGAATGTATCGTTCGCTCTTGCAGGAGAACCCGCAGAGCAGGCAGAACAACTTCAAGATATATTTGTAAAATTTGGTTTAGCAATTTTTACTATTTTTGTTTTATTAGCAATTCCGCTTAAATCATATTTTAAACCATTAATTATTCTTTCAGCTATTCCATTTGGAATGGTGGGTGCCATTTTAGGACACCTATTGCTTTTTCAACCAATGTCAGTTTTATCATTATTAGGTGTAGTAGCTCTTTCCGGTGTTGTGGTAAATGATAGTTTGCTTTTAGTTGTTTTTGTAAACAGAGCTAAAGAAAATGGTGATGATACCTTGACAGCAGTGATTGATGCAGTTCGATCAAGATTTAGACCAGTTATTCTTACGTCTCTTACAACATTCTTAGGAATTGCACCCTTGTTATTTAACCAGTCAACGCAAGTTTTATTCCTCAAACCAATGGCAATTTCGTTAGGAATAGGAATTTTGTTTGCAACTTTTGTAATACTTCTTCTTGTTCCAGTTTCATATGTAATAATTGATGATTTTATTAATTTGATATCTGGAAATAAAAATAAAAGCGCTTAAGCTTCAAACTGTGAATAGTTATGATATCCAACTTTAGAAGGATCGTCATAATCAATTCTTACAATGGCTTTCTTTAAAATTCTTTTAAGAATGATTAGTCTATCCTTCTCTGATTGACTTTTTAATAACATTTTTTTTGCACGCTTATCTATATCAAGCATGGATGCAATTTCAAATGCAGCTTTAGGCATACTTATTTGTGCGATTTTTGAAGAAGCTCCTAATTTCATCAATACTTCATATAAGAATACGTTTGTTTCCTGGAGCAATGTTTCATCCATTGAATCATCAATATCTTGCCAAGTTTTAACGTAAGCTTGTTTATAATCTTTGGAATAGTTATAACTCTTAACAATGAATCGTTCAATTCCAGTTACAAGAATGTCATATTCCCCTGTATCTCCTTCAGCTGCAGTTATTTGAGTAATTTCAGCAGTACATCCAACAGACAGTGTATCATTATTTCTGGAATTCACAATACCGAATTTTTTATTATGCTTTAAGCAATATTCAATCATCTTTTTATACTTTGCTTCGAAGATATGTAGCGGAAGTTTTTCACCTGGTAGCAGAACTAAGGGGAGAGAGAAAATTGGAATTTTATCATTCATAGTATTATCAAAATACGTATTGTTTTATTAATTTTCACTATCAAAATTGTAAAAATTTAATTAAAAGGATAAAAATGAAAAAAGATGTCTTAGATCACGTAGCTATTTGTACAGACGATATTAAAAAGTCTGTTGAGTGGTATACTAAAAATTTTAAATGTGATATTTTGTATCAAGATAGTTCTTGGGCAATGCTCGAATTTGATAACGTTAAGCTAGCTTTAGTTTTACCTGAACAACATCCATTCCACTTTGCTATTCTAAAAGATAATGTAGAAGACTATGGCCAACCTGTAACTCATAGAGACGGTTCAGTATCTGTGTACATAAAAGATAGATCTGGCAACAACATTGAAATACTGAGGTACTAAAATGAAAAGAATCATTATTATGAATTGTATTACAATTTCTCTCATTGTGATTCTGTCATACATTTCCACACCAAATAATCAAATCCTTGCTAATCATCATTTAATAACCGGCTTTGGATCTGTCATTGTATTTATGAGTGTTTTATGGATTGTGAGTTTACTTGTCAAAGATGCAAGCATTGTTGATATTTTTTGGGGCCCTGCGTTCATAGTTCTTGGGTCTTCGCTACTTGTATCTATGGATCAAGTATACTCTGAGAGATCGTTGTTTATTCTATTCCTAGTATCATTATGGGCAATAAGACTAGCCTCACATATTGGATTTAGGAATATTGGTCATGGTGAAGATTTTAGATATGTTGAATGGAGAAAAGAAAGTGGTAAAAACTATTGGTGGCATAGTTTCATAAGAGTTTTTTTACTTCAGGGAGGTTTATGTACTTTAGTAGGTGTATCTATTTACTTTGGATATCTTAATGAAAAACCTTTATCATTTATTGAAACTATGTTTTCGTCAACAATATTTTTTATCGGTCTAGCTTGGGAATCAATTAGTGATTTACAATTAAAAACTTTTAGAAAAGATCCTCAAAATAAAGGTAAAATTTGTAAAAGTGGATTATGGAAGTATTCAAGACATCCCAATTATTTTGGTGATCTTGTTGTATGGATAAGCATTTTTACTTTTAGCATTTCTAGTGAAAATCCTTTATTTATTGCAGGTTCATTTTTAAGTCCATTGATTATGGGGTCAATTTTTTATTATATTACTGGCCCTATGATGGATCAAGCAATGATGCAAAGTAGGCCAGATTATAAACAATATATGGAAACTAGTAATTCACTAATTCCAAAATTCAAATGAAAGAGGGGAAAAAATGTATAACAAGTTATTGTTAACACTTTCAATACTAGTATTTATAGCATGCGGTGGTGGTGCTCCACAAGAAGCCCAAGTTGTAAATATTGGATCTTTAGGTTCTGAAATGAAATATGACATTGAAGAATTCACCGTTAAAGCTGGTTCAAAGGTTCAAATTGTTTTAAAAAACAATACTCCTTTAGACTATATGGGTGAAATGCAACATAATATCGTTATCTTTAAAGACGAAGCAGCAGCTCCAGAGATTATCAAAATGGCAGAAAGTTATTTTGGTGGAGATGCACCTGAAGATAATCGAATTCTTGCAAAATCTATTTTAATAGATAAACAAGAAGAAACAACCATTGAATTTACTGCACCAAGTAAAGCAGGAAGATATTTGTATGTATGTACATATATTGCTCATGCAGGTTCAATGCGTGGTTATATGATTGTTGAATAAGATTCTATCAGATTAGTTTATTTATTCAGATAAAAATTCTTTATATTTTTACTTATAATAATGAGATTTAATCTCATAAAGGGGAATTTTTTATGAAAATTAATAAACTGCTATTGTTAGCACTTCTTTTACTTCCAATTGCTTTAATGTTTTTAATCAACGAAAGCGTTTCATTGGAGAGCAAAGATATAAAAGATGAAGTAGTCAACGTTTACACTTCGAGACATTATGATGCAGATGAATTATTGTACGATGAATTCACCAAAGAAACTGGAATCAAAGTAAATATAATTTCTGGTAAAGGAAGTGCATTAATAGAAAGACTTAAAGCTGAAGGAATCAACTCTCCAGGTGACATTCTTTTTACTGTAGATGCTGGTAATTTATCAAATTTTCAAAAGCAAGGGTTTTTGCAACCAATTCAATCTGAAAAGATAAAAAAAATTGTCCCTAAAGAACTTAGAGGCGAAAATGATGAATGGGTTGCAGTTGCAAAGAGAGCAAGGGTTATCTTTTTTAATCCAGAACTTGTTTCTGAGGCAGAAATTAAAGACATTAATTATGAAGACTTGAAAAATGATATTTGGAACGATAGGATAGTCATAAGAAGCTCGTCAAATATGTACAATCAATCTTTAGTTGCATCTCTTATATCTAACTTGGGAATTGATGAAACTGAAAAATGGGCAAAAAAACTAGTTGAAAACTTTTCTAGAAAGCCTCAAGGAAATGATAGATCCCAAATAATGGCTGTTGCCAATAAAGAAGCATCAATTGCTATAGCAAATACTTATTACATTGGAATTATGTTATCGGGTAAAGGTGGTGAAGAGCAATTAGAAGCTGCAAAAAAAGTTAAAATAGCATTTCCAAACCAAAAAAATAGAGGAACTCATATCAATATAAGTGGGGGTGGAATTTTGAAACATGCTCCCAATAAAGAAAATGCAGAAAAGTTTTTAGAGTTTCTTTTGAGTGAAAAAGCACAATCACATATTGTCAACAATACTTTTGAGTACCCTGTTTTAGGCACAGTCAAACCACATCCTATTATTAATAACTTTGGTGAATTTAAAATGGACAAGACATCTGTAGCTGATTTTGGTAAATTTAATCCAGATGCAGTTAAGCTTATGGACAGAGTAAATTGGCAGTAATTCTTGTTTAAAAATAAAAAATTATCTTTGTGGCATTATTTTATATTTTTTATTGCCACTATTTTTTTAATTCCAATATTCATTATTGGAAGCAGCATGTTTTTGGGGTTTTCCGAAAATTTCTACCATTTATATGATAATTTATTATTTGAATACTCATTTAATTCTCTCATTTTGGTTTTAGGAGTATCATTTATTGTAACTATTATTGGAGTAACTACAGCTTGGTTTGTTACTTTTTTTAATTTTAGTGGAAAAAAAGTTTTTCAATGGGCTCTAATCCTACCTTTGGCAGTTCCACCATATTTACTTGCTTATGTTTTTACTGAGTTTTTTGACTACTCTGGAACAGCTAATAATTTTATGCGAGGTTTATTAAGTTCTGAATCTGATATTGTTTTTTTCCCAAATATAAGAACTATTTATGGAGCTATAGCCGTTTTTAGCTTTACTCTGTATCCATATGTTTATATGGTTGCACGAGTTGCTTTTATGAATATTTCACCATCATTAATTGAAGCTTCAAAATTATTAGGGAAAAATTCGATTTCAACATTTTTTAACCTCTTGATACCATTAATTAGACCAGCAATAATTGCAGGAATTGCTTTGGTTGCTATGGAAACATTATCAGATTTTGGAGCAGTCCAACATTTTGCAATACCTACATTTACTACAGGTATTTTTAGAACCTGGACAGGCCTTTATGACTTAAATACAGCTTTACAATTATCAACAATTCTTCTAACAGTTGTTTTCTGCTTCTTTGCCATAGAAAAAAATAGTAGAAATAAAATTAGATATGACAATTCAACCACATTAAAAAATTTATACAAGCCAATTCAATTAAAAAAATTTCATAATGTTGCTGCCTTTCTTATTTGTTTAGTACCAGTTTTTGTAGGATTTTTTCTTCCTGTCCTTGAATTAATTAACTGGTCAAGCCAAATAGAAAATATTTTTTCATCAAAAGCAATAGTTGCAGCGTCAAATACTTTATACGTTTCAATGATTGCTACAGTATTGATATGTCTTATTACATTGATAATTAATTTTATAGTTCGATCTTTCGGCATGTCGCAATTGATAAATGATATATTATCACTAGGATATGCAGTTCCTGGTCTAATACTAGCCGTAGGAATTACTAAAATGTTTACTATTCTTGATTCATTACTTATAAATTTTGACACTTTTATTACTGGAAGCATCTTAGGCTTAGTTCTTGCATACATTATTAAAACATATGCAATATCAAATAATGTTCTTAATTCAGCTTATACATCAATACCTTTATCTCTAGATGAATCAGCTAAAACTTTAGGTTCAGGAAGATTATCAATTCTTAGATCAATTCATATACCAATGCTAAAAACCGGATTATTTACTTCCTTTTTACTGGTAATGGCTGAATTAATTAAAGAATTACCAGCTACGCTAATATTAAGACCGTTCAATTTTGATACTTTAGCAGTATCTGTTTATCTTCTTGCTTCAGAAGAAAGAATGTTTGAAGCTGCATTTCCAGGGCTGATGATTATTATTTTTGGTTTAATTCCAATTTATTTTTTGAATAAGTTAATACTGAGCAAAAATGAATAGAACCAATAAATTTTTGGATATTAAAAATATTAAATTATCTTTTGATAATAAAGATCTTGAGATAATGGTATTAAGGAACCTTAGTCTTTCAGTTAAAGAGGGTGACTTTATTGCTATAACTGGAGCTTCAGGTTCTGGAAAAACAAGCCTATTGAGATCTATATGTGGATTAGAAAGTCCAAAAGAAGGTCAAATTATTCTTGATAATTCTATAATGTTTAACAAAGAAATATCAATACCAACAGAACAAAGAAATATTGGCTTAGTCATTCAAGAAAAGGTTCTTTTCCCGCACATGAATACCAGACAAAATATTGAGTTTGGAATCTCCAAAAGAAATGATAAAAATGAACTTAGTAATGAAATTATGGAAAAACTTAAGATCCAACAATTATCTGAAAAATATCCCTACCAATTATCAGGAGGAGAATCCCAAAGGGTCGCTTTAGCTAGAAGTATAGTAATGAAACCAAAACTATTATTATTAGATGAACCATTTTCAGGATTAGATACGGAATTAAAGACTACAATATATCCTGAAATAAAATCAATTCTTAATGAGAATAAAATAACTTGCTTGATGGTAACTCACGATCTAACAGAAGTAAAAGCTTTAGCAGATAAATTATTTAACCTAGAATCTGGTAAGCTAGTCGAAATATAGTTCGAATAATTATAGTTCTTTAATTATATCTTTTAGTTCGGTTAAAATCATCGCTGTTGCCCCCCAACATATACATTCATTAAAATGGTAAGCAGGTACATTTATCTTAATACCTGATTTAATTATTGGCGTATGAGTAACTAAATTATTATTAGTTAATTCATCGAAACTAATTCTATAGACTTTTTCTACTTCATTATTATCAATACTTATATCAGGTTTAGTATTTGAATACCATAAAAAAACATGAATATTAAAGTGAGATACAGGAGTATATAAGCTAGAAAGCTCTCCTAAAATTCTTAAAGTAGAAGAATCAATTCCAATTTCCTCATATGTCTCCCTCAATGAGGCATCCATAGCAGATTCGTTCTTTTCAATTGCGCCACCTGGTAAAGAAACCTGACCTTTGTGATGTTCAACATTTTCCGTTCTCTTTGTTAGAAAAAAAAATAATTTATTATTTTCCTGAAATACAACAATTCCGACGCTAGCTTGCTTAGCACCTTTTGGAGAGATAAATGCTTTTTCTGTAATATTATTTATTGGAATTACAGCCATTTTTTTATGACTTTTCCATCCTGGTAGTTCCAAATTATTACCAACTCTTTCCTTTATTAATGTAATTATTTTGTCTACTTTCATACTCGTGAAATATAAGCACATAATTTGGGATTGGAATGGAACTTTGCTTAATGATTTAAGCTTATGCGTAGATCTACTGAATTTATCTTTAGAAAAAAGAAAGCTTCCCGAAATGACTGAAGAAAAATATAGAAAGAAATTTCTTTTCCCAATTAAAACTTTCTATGAGTCTATAGGATTTGATTTTTCAAAAGAGGATTTTACAATTGCTAACGACGAATTTCATCAAGGCTTTGAGCAAAATTTTAAAAAATTGGCTTTGCAACCTTATGCTCGAGACACAATTGCTCTTTTTCAGAAATTGGGAGCTACGCAAAGTATCTTATCCGCAACAGTTCAAAGTCGACTGGAACAACAAGTAGATTTTTTTGGCATTACACCTCTACTTGATAATGTAGTTGGTATAAGCAATACGCCATCAGGTTTCGGAAAAGAATTTGAAGGAAAAGAATTATTAAAAAATACTGATATACCACTAGAACAAATAATTATTGTTGGTGATAGCATGCTAGACTTTACTGTTTCAGCAGCACTTAACATTGATTGTGCACTACTTTCCAATGGCCATAATAATTTAGAAAGACTTCAAGCCACAGGTTCGAAAATTTTTGCTAATATTCAATCGTTTTCAAATTGGATTTTAGATTAACTTATGTAGTTATCCCACCATCAACGGTGAAGATTGACCCTGTCACAAAATCTGATGCTTCAGATGCAAGATAAAGCGCCATTCCCGATATATCATCGGGCGATCCCATTTTTCCTTGTGGAATTGATTTAACAATTTTGTTATGAGTATCTTCGTTCTCCCATAATGCTTTACTGAAATCAGTTTTAATGAGTCCAGGGGCTAATGTGTTGACATTAATATTATATTCACCAAGTTCTTTAGCTAAGACTTTTGTAAGCATTACTACAGCAGCCTTGCTTATGTTATAAACTCCTAAACCTTCGAGAGGTGTTTTAGCTGCTATGGAAGCTACATTTATAATTTTACCAGAATTATTAGCAATCATCGTATCACTACATGCTTTTGCAAAATTAAAATAACCTTTAACATTAACATCAAAAATTTTATCCCAATGAGATTCCTCAGAATTTAAAATCGGTCCATAATAGGGATTTGCCGCTGCGTTATTTACTAAGATATCTACTCCATTAAATTTTTCTATTGTATAATCTACAACAGATTGAATGGATTCATTATTGCTTGTATTGCATTCAATAGGAATTAATGTTAGTTCATTTAATTCTGCTTCATTAACCGCAGAGTCGAGATTTTCTTTTTTTCTGCTGCAAATAACAACATTTGCACCTGCTTGTGCAAGTTTCATAGCAATAGCTTTACCTATTCCTTTTGATCCTCCAGAAACTATTGCAGTTTTCTTGGCTAAACTGAGCATTTATTTTTTCTTTCTACTTTCAGCCATTGCTTTCCACATTGATTCAGGCAATTTAGTTAAATCAGAAAATTCTCCTGCTCCTGCTATCCATTCTCCGCCATCAATGGTAACAACTTCTCCATTAATATATGCAGAACCATCACTCATTAAATAGGATGCTAGATTTTCTAATTCATGTCTTTCCCCAAAACGTTTCATGGGAATTTTATTTTTCATATCGTCTTCAAAATCGTCAAATCCTGGAGGCATTAATCTTGACCACGCTCCTTTTGTAGGAAATGGTCCTGGTGCTATTGCATTAAATCGAATATTATATTTACCCCACTCTACAGCTAATGATCTTGTCATTGCCAAAACACCTGCTTTTGCAGCAGCAGATGGCACTACAAATGGTGATCCGGTCCAAGCATATGTGGTGACAATACTCAAAATGTTACCTTTTTTATTTTTAATCATTTCTTTACCTAGAACACTTGTGCAATTCCATGTTCCCATAAGCACAATATCAATGACAGCTTTAAAAGCATTTTGACTAAGCATCTCAGTTGGGGAAATAAAATTACCAGCAGCATTATTTAATAATGCATCAACCGTCCCAAACTTATCTAATGCTTGTTTGGACATATTTTCAACATCTTCGATTTTTCGTACATCTCCAGGGCAAGTTAATACATCAATATTTTGCTCTGAAAACTCGTGAGCTGCTTCCTCGAGAACTTCTTTTCTTCTTCCACTAATCACTAAATTTGCTCCAAGCTCACCAAATCTTCTTGCCATACTTTTTCCCAAACCAGAACCACCCCCGGTAACAACAATGGTTTTATTTTTTAGTAAGTTATCTTTAAACATATTTTGTTCTCCCCTTTATTACTTTAAAGCGTCTAAATTATTTTTTATTGTTTCTGTTTTTTCTTTGAGGGGATCCAATACAGAATCCTCAATTACATCACCTATTTTTTCTTCACTACTTTCAAGCTGTGTTTTGATTTCATCCATACTGGGTAAAGGTTGATTTGTGAAAAGTAAATAAGCGCAGTATAAAATAAATAAAGTTATCCCAAGTGTAACAATTTTGAATAGTTTTTTTATAACACTAAAGGTTATCATAGTAATTAAAACTATTGCTACAGCAAGATAAGCAGGATTATCCAAAATGCTATTTAACAGATTTTCTAACATTATATCAATTTATACATTACATTTCTACTTTACAAAGATGAAACATAAATCAACAAAAAACGTTAATTATAATGTGACTAAAAAAATAAGTGTTTTATTCTTTTTACTAAATCTTGTTTTTGCTCAAGATAGAATTGAGCTAAAACAAGCAGATTCTTTATCATCCATTCAAATTGATAATGAAACTATTACTTCATTAAATGGCAACATTATTTTCAAAAAAGGAAATCAATTTCTCTTTGGTGACAGAGCTATACAATCAAGTGATAATGCTTTAATAAAACTTTATGATAATGTAAAAATTGAAGATGGAAATAAAATAATATTTTGCGATTCTTTATTTTTTGATACTGAAAAAGATAAAATGGAACTTCTTGGACAAGTCAGTATAAATAATGGGAATCAAATAATTGCTTCTTCTAAAGCAAGGTTGGATAATAAAAATGAAAAAATTACACTCTTAAATAATTCAACCATTGAGGATAAAAACCAAAAAATTGAGGGTGATTTAATTGAAGTTATTTTTGAAAAAAGTGAAATTAAATCATTAGAAGTTTTAGAAAATGGTTCCATTTTTTCTAAAAACTTTGGCTATGAAAAAGATAATAATAACCAAAATCAATCTATTGAAAATCAAGATATACTAACTGGTAATATTATTAGTATAAGCATGAATAATAATGAAGTTTATGAAATTGAGCTTAAAGGAATGGCTTCCAGCTTTATACACTTATATGAAGATTCACTTTATCAAGGTACAAATGAAATTTCAGGAGACGAAATTATCTTACAATTAAAAAATAATAATGCCACTGAGTTAGTATCTAATGGAGGTGTAATAGGTAAATTTATTCCTTCTTCTTCAAATTCATCAGGTCAAGACAAAGTAGATTATCGAGGAGATAGAGTAGAATTTGATACTAATTCAAGATCCTCAAAAATGTATGGGAATGCTAACATCGTTCAAGTTGGAATGGATTTAACAGCTGCTCAAATAAATCTTGACTGGAAAAGCAACATTCTAGAAGCATTTAGCACTAATGCTTTTAATGAAAATGAAAATTTAGAACCAACTTTAATTGAAAATGGTCGTGAACCAGTTTCAGGAAAATCTATGGTTTATAATATTAAAAATAGAAAAGGGAAAGTAATTGCTGGTAAAACTAAAGTACAAAATAATACTTATATCGGCACACAAATAACTACTGTTTCCGATAGCACTTTTTACATTGATGACTGCATTTTCACGTCCTGCGATCCATCAAAATTTTATATTGGAAGTAAACAGGCAAAAATTATTTATGGAGATAAAATTATATTAAAGCCATTAAACATCGTTGTAGGAGGTGTACCAATTTTTGGTATACCAAAAGCAATCTTTCCTCATTCTAATGAAGAAAGAAGATCTGGTTGGATCATGCCATCTTTCGGTTCATCAGATAATCGAGGAAACTACTTAGATGGGCTTGGATATTATTTTGCTCCAAATGATTATTTTGGTTCTGAAAATTCAATTATTTTTGCTGATAGACAGGGCTTAATTCTTAAATCAAAAAACCAATACAAAAATCGTTACAAATTTAGCGGTGGATTCAACTTTGAAATTCGTAAACATTTGAGCTCCTCAGAACAGGATATTGCAAAACTAAATGAAAACAACAAGACTGATTTTTCTTTAAATTGGAATCACAATCAAATTCTTCGTAACAACCAAACACTAATATCGAATGTAAGCTATTACAGTAATGGTGAATACAATCGTGAAACAAGCATTGATCCAATCAAAAGATTAAATCAGCAAGCAATTTCTAATGCTACATACTCAAAAAGATGGAAAGATAAAAATATCTCAATGAGCGTCAATGTATCCAACAAACAAGACTTAATGTCCAAAAATAAGGTTAATAGCTCATCTTCTTTTTATCAAAATCCTACTAGTCTTTCTTCTTCAATCACAGAGAACACAAGCACGCTTCCTTCATTAAATTTTCGGGTTGGAAGAAGAAACTTGTTTCGCAATTCAAACGCATCTTTTTTGAAAAATATTCAATGGGATTTTAATTCAAGAATTTTAAATAATTCTAAAAACTATTATCGCTCTGAAGAGTTAATGGACGAAGAAGGAGTTAGCAGTTTTCAATGGGAGCAGGATGATGATGGCAATGCTATTGCTTTTAATCAAAGTGATATGATGTTAAAAAATAAATTTAGCATTAATGCTCCATTTACTGCTTTTAAGTATGTTGCAATTAATCCAAATATTAATATTAGTTCTGACTTTGTAAATAGATTTAAAGAAGCGTCTATTAATGAAGAAAATGAAGTAGAATTGAATACAATTGATCGCTTTAAAAATAGGACTACTTCAAATTTGGCTTTATCGGTATCTACCAAAGTGTACGGCATTCTACCATTCAAGGTAGGAAATTTTCAAGCTATAAGACATGTAATGACACCAAGGATTGGATTTTCATATTCTCCTAATTATCTCAAAAATGATAATTATTTTCAGGAATTTAATGATGAATACTATGATTATTTTTCTGGAACCCTTATAGGCTCTACTCCAAGAACAAGTAGTAAAAAGATTAACATATCTCTTGGAAATGTATTTCAAGCAAAGAGAAATACAAATAATGAAGAAGAAAAAATAGATCTTTTTTCTTTGCGTATGAATACTGGGTATGATGTAAACAAAAAAGAATTCAAGTTATCCACTTTAAATTCTTCTTTCAGAAGCAGCTTAAAAAATGGAACAAATATTGATATGAATTTTACTCATGATTTTTATGAGTTTAATAAAGAAGAAAGCATAAGAATAAATGAACTACGATCAATTCCTAGGCTCACTGGTATCAGACTTTCAACAAATTTTACATTAAAGGGTAAAATGAATGATATTCAAAATGATAACGAATTATCAGAAGAAACAAAAAATTTCCTAAATGATTTTTCCTCGAATATTTGGCAAAGCAGAATAGGAGTGAGTTATACATTAAACAAAATTAATCCGGAAAATAAAATTGAGAATTTTTGGCTTAATTCTAATACAAGTATAAATGTTACAAAAAATTGGAAATTAAATTATAATGCTAGATTTAATCTTATAGATAATAATATTGTGCGACATAATTTGACGCTTTATCGAGAAATTGATTGTTGGGAATTATTTGTTGATTGGACCCCTAATGGATATGCTAGAGGATTATATTTCAAATTAAACTTAAAATCAGATATGCTTCAAGATCTAAAAGTTGAACAAAAAACAGGAATCTATACTACTAGACCAAGTTTTTAGGTGTTATTACTTAAAAAAATTATTAAAGTTGTTTTGTGAAATCAAAATTCCAGAAAATTAAAGGGACTTATGATATACTTCCGCCGGAAAGTAAAAAATGGAATACATCTATTTCAATTCTTCAATCATTAAGCGAACAATTTGGATATAAAGAAATCAAAACTCCAATAATTGAAAATATTGATTTATTTAAACAAAATATTGGATATGAAACTGATGTTTCAAAGGAAATGTTTTCTTGGGAAGATCCTTCTGGTAATCAATTAGTTTTAAAGCCTGAAATGACTGCTCCTGTTGTTAGAGCGTACATCGAATCAGGATTTTTTAGAAGTAAACCTTTGTGCAAACTATTTTATATTGATGCTTTATTTCGTAGAGAAAAACCGCAAAAAGGAAGACAAAGACAATTTCATCAATTTGGGATAGAAGCACTTGGATCTTCTGAGGTCGAACAAGATGTAGAGGTTATTCTTTTGGCAACAAAAATATTATATCACTTAGGCATTTCAAATACAACTCTTCAAATAAATGATATTGGTAATTATGAAACTAGAAAAAAATATCAGGAAAAATTGAATGAATACTTTTCAGATTATAAATCTAGTCTATCAAAATTATCTCAAAATAGATTAGGAAATAACTCTTTACGCATTCTTGACAGCAAAGAAGAGGAAGACATTGAAATCATTAAAAATGCTCCATTCATTAAAGAATTTTTAACAAGGGATGAATTAAATAACTATTCATCACTTTTATCTCACTTAGATGCATTAGGAATAACTTACAAAGAAAATAGTCATTTAGTGAGAGGGCTTGACTACTACAATGGAACTACGTTCGAAATTTCAAATATGTCATCAAAATCACAAAATGCGCTTCTTGGTGGTGGAAGATATGACAATTTGGTTGAAAGCATGGGTGGTCCATCTACACCTGCTGTCGGATTTGCTGCAGGTATTGAAAGACTTTTAATTGAATCATCAACGGAGGATAAAAATGAAACAATAGATTTTTTCATTGGTTTTGAATCTTATTCTGAAGGGGCTTTTAAGATAGCAAATCAACTAATAGATGAAGGTTATTCCATTTATATTGATACATTAAAAAAATCTGAAAAGAATCAGTTAAAAAATGCAATTAAAATGAATGCAAGTTTTTACTTAAGATGTGATGAATCAATCAAGCTAAAAAACTTGACTTCAAAAGAAGAATTAGTTGTAAATAATATTTCAGAGCTCAAAAAATTTATAAAATTGTAACCCAATAATTATATTTATATATAAATATAAATTTTTGACAAATACTCTTCGATTTGTGTAAGTTGCCAACCAATATGTCAAAAAATGAAAAACTATTAATTATTGTAGAGTCTCCATCAAAGACCAAAACAATATCAAAATATGTAGATAATGCATCAGTTATTGCTAGCGTAGGTCATTTCAAAGATCTTCCAAAAAAAGATATGGGAATAGATATTGATAATGATTTTGCTATGCAAATAGAAAGTATGCCTGATAAGAAAAAGTTTCTATCTCAATTAAAAAAAGAGGTGAAAATCGCTGATCGTATTTTAATTGCCACTGACCCAGACCGTGAAGGTGAAGCAATTGCAGCAGATATTGCATCTGAAATCAAAGGAGATATTGAAAGAGTTGAATTCACTGAAATAACGAAAAAAGCTGTGTTAGAAGCAGTAAATAATTCTAGAAAAATAAATTATGATTTGGTAGATGCTCAACGTGCCAGAAGAGCTATTGACCGTATTGTTGGTTTTTCATTTTCTCCAGTACTTTGGAAAACATTAAGATCTTTAAAAAATAAAGGATTATCAGCTGGTCGTGTACAATCAGTTGCTCTAAAACTATTGGTTGATCGTGAAAAGCTTAGAAATAAGTTTATTGAAAATAAATTTTATGCTATTGATGCAAATATTTCAGAAAAGAAAAGCGGTGAAATTTTTAAGGCATCATTAGTCTCATATAAAGGAAAACCTGTTGCTAAAAGCGATGACTTTGGAAAATTTGACGTTGGTTTAAAAGATGACAATATTATTCAAGTAGATCAAAAATTAGCAGAACAAATAAAAGAAGAATGCAATGCTAATGATTGGTTAGTTAATAATATTGAAAGTAAACCAACTTCCAGCTCTCCAGCGCCGCCGTTCACCACAAGCACGCTACAACAAGATGCCTCAAGAAGATTTGGATTTTCTCCAAAAAGAACAATGGTAGTTGCACAAAAACTTTATGAACAAGGGCTTATTACATACATGAGGACTGATTCTACCCATCTTTCATCTGAAGCATTAAATGCTTCCAAGAAATTTATAGAAAGCAGTTTTGGGAATGATTTTTTATCTGAAAAAACGAATATCTATAAAAATAAAGTTGCCAATGCTCAAGAAGCTCATGAAGCTATTCGTCCAGCAGGTACAGCATTTAGGAAAGTTGAAGATGTTCAAAAAATTGGTGCTGAAGAAGCAAAGCTATATGAATTAATTTTAAATAGAACAGTTGCCTCTCAAATGAAACCTGCAAAATATATTCGAACAAACGTTGAAATTCATAATGGAACATCTATCTTTAAAGCAAGTGGAAATGTTACAGTATTTAAAGGTTATACGTTAGCTTATGAGCAAGCTTTGACAAGAAAAGATAAAGGCAGACCTGATAGCCTACCAGGTTTAAATAAACAATCTAAAATTCAAAGCAAGGAAGTATTGCTTGAAGAAAAAACAACATCTCCTCCAAGAAGATTTTCAGAGGCTATGTTAGTTAAAGAAATGGAAACAAGAGGAATTGGAAGACCTTCTACTTACTCTGCAATTATAGAAAAATTGTCACAAAAAGAATATGTTGTGAAAAAAAATAAAACTCTAATACCAACTTTTGTTGGAATAGCTGTATCACAACTATTAGAAAACCATTATAATGCATTATTCAATGAAAGATTTACAGCGGATATGGAAAATCGTTTGGATGCTATATCCAGATCTGAAAATTCATACTTAGAAGTATTAAAAGAATTTTATTATGGTAATAATGACTACAAAGGAGTAGCAAAATTATTAGATGAAGAAGTTGATATTGCAAAGGCATGTACAGTAAATGTAGAAAAAAATTTAGATATTAGAATCGGCAAGTTTGGTCCATATGTTCAAAAAGATGGTAATAATACAACTATTCCTGAAGATTTATTTTTTGGAGAGCTAAACAAGAAAAAATTAGACGATCTTGATAGTATGCAGAAAGAGGACAATGTTATTGGGGTCCATACTAATGGAGAAAATATTTTATTAAAAATTGGTAGATACGGACCATATGTCGAGCTTGAAGAAAGTAAAAAAAGAAAGTCTGTTTTAAAAAGTATTGGTGTGGAAAATGTCACACAAGACATAGCTATCGAATTATTAAGTCTTCCAAAAAAATTAGGTACTCATCCAGAGACAGATGAAGATGTTTTAGCTGATTTTGGACCATATGGTCCGTACGTTAAGTGTGGCAAAATAAATGCATCAATGAAATCAGATGAGAGCCCATTAACAATAACATTAGAAAATGCTGTAAAGTTAATTAAAGATAGAAAGCTAAAATTTGAACCAAAAGTACTTGGCGAACATCCCAAAACTAAAAATGAGATATCAATTAAAAGGGGGCGATTTGGACCATACGTTACCGATGGAAAGAAAAATGCGTCCTTAAAAGGATATGTAGTTGATGAAGTCACTTTGGATCAAGCAGTACAATTAATCGACGAAAAATCATGACAAAAAATTTATATTTATTGTTTTTAAGTTCAGTTTTATTGCTTGGATTTCAATCTTCTATTGAAGAACGCTTATATAAACTTAATAGAGATCTTATGTGTCCAGTCTGTGATGGGCTGACCTTGGAGCAATCTCAAGCTGCACCTGCCCTCGAAATGAAAGACGAAATTAAAAAAATGGTGATTCAAGGAATGTCTGATGAAGAAATCAAAAAACATTTTGTTCAAAAATATGGTATTGAAATTCTTGCTAACCCTCCAAAAAAAGGCTTTGATACTCTAGTTTGGCTCGCACCTCTATTTTTTGGTTTTTTTGGAATAGTTTTTCTGTACAGATATATTTTTTCTTAAACTCTATACAAAATGAGTATAAAACATTTAGATAAAATTGTTTCTCTTTGTAAACGTAAAGGCTTTGTATTTCCAAACTCTGAGATTTATGGAGGATTAAAAGCATCTTATGACTATGGGCCTCTTGGTGTAGAATTAAAAAAAGCTATATCAGAAAAATGGTGGAAAGCTATGACTAACAATTCAAACATTGTTGGGCTTGATAGTTCTATCATGGTTCACCCAGATGTATGGGAAGCAAGTGGACATATTGCCAACTTTAATGATCCTATGACGGATAATAAGGATACCAAAAAACGTTATAGAATTGACGATTTGTTATCCCAGCAAAAAGGTAAAGTTATTGATGCCCTATGTGAAATAGTGTCTATTGAAAATAAAAATGATAGTGACACTCTTGATAAAATAAGTCAAACTCTACTTCAAGAATCAAATAAATATAGTAATGCTTTAGAATCAGCAGAAGTTATTGATCCATTTTCAGGAAATATTGGAAAATGGACCCAAGCTACTCAGTTTAACCTAATGTTTCAGACAAATTCAGGTCCATCAGAAAAATCTGGTAAAAGTATTTATTTACGCCCTGAAACAGCTCAAGGGATTTATATTAATTATTTATTAGTTCAAAATTCTATGAGATTAAAAGTTCCATTTGGTATCGCTCAAATTGGAAAAGCCTTTAGAAATGAAATTATTGCAAGAAATTTTATTTTTAGAACAAGAGAATTTGAGCAAATGGAAATGCAATATTTTGTTCACCCATCGGAAGACGAATCATCAATGAAGTTCTGGAAAGATAAAAGAATTAGCTTTTATTCTGAAAAATTAGGAATCAGCGAAGATAATTTAAAATTTCATCAACATTCGGAAGATGCTCTTGCTCATTATGCAAAAGATGCTTTTGATATTGAATATAATTTCCCATTTGGTTGGGGTGAAGTTGAAGGTATTCATAATAGAACAGATTTTGATTTAAAAGAGCATGAAAAATTATCTGGGAAAAATATGATGTATTTTGATGCACTTAAAAATGAAAAATATCATCCTTTTATCATCGAAACATCTACTGGCTTAAATCGACTATTTTTAATGGTTCTTTGTGAATCTTATTATGAAGATAATGAAAATAATAGAACTGTCTTAAAACTGCCTTTTGATTTGGCTCCAAATAAAATTGTAATCTGTCCTCTGCTAAAAAAAGATGGTCTTCCTGAAAAAGCTAAAGAAATATATGATTCAATAAACACAACACATAAATGTGTGTATGATCAACAAGGCTCTATTGGAAAAAGATATTATAGACAAGATGAAGCAGGAACACCTTTTGGCATTACCATTGATCACGAAACCTTGGAAGATAATTCTATTACGATTAGAGAAAGAGATTCTATGGAACAACATAGAATACCAGTTGATAACATTTTAAAATTCATTTCAGAAAATAAATAGCACAGGAGAAAAGTATGCGTTCTGCTAATCCAGCATTAAATAATAACACTTTTAGAAATACAAGACGAGTTAGCGGTGAGCAAGCTATGTCTATAGATGGTACAGTAAATAAAACTGCATTAAGTCTACTTCTAGTCATGACATCTGCGATTTACACATGGAATAATCCCGAAGTTGGATTGGCTTTATTTTGGCCTGTAACTATATTTACTTTTGCTTTATTAATGATTACAATTTTTAATAAGAAATCTGCCCCAATTACGGTCCCATTATATTGTTTAGCTGAAGGATTGGTTCTAGGTGGAATCTCGGCCTATGCCAATGCATTGTATCCTGGGATTGCTAATCAAGCGATAGCGTTAACATTTGGAATTTTGGCAGCTCTATTATTTCTATATAAAAGTAGGTTGATTGCTGCTACTGAGAATTTCAAATTAGGAGTGTTTTCTGCTACTTTTGGAATTTTAATTATATATGTATTAAATCTAATTCTATCTCTATTCGGTATATCTTTTATGGGATCATTATTTGGTAATGGATTAACAGGTATACTATTTTCCCTCTTTGTTGTAAGTATTGCATCATTAAATCTTGTACTAGATTTTGATTTTATTGAGAATGGGGCTGAAAAAGGTGCTCCAAAATATATGGAATGGTACGCTGCGTTTGGATTGATGATTACTCTTATTTGGCTATATGTAGAAATACTTAATCTTTTAATGAAACTTAGAAATAGAAGATAATAAATCCCTCCTCTTTAAATTATTGACATATAGCCGACTTTAAACTAAGTTAAGCGAACAAGGGTATTTTGCACATAATTTATTGCGCAAAACGAAATGATTTATATTAATAATATGTACATAAACAAAGGAAATAAAATGAGAAAGCTATATAACATGATAGCACTAGCTATGTTCACAAGCTTTATCTTTGCACAAGGTTCAGTTTCAGGTACAGTTACTGACGGAAATGGTAATGCTCTTTTCGGTGCAAACATATTGATTGAAGGAACAGCATCTGGTGCTGCTACAGGAGCTGACGGATCTTATTCAGTCGACGGTGTAGAGAGCGGTAATTATACAGTTACTGCTTCATACATAGGATATGAGTCTGCTAGTATTTCTGTAAATGTAGATGGTGCTGCAACTGCAAATTTTTCATTAGCTTCTAGTGCTGTGACAGGTAATGCTGTATCAGTTTTAGGTTCTAGATTTGCTAGAAATGTTGATGAACAAGCAGTTCCAGTTGAAGTTATTACTGAGCTTGAAATTCGTGCTTCTGGTTTTACAGAAACAAATGAATTGCTTCAAGCTTTGGTTCCGTCCTATAACTCTCCTAAAGGTTATATTACAGACGGTTCTGACCACATGAGACCAGCTACCTTAAGAGGTATGGCTCCTAATCAGACGCTTGTACTCGTAAATGGTAAAAGACGTCATCAAGGTGCTTTAGTTCACGTAAATGGATCTGTTGGTCGAGGTTCAACACAAGTAGACTTAAATGCAATTCCAGCTAGCGCAATTCAAAAAATTGAAGTGCTACGTGACGGTGCTGCTGCCCAATATGGTTCAGATGCTGTTGCAGGAGTAATCAACATTATTCTTAAAGAAGCTGGTGGATCTGACTTAAGTGTAACTTATGGTCAAAATCTTTCTTTCTTTGAAAGAGGATATGCCGCAGGTGAAGGTCTTATTGATGGCCAAGATGCTTCAACTTACGGTTGGGATCTTGATGAAGAAATAGAAGGTACTGGTTACCTTCCTTACACTGCAGATAGAGGTTGGGCTCGTCCAGGTCTTGAAACAGTACTTAAACAAGATGGTAGAAACCTAATTATTCATGGTGGAAGCGGCTTAAATCTTTTTGGTGGAAACTTATACGTCAGTGGTCAAATTCGTGATGGTGGTCGTACTAACCGTGCAGGATTGGACCCAAGAAGACAGTATTTTGCTGGAATGGATGAAGAAGAGTATGCATTTAATCGAGAAAATCATCGTATTGGTGCAGGTGCATTTGAGCAAGTTAGCTTAATGTTTAACGGTAGTTTCCCTATAGAGAAAGGTACACTATATGCATTTGGTGGTATGAACTCACGTGATGGTGAAAGTGGTTGTTATTATAGACGAGCACAAGATAACCGTACATTGAGAGCATGGTATCCGGATGGATTTTTACCATTAATTAGTCCTACTCTAACAGATGCATCTATGGCTGTTGGAATGAAAGGCTTAATGAGTAATGGCATCGCATATGATGTAAGTGTTAATACAGGTAGCAATGAATTTGCATGGGGTATGGTAAATAGCCATAATGCAACTGCTGGTAATGGACCTAATCAACAATCAGAATTTGATTTGGGTACACTAGGCTACAGCCAAACAACTGTAAATGTTGACATGAGCACTCAAAGAGATATGGCAGGTTTTGCTGGACCTGTTAATTTAGCATTTGGTGCAGAAGTAAGAATGGAAAACTATGAAATCGAAGCTGGTGAAGAAGCTGGTTATGCAGATTATGGATATGATGTTTTAGATGGTCCAAATGCTGGTGCTTCTGCTGCTGTTGGTTGTCAATGTCTTCCTGGTTTAGCACCTGCTAATGAGCAAGATCGTGATAGAGAAGCTGTTAGTGTATATGCTGAAATGAGTGGTAATGTTATGGAAGCTTTACAGTTAGATGTCGCACTAAGAACTGAAAATTATAGTGACTTTGGTACTACAACTAATGGTAAAGTAGCTATGAGATATGAAATAGCGGAAGGAGTAGCTGCTAGAGGTTCTGTTAGTACAGGATTTAGAGCACCAGCTCTTCAAGAAGCTTACTTCTCTTCTATTGCTACAAACTTTATTGATGGAGTACCGCTTGAAGTAGGTACTTTCCCAGTTGATACTGAAGCAGCAAGGGCTTTAGGAGCTGAGGATCTTGAACCTGAAACTTCAACAAATATATCTGCAGGAATGACATATAAAGATGATCAATTCTCTTTATCTGTTGATGCATATCAAATCAATGTTGATGATCGTATTAGCATGAGTGAAACATTTAGAGGATCTGGTGCTACTTCTGATATGCTAACATTCTTCGCAGAAAGAGGTGTTCCAGCTTCTGGTGGTAGATACTTCTTTAACGGTATTAATACTGAAACTAAAGGTCTTGATATTGTTGCTACAATGAAACATGATGTTGCAGCGGGTTCTTTAACTCTAAAAGCAGCTATGAATTTCAATGATACAGAAGTTACTAATAAAGGTGATCTTGTAACTCCTGATGCATTAGCAGCATACACAACAAGCCAGTTACTTGGAAGACAAAATACAGTTAGATTTGAAAGTTCATCACCAAAAGAAAACTTTCAATTTTCAGCAATGCTTCAGAAGCCAACTTCTACATTTATGGCGAAGTTAAATCGTTGGGGTGAAGTTACTATCCCATCAAGCACTGTTGAAAGAGAGCAAGTTTTAAGCTCAAAATGGACAGTTGATATGGAATATGGTTTCCAGCTCAACAGTCAAGTGAGAATGTCGCTTGGTGTAAATAATTTACTTGATACGTATCCTGATAAAACTGTTAAAAGAAACAGTTTTAATGGAATTTTCCAACACTCAGGTTACAGCCCATTTGGGTTCAGTGGTAGATATATTTACACTCGTTTAGATATGACTTTATAAGCTCATTGTAGAACGATTCAAAAAAATAAAAAGCCTCTATTTTTTTAGAGGCTTTTTATTTATCTTATTGAAATATGAAGGAATTAAATAAAAATTTAAAATTATTATTTCAATCGATTTTAACCACTCTGATAATTTTATCATGTAATACAAAAAAAATTGAAATTAATAATGAAAATGGCGCTGTTTCATCAACATCTAACATTGCTTCGCAAGTTGGTATAGATTTTTTGAAAAAAGGTGGAAATGCATTTGACGCTATTGTTGCAACTGGCTTTACTCTGGCAGTTACATCTCCCTCCAATGGTAATATTGGCGGTGGGGGTTTTATGGTGGCACAAACTGAAGATGGCCGAGTAGTTAGTTTAGATTTTCGTGAGAAAGCACCTGAAAAATCGTATGAAACTATGTTTCTTGATGAAAATAATGAATACAGCAGAGAATTAGCATTAATGTCACATAAATCATCTGGGGTTCCTGGAACTGTAAATGGACTTATTAAAATTTTTGAAGATTATGGTTCTGGAAAATTTTCCTTAGAAGAAATTTTAGCTCCTGCTATTTATTATGCAGAAAACGGTCACAAAATTAATAGAAATTCTGCAAATGGATTTGATATGTATAAAGCAGATTTTTTGAATGATTATGGTTCACGAACAATTTTTATAAAAGATTATAACGCAGAAATTCAAAGTCTTGAAAAAGACTACAAGGATGGCACCATTCCTCTAGATGAATATTTAGATAAATTACGATCTATTGATCAGTGGCAAGAGGGTGACATTTTAGTACAAAGCGATTTAGCAAATACTCTCAGAAGGATTGCAAATTATGGTATTGATGGTTTTTACAAAGGAAAGACTGCTGAATTAATTGTAACAGAAATGGAAAAAAATAACGGACTGATTTCATTAGATGATTTAAAAAAATATGACTCTGTTTACAGAAAACCTCTTTTTGGGACTTATAGAGGTAAAAAAATAATTTCAATGGGGCCTCCAAGTTCTGGAGGGGCTCTTTTAATTCAAATGCTGAATATGTTAGAGAACTATGATATTAAAAATATGAAAAGAAATTCAGTAGAATTTGTTCATTTAATGACTGAGGTTCAAAGATTAGCTTATGCAGACAGAGCTATACATTTAGGAGATCCTGACTTCTATCCAAGTCCAATTCCAATGTTAATTTCAAAAGAATATGCAAATGATAGATTAAAATTAGTGAATATGGAAAAGGCGACCCCAAGTGTCAATATTGCTGCTGGTGTTGTGGTTAACGAGAGTACAGAAACAACTCACTATTCTGTGATGGATAAATATGGTAATGCAGTCGGAATCACTACAACAATTAATTTATCTTTTGGCAATAAAAAAATAGTTGATGGTGCTGGATTTTTCTTGAATAATGAAATGGATGATTTTTCATCAAAACCTGGACAATTAAATGCTTTTGGACTAGTTGGTGATAAAGCAAATGCAATAGAACCATTCAAAAGACCATTAAGTTCAATGACACCTACACTTGTTTTAAATGAAGATAATACTCCTATAATGACGATTGGAGCCGCGGGCGGTTCTAGGATTATTACTGCAGTTCTCCAAGTAATTATAAGTACCATTGATCATCAAATTGGCATTCAAGAAGCAATTAACCTTGGGAGAACTCATTCTCAGTGGATACCTGATATAATAAGGTATGAGGGAGGTAATAGGCCTGAATATAGGCTTCCAAGTTTATCAAAAAAAGAAGTTGAATCTCTCAAAAAACTTGATCATAAATTTGAAGAAAATGGTAATGTTGAAAACGGGAAGTATTATTTAGCACGAACTCATGGTATAGAATTTAAAAATGGTAAATTTTATACAGGAGTTGATTGGCGTGGTAATGGCAATGTCAGCGACGGAATAACTTATTAAATATAGTTTTATTTCTTAAGAGCATTTGCTTTATTTAAATATTCTTGAGCATCTTCCAATCTTCCCTCTTCAAAGTATGTTCTATAAACGCCATAGTAATATTGAGGGTTATTTGGGCTTTGATCAATAAGCTCTAAATAATAATTTCTTGCTTTTCTCCATCTTTCAGCTTCTTCAAGTGCCTTAGCTAAACCAAAAAGTGCTTCTAAATCATCAGGTGCTAAAAAATAAGCTTCTTCAAAATTATATTCGGCTTCTTCAAAGTTTTTCATTTTTAAGTATACCAAACCCCTATTGAAAAAAAGATCCACCATTTTTTTATCTTCTTCTGCTAATTCAATCGCCTGATTTAAATATTTTAAAGATAAATCAAAGTTACCTTGAGATAAATAAAGCGACCCCAAACTTTCTAAAACTGATACATCTTGTGCGTTTATATCCAATGCTTTATTAAATAAATTTAAAGCAGCATCATATTCACCCAATCTAATATAACTTTGACCACCGCTAGTAAAGATAGCTATTCTTGTTTCGTCCGGTAAATTAGGTATTGCTAATCCTGAATTAATATATTTTTTTGTGGTTTCTTTATCACCTTTTACTGAAGCAAAAATTGACATTAATGCATAACCTCCAGGCTGTGAAGGGTCTAAGTCTATTCCCATTTGACATATTTTCATCGCTTCGTCAATCAATTTTGATCTTTCATCAACTGAAGATGATTGATTGATTAATGCAAGATAATTAGAACCCTTAATATATATTTTATTATAAGAGTTTGATATTGACTCAGATACTGCTTGAGTAATTAAAATTTTTCTGGAATCACGTGTGGGCCTTATTTTAAAATTTTTTGGAGCTGTAAGCGCAATATCCATATTTTGTCGAACTAAATCCCACCTCTCTTTATTTGGATAAACTTTATCTGCAAGATGAAATGCCGCTTCCCATTTATCTTTTGGATGATTTAAAGCTTTAACTAGAAATATTTCAGCTTCATTCAAATTGTTTTCATTTATTCTAATTTTTGCTGAGGTCAAATCTTGTGCGACTACAAAAAAAGACATAAAAATTATTATAATTAATAGATGTTTTAAAATTCTCATTTTTTTTCCTTTTATTGATTTCAAGTTAGTATGATTAGATCGAGTTTTCAAGAAGTATGGTTGTCACTTATCCATTCAAGTCGTTTAGAAAATTCTACTTCATTTATTTTCAAAAGACCGTCTATTCCTATACCCTCAATACAAAAAGATGCCATTACAGCACCTACTTTCATAGATTCAAATATGTTTTTTCCATTTATTTTACCCATAAGCACTCCACCCATATAAGCATCTCCTGCACCGGTGGTATCAATCACCTTATCTACTGGAAATGCCTTAATTGAAAAATTATTTTGAGAATCAAAAAAATGAGATCCATTCTCCCCATCTTTTATAATAACACTTTTGGGACCAAGATCTAAAATGGACATAGCCATTTCTATCAAATTTGTTCCATCTTTTCCTGTGATTGCACGAGCTTCATTAAAATTTATACAAAATAAATCAACTCGCTTTATTAAAGCTTTAAGTTCTTCATTTGCAATGTCTATGTAGAGCTTAAAAGTGTCTAATAATACAAAGGGATTATTTTGCATTTGATTTAAAAGATCAGTTTGCAAATGTGGGGCAGTATTGCCTAATAATAGATAAGGACAATTTTTTGAATCTTCAGATAAATTTGGTAAATATGATTCAGACACTCCTGGATCCACATACAAGGTTTTTCTTGATGAAAAATCATCTTTATACTCTCCTCCCCAACAAAACGTATTTCCATCTAATTTTGTTAATGAACTTGTTGTTATCGAGTGATCAGAAAGTAAATTAAAATGGTTTTTTTGAAAATCATCACCAACAACTCCAACTAATTCGCAGGTATCTTTTTTATTAGCCAGTAGAGCGTATGCAGCTGATCCGCCTAAAACACTAGAAAACTCACCGTGCTTATTGACAATTTTATCAATACTTATTGAACCAAATACAACTGCTTTATGTGATTGATTTGAAGTCATAATTTTTTTTATTAAGATAGTAATGTAATCAAAATGAAAAAAGAAAAAATAGTACTGGGTATGAGCGGCGGAGTTGATAGCTCTGTAGCTGCACTCTTACTTCAAAAAAAAGGTTTTGAAGTATATGGTGTTTTTATGAAAAACTGGGATGATAAAAATGCTATTTGTAGTGCAGAAGATGATTATGCTGATGCATCAAGTGTATGCAATCAATTAAATATTCCTTTAAAAAAAATAAATTATACAAAAGAATATAAAGAACGTGTTTTTTCTCAGTTTTTAGATGATCATAAAAATGGATTTACTCCAAATCCAGATGTTTTATGTAACAAAGAAATCAAATTTGATGTTTTCCAAAAACATGCCAAACAAATAGGAGCTATAAAAATTGCCTCAGGTCATTATGCAAAAATAGTAAGAGTAAATGATAATTTTTTTATAGGTAAAGCCTCAGATAATACAAAAGATCAGTCCTATTTTTTATATCAATTAAAAAGCTCGCTATTGAAAAATATTGAGTTTCCTCTAGCAAATTTACTCAAAAAAGATATTAGAAAAATTGCTGAAGAAAATAATTTAGTTAATGCTTCTAAAAAAGATAGTACAGGTATATGTTTTATAGGAGATCGCAAATATAATGATTTTGTTAGTCAATTTTTGAAAACAAAAACTGGTAAAATTATTACAGTTGACGACAAAGAAATTGGGCAACATGATGGACATATGTATTTTACTGTTGGTCAACGAAAAGGTTTAGGAATTGGAGCTCAAAATTCTGCTCATGATAAACCTTGGTATGTTGTGAATAAAGATATTGATAAAAATATCGTTTATGTTGCTCAAGGAGGCAATCATCCTGCTTTATTTTCTAATCAATTATTAGCTGATAAGATGCATTGGAATCGAGATATTTCAAAATCGCTACCGCTAAAATGTAAGGCGAAAGTTAGGTATCGTGACAAAGATCATTCTTGTCAAATATTATCATCTAATGAAGATGAATGTTATATTAAATTTGATAATGAAATTAAAGCAATAACTAATGGTCAGTCGATTGTTTTCTATGATGAAGATGATCTTTGTATTGGTGGTGGAATCATTAGAAAAAGAAACATACCTTTTTTAGGTGAGGAAATAAATGAATAAAGAATTAAGGGTTGTTATTTTAGCAGCAGGGAAAGGAAAAAGAATGAACTCAGATTTGCCCAAAGTGCTACACAAATTAAATGGTAAGCCACTTATAGATTACGTAATCGATGAAAGTGAGCTTCTAAACCCCAAAGAAATAGTGCTAGTAGTAGGATTTAAAAAGGAACATGTTATCAAACATACTGAAAGTAGGATTAAACTTAATTATGCTACTCAAATAGAGCAACTCGGAACAGGGCATGCATTGTTACAAACAAAAGGATTATTAAAAAATAGAAAAGGACATATATTAATTTTATATGGCGATGTTCCAAACATAAAAGCTTCAACGCTTCAGCCAATTGTTAATGATCACATTAATAATAATCGAGACTTAACTCTAATTACTGCAGAAATTGATGACCCAACTGGATATGGTCGAATTATTCGAGATAAAAACGCAAACCTTTTAAAAATAATTGAAGAGAAGGATTGCAGTGATAGCGAAAAAAAGATTAAGGAATGGAATCCCGGTATATACATTTTTAAAATTCCAGAAGTTTTTAAAATCTTAGATAACATTAAAACAAATAATGCGTCCAAAGAATACTATCTAACTGATGCAATTGGATTAGCTCAACAATCAAATATGCAAATAAAAGCTATTAAAATTGCAAATTCTGATGAAGTAGTAGGGATAAATACGGCCGATCAACTGAAAGAGCTTGAAGATTGAAATACTTGTTAAATATAGTTATCATTTTTTTGATTATTATTATTTTAGGGTTTGTCTTGTCATTCAATATATATCTAAAACAAGAATCCCCACCAAAAAATTTAAATCAGAAAAATATTTCAGAATTGACTAATAAAATAAAATTATTTGAAAATTATTCATCACAAACTTTAAACATTGCAGTATTAAATGGATGTGGTGTTAGCGGGGTTGGAAATTCTTACACGAATATCTTGAGAAATAGATATGGACTGCAAGTTACTAGAACCGAAAATGCAGATAACTTTAACTACGAAATTACAACTATTGTCATTTTAAATAAGGACAACCCTGATATTGAAAATTTACTGACTGTATTAGGAACCAACATTAATGCTGGTAATGTTGAGTTTAACTCAACAGTAAATCCTACTGAAGATATTCAAATTATTATTGGTAAAGACTATCAAGAGTTTCTTAACTTGAATCAATGAGCTCTAAACCACTACTTAAAAAAATTGTTTCATTAGCTGACGATAAAAAAGCTGAAAATATTGTAGCACTAGATGTTTCAGAAATTACTTCTCTTTCGGAATACTTTGTAGTTTGTTCTGCTTCAAATCTCATTCAAGTCAAAGCGATTGCAGATAATATAAAAAAAAATATTTCTGAAAATCCCTGGAAAACAGAAGGCTATGAAAATGGTACATGGATTATATTAGATTACGTTGATATAGTGGTGCATATTTTCTTTGAGGATATGAGATCATACTACGATTTAGAAAGAATATGGTTCGATGCAAAGGTGGTAAAAATATGAATCTAAAAAAACTTATGAATGATTTTCTTCAAGACTATCTTAATCAAAATAAAATTAAATTTTCAGAATGGAGTATTAATATTAATAACCAGGTGGGTTTTGGAGATTATTCATCTAATATTGCGCTTAAGTTAGCAAACGTATTAAAAAAAACACCAATAGAGATTGCAAAAAATATTGCTAATCATCCAAATGTATCAGAAAATATTTTCTCTTTAAGTGCATCTAAGCCTGGCTTTGTTAACTTTCATGTTTCCAATAACTATTATCTTGAAATTTTGAAGCAAATTATTAGTGAATCAGAAAATTTTGGTAAAAAGATAAAATTAAACAAATCGGCCAATGTGGAATTTGTTAGTAGCAACCCAACTGGCCCTCTTACTGTGGGACATGGAAGGCAGGCAATTCTTGGTGATATGGTTTCTAATATATTAACCTGGAGTGGGTATGATGTTACAAGAGAGTATTATTACAATGATGCTGGGAAACAAATGAGGGTGCTTGCAGAATCTTGTTACGCTAAATATGCCCAACAGATTGGCAAGGATGTAAAAATGCCTGAAAATGGATATGTTGGAACGTATTTAGATGAAATTGCTGAAAAAATAGTTTATAAATACGGTAAAGATTTAGAATCTGATGACCCAATTTTTAGGGATTTAACCGAAAAAGAAATTTTCTCCAATATTAAAAATACTCTAGATAGTATTGGTATAAAATTTGATGTTTTTACAAAAGAAGGAACTTTTTATAAAAATGGTGCTATTGACAATGTTCTGAAAACATTAGAAGAGAAAAATCTTTCATATGAAAAAGACGGTGCAGTATGGTTCAAGACATCTAGCTTAGACAAAGGAGAAGACAAAGTGTTGGTAAAAAGTACAGGAGAACCGACATATAGATTACCTGACATAGCATATCATGCTGATAAAATTGATAGAGGATTTGATTTGATAGTAGATATTTTTGGTGCTGATCATATTGATACATATCCAGACGTAATATTAGGACTTAAATGTCTTGATAAAAAAACAGATCATATCAAAGTGGTTATCCATCAATTCGTAACGATTAAAAAAGGTGGAGAAGTTGTTAAGATGTCAACAAGGAAAGCAAACTTTATAACTTTGGATGAACTCAAAGAGAAACTAAACCCAGATATTATCAGATATTTCTTTATCATGAGAGGAGCAAATAGCCACTTAGATTTTGATTTAGATTTAGCCAAAGATGAATCTGAAAAAAATCCTGTTTATTATCTTCAATATGCTAACGCAAGAATTTCAAATCTCTTGAAAAGATATGATTTAGAAATTTCTGCAAAAAACGACATTAATTATTCCCTATTAAAAGAAAAAGATGAAATTGCTCTAGCAAAACTATTATCAGAATTCCCAAGTAAAATGGAAGATGTGTTACATTCACTTGAACCAAGAAAAATTGCAACTTATTTAGAAGAAGTCGCTTCAGCATATCACAAATTTTACGGTAACCATAAAGTAATTAATCCACAAAACGCTGATTTATCTTTAGCAAGAAAAAAATTATGCGAAGCAACAAAGATTATTTTAACAAATGGGTTATCAATTCTTGGGATAAGTGCCCCTGAAAGAATGTAAATATGAGCTTATTAAGAATCGGCCACCGGGGCTCAAAAGGGTATGTTGCAGAAAATACTCTTGAATCAATTAATCATGCTACTTCATTAGGAGTAGATGGCATCGAAATTGATATTTTTAAATGCTTGAGTGGAGAATTAGTTCTATCACATGAAAATAATTTAAAACGATTAACTGGGAAATCGGGTCAATTGGAAGATTTAACTCTAGAAGAGCTTAAAGAATTTTTAGTGCTAGGAAAGTATAAAATTCCTACACTAAAAGATGTTTTAATGAAAATTCAGAAACCGCTTTTTTTAAATATAGAGCTTAAAGGGTTAGATACAGCAAAAGCCACATCTAAAATTATTGAAGATTTCTCTAAAAGCACCTCATGGAGCATAGATAACTTTATTGTTTCGAGCTTTCATTTTAATGAACTCGAAGAATTTAGATACATAAATAAAAATACTCCAGTTGGTGTACTTGTCAGTAATTCAATGAGCATAAACGAAGCTATTAAATTTGGCAAAAAAATCAATGCGCAGGGTATACACCCTAATTATAGACTACTTAACGATAAAACAGTTGAAAAAATTAAAAATAACGATTTTAAAATTTACACATGGACCGTGAATAATAAAGATGATATTAATTTTATGAAAAAATTAAAAGTTGATGGAATTATATCAGATTATCCCGATAGAATTTAATATAAAGTGGAGGCGGGGAGATTCGAACTCCCGTCCAAAGTAGAGAAAAAGTAGACATCTACATGTTTAGTTTCTTGATTATGTTTCACTAAATAGCTGTACAAGAACAGACAGGTATATAGCAATCTTCTAAGGGTTCGCTTATTTAACCGAAGCAGAAAAAATAGGCTATCTCATTTTTATGACACCATTCAGCGAACGATGAGAAACGTCTACTGATGATGGGCTTTAGCAATTAAGCAAAAGCCATTTGGCCATTATCGGCACTTAATATAGGTTAGAAGTTTTAAGAGGTACTAAGCTCTACATGCAATCTAAGATTTCATTCTAAAATGTCGAAACCGGTCGCCCCCAATTTTCAAATAAGACAGAAAATACAACACATTATGGAAACAAAAAAGGCTCTGTAGCGCCAACCCCAGAGCCTTTTCGATTGCTTGTATTTGCTTACAATAATCTAATTTTAGACTCCCCCAAACTAATAATAATTTTTTCAATTGGTCAATATATTTTATCTGAAATTTGAAAAAAAATTTTAAAAAATGACTTTTTATGAGTAATAATTTAAATTTTATAGTTTATATTTTAAGCTAGTTTTGCCTCCGTAGCTCAATGGTAGAGCAGGGGCCTTTTAAGCCCTTGGTTGTAGGTTCGAGTCCTTCCGGGGGTACTATTTTTGGGAAATATTTCTGAACTATGTCTGAATTTCATAATAAACATATCGGTCCTTCACAGAAAGAAATTGAAGAAATGTTACAATATCTTGATTGCAACAGTCTCAATGATCTTCTAGATAAGATTGTGCCTAAAAATATTCTTGATATAGATGACATGTCAATTGGAAATGAAGTATTCTCAGAAAATGATATTTTAAATCACGTTAAAAATATTGGTACTAATAATAAAGTCCATAGATCTTTAATTGGCCAAGGGTATTATGATACCATTACTCCAAACGTTATTTTAAGAAATGTACTTGAGAATCCAGGCTGGTATACACAATATACCCCATATCAACCTGAAATCTCTCAAGGTAGATTAGAAGCTCTTTTAAACTATCAAACAATGATTACTCAAATTACTGCTTTACCAATTGCTAATGCATCCCTTTTAGATGAAGGAACTGCAGCAAGTGAAGCAATGTTAATGCTTTATCGAAAAAATAAATCTGAAAAAACGCAATTTTTAGTTGATAGAGAATGTTTTCAACAAACTATAGACGTCATTACTTCAAGAGCTGAGCCATTAAATATTGAAATCATTGTAACAGACTTTAACAATTTTGATTTTACCAATGCTTTTGGTTGTATTGTACAATATCCAAATAAATATGGACAAATCTCATCTGACAAAGATTACAAACGCGTTGTATCAGACGCACATAGTTCAAATTGTAAGGTCATCTTTGCGAGCGATCTAATGTGCCTCCAGCTTTTTGAAGCTCCAGGTAATTTAGGAGCTGACATTGCTGTTGGTAATAGCCAGCGTTTTGGAGTACCGCTTGGATACGGCGGACCTCATGCGGCATTTATGTCTACAAGCGAAGAATTCAAAAGAGATATCCCAGGTAGAATTGTTGGCGTATCGCAAGACCGTAGGGGAAATCAAGCTTATAGGCTTACACTCCAAACCAGGGAACAGCATATTCGAAGAGAAAAAGCAACTTCAAATATTTGTACAGCTCAAGTATTACTTGCTATCATTTCAGGAATGTATGCATTATTTCATGGTCCAGATAATTTAAAAAATATTGCAAGAAGAATTCATAGTCACACTAAAGAACTTGCCGATAAAATTGCAAAATTAGGTCATGAAGTTGTAACTAATGATAATTCATTTTTTGATACAATAGTAATCAAATTATCGAATATGAGTGTTGATAGTTTAAAAGATAAGGCGTTAAAGCATAATTTTAATTTGATGTATCATGATAATGGACTTATTGGTATCTCTTTAGATGAGAAAACAGATTTTAGTGAAGTTGAGGTGCTTGCAAATCTATTTGATGTGCATAATGATTCTAAAAATTCTTACAATATTTTTAAACCAAATAGAGCCGGAGATATTTTAACTCATCCTATTTTTCATAGCATTAATTCTGAAACAGAAATGCTTAGATATATCAATAAATTAGAAAAAAGAGATCTTTCTTTGAACTATAGCATGATACCGCTAGGGTCTTGTACTATGAAGCTGAATGCGACTGTTGAAATGATTCCAATTAGCTGGCCGGAATTTAATTCTATCCACCCTTTTGCACCATTAAGTCAGGCTAAGGGTTATGAAAAAATCATTAATGAGCTAGAGGAAATGCTATATAAAGTTACTGGATTTGATGCCGTATCATTTCAACCAAATTCTGGTGCTCAAGGAGAATATGCTGGATTATTGAGTATTAGAGAATATCATAAAGCAAATGATTCAAAAAGAGATATTTGTCTAATACCTGAATCAGCCCATGGGACAAATCCTGCAAGTGCAATAATGGCTGGACTTAAAGTTGTGATAGTAAAATGTGATGACCATGGAAATATAGATTTTAAAGATTTAAGCGCAAAAGTTGATGAGGCTGGTGACAGGTTGTCATCATTAATGGTTACTTATCCTTCAACCCATGGTGTATTTGAACATAACATTGATGAAATATGTAATTTAATTCACGAAAATGGTGGCTTAGTCTACATGGATGGAGCCAACTTGAACGCCATGGTTGGTGTATGTAAACCAGGTAAATTTGGAGCTGATGTTATGCACATTAATCTTCACAAAACTTTTTGTATACCGCATGGTGGAGGGGGTCCAGGTATGGGTCCAATTTGTGTGAATGAAAAATTAAAGCCACATCTTCCAAAACATAGTTTTACTGATGAAGATTTTTCTTACTCTGTGTCGTCATCACCATTTGGTAGTGCAAGTATTCTATTAATTTCCTACATATATATGAAATTAATGGCAGCAAACGGTTTATTAAAAGCATCCCAAGTTGCAATTTTATCTGCCAACTATATGGCTAAGAGACTTGAAAATGATTATAGCATTTTATATCGAGGTAAGAGCGGATTAAATGCGCATGAGTTCATTGTTGATTGTAGATCATTTAAATCCACTGCTAATATTACCAATGAAGATATTGCTAAAAGATTAATTGATTATGGGTTTCATGCTCCTACTATGTCTTGGCCTATTCCAGGAACACTAATGATTGAACCAACTGAGAGCGAAACAAAATATGAGCTTGATAAATTTTGTGATGCTATGATTGCAATTAAAAAAGAAATTATTGAAATAGAATCAGGTAAAATGCCTCAAGAAGACAATGTCTTAGTTAATTCTCCACATACTGTACACGATATTTGCGATGATTGGAATCACCCTTATTCAAAAGAAAGTGCGGTTTTCCCTACCCAATGGAATAAAGAAAATAAGTTTTGGCCATATGTTTCTAGAATAGATAATGCCTTTGGGGATAGAAATTTTTTCTGTGTATGCCCGGACATAGATTCTTATAAAGAATAAAAATTCTATTTAAAATATTCTTGAAGTGCTTTCACGCTAATTTTGTTTAAATGTTTCATAGAATCAATAGCGGCTCTTGCCCCTGGAAGCGTAGTAATAGTTAAAATATTTTTCATGACTGACGTTTTCCCAATCGCTTCTTCATCAAATCTTGATTGTGGCCCTTCAGGTGTATTGATTACTAATTGAATATTATCATTTAAAATCTCATCAACAACATTCGGTCTTCCTTCACCAACTTTAAACATATCATCGCACAAAATACCTTGTTCATTGAGAAAACTGCATGTACCCTTTGTAGCAACAAGGTTAAAGCCTAATCCCATTAAATTTTTTGCTATTGGAACAAGTCCTGCCCTATCTGTTTGATTAACTGATAAAAAAGCTGTTCCTTGTTTAGGAACATTATACCCATCTGACTTCATCGCTTTTAAGAAAGCGCTACCTGTGCTCATATCAATACCCATTACCTCTCCAGTGGATTTCATTTCAGGGCCTAAAAAGACTTTTTCATCTTTAAACTTTTTAAATGGTAAGACTGCTTTCTTTACAGCATAATGTTCAAAATTATTTTCTTTCAATTTGAAGTCATTTAATGATTTACCAACTGAAATTTGTGCGGCTATATTGGCCAATGGAACGTTGCTATATTTACTGACAAAAGGCACTGTGCGGCTTGATCTTGGGTTTACCTCTAAAACATAGACTTTGTCATCTTTTACAGCAAATTGAAGGTTAATTAAACCTACCACTTTAAGCTCTAGTGCTAATTTAGCTGTAATAGTTTCAATTTCTTTTTTAACGGCATCACTTACTTCGTATGGGGGAATAACACATGAAGAATCTCCAGAATGAACTCCAGCTTCTTCAATATGTTGCATAATTCCTCCAATAAAAACTTCTTCTCCATCACAAAGCGCATCCACATCAAACTCAAATGCATTTTCAATAAATTGATCAATTAAAATTGGGTGATCATTTGTGGCTTCAGCAGATCTAAATACGTAATCCACCAATTGCTCTTTAGAATAAACAATTTGCATTGCTCTACCACCCAATACAAAACTTGGTCTTACTAATACAGGAAAGTTGGCAGTTTCAGCATAACTATAAATGTCATCATAATTTTTTGCTATACAATACTCAGGAGTTAATATTTTTAGTTTATCAATTACCTTAGCAAACTCTTCTCTATTTTCAGAAAGATTAATACTTTCGGATGATGTACCATATATTTTGATTCCAGCGGAGGCAAGTTGATTAGCAATTTTTAATGGTGTTTGTCCTCCAAATTGCACTAATACGCCATCTGGCTTTTCAAAATTAATAATATTCATAATATCTTCGAATGTTATTGGTTCAAAATAAAGTCTATCAGCTAAATCAAAATCAGTTGAGACAGTTTCTGGATTACAATTAACCATTATTGATTTATAACCGGCTTCTCTCAAACCAAACACCGCTTGGACACAACAATAATCAAATTCAATACCTTGACCAATCCTATTTGGCCCACCTCCTAAAATCATAATTTTTTTACCTTCAAGAGGTTGTAAATCATTTTCTGATTCATATGTGGAATATGAATAAGGGGTTTCAGCTTCAAATTCCCCTGCGCAAGTATCTACTAATTTGTAGACAGGTTTAATCCCTTGATTAATTCTCATTTGCTGTACTTCATTTTCGGATAAATGGTTTAAGCGGGCTATTTGTAAATCTGAAAATCCATTCTTTTTTAAAAATTCTAAATTCTCTATTGAAGAATACTCTTTTTCAATATTAACTATTTCTTGAATTTCTGTTAAGAACCATGGATCAATACCAGTATTTTTATGAATTTCCTCAATTGAAAATTCCTGCTTAATAGCTTCTTTGACTTTTAACATTCTAAATGCACTGCCATCATTTAAAGATTTTATATCTAGCTCTCTAAATCTCTTAATATCTAAATCTTCATCTCGAGGATCTTTTGTTTCAAATCCTGGCAAATTGAGCTCCAGAGAGCGGAAAGCTTTTTGAAATGATTCCCTAAATGTCCTTCCTATAGCCATCGCTTCACCAACAGACTGCATTTGTACGCCAAGTTTTCCAGAAGCTGATGAAAATTTTTCAAAATCAAATCTTGGCAGTTTTGTAACTATGTAATCAATTGTTGGTTCAAACGCCGCCAATGTCCTGTTGGTTATATCATTTTTCAACTCATCTAGAGAATATCCAACTGCAAGTTTAGCAGCAATTTTTGCTATAGGAAATCCTGTAGCTTTTGATGCTAATGCAGAAGACCTACTCACTCTTGGATTCATTTCAATAATTACCATTCTTCCATCGACTGGGTTAACTGCGAATTGGACATTTGAACCTCCGGTATCCACGCCTATTTTTCTAATACATTTTATAGCTGCATTTCGCATTAATTGAAACTCTTTATCGCTTAATGTCATTGCGGGTGCTATTGTAATAGAATCACCAGTATGTATACCCATTGGATCAATATTTTCAATTGAGCAAATGATAATAACATTATCATTTAAGTCTCGTATGAGCTCTAATTCATATTCTTTCCAACCATTTAAGTATTCTTCAACAAGAACTTGACCCGTAGGGCTTTCTTTCAAACCTTTATTTACTGATGCTTCAAATTCTTCTTCATTATATGCAACAGAACCACCTGAACCGCCCAAGGTAAATGAAGGTCTGATAATAGCTGGTAGGGAGATTTTATTTAATAACTTTTTAGCCTCTTCTAACGATTTAACAGTATATCCGTATGGTAAATCAAGACCAATTTCTAACATTGCCTCCTTAAACATTTCTCTGCTTTCAGCAGTTTCAATAGCTTTCCTGTTAGCTCCAATGAGTTCAACATTATACTTTTTAAGAATTCCTTCTTCATCTAACTTCATGGCAACGTTTAAAGCTGTTTGACCCCCCACTGTAGGCAAAATAGCGTCTGGTTTTTCCTTTTTTATTATTGCTTCAACGTATTCTGCAGAAATAGGCTCAATATAGGTTTTATCCGAAAATTGAGGATCTGTCATGATTGTAGCTGGGTTAGAATTAATTAATACAACTCGATAGCCTTCTTCTTTTAAAGCCTTAATAGCTTGTGTCCCTGAATAATCAAATTCACACCCCTGGCCAATAACAATTGGTCCAGCACCTATTACTAAAATAGTGTTTATATCTTTACGTTTTGGCATTGTTCTTCATCATATTAAAAAATTCTTGAAAAATATATCTTGAATCATGTGGTCCTGGACTGGCTTCAGGATGATATTGAACTGAATATGCTGAAATATCATTGCAGCTTATCCCCGCAACAGTATCGTCATTTAAATGTTTATGCGTAACGGTCACATTTGATGGAAGAGAATCTTCGTCAACAGCAAATCCATGATTTTGAGATGTAATTTCAACTTTGTTTGTAATTAAGTTTTTAACTGGTTGATTAATACCCCTATGACCAAACTTCATTTTGAACGTATTAGCACCTAATGCTAAAGCTAGAATCTGATGCCCAAGACATATTCCAAATATAGGTTTTTTACCTAACAAATTTTTTACCGTTTCTATTCCATATGTCACAGCAGCAGGGTCTCCAGGTCCATTTGATAAAAACACACCATCTGGATTAGAAGCAAGTATTTCATCGTGGGAAATATTTGCTGGGAAAATTTCAACTTCGGCATCGTGTTTAAGCATAATGTCATATATATTGCTTTTCATGCCAAAATCAATTGCCGCAATTTTATAAGTGGGATTATCAGTATTTGATAAAACCACTTTTTTCTTTCTGGCAACTTTAATTGCTAAGTCTAGACCTTCCATTTTAGGAATATTCTTAATTTTGCTGGCCAAATTATGAACGTCAAAATCTTCCGTTGACATAATTCCTCTCATTGCACCTTTTTTTCTTATGTGAATAGTTAATGCTCTAGTGTCAATATCTTGAATGCCAACTATATTATGTTTTGTTAAAAAAGATGATAGAGATTCTTCAGACCTCCAATTTGAAGGTTGTATAGATTCGCTCTTAATTATAAAGCCTGTAGCATAAACTTTTTCAGATTCGGTATCGCTATTATTTGTCCCATAATTTCCTATATGTGGACTGCTCATTACAATCATCTGATTAGAATATGAAGGATCAGTTAAAATTTCTTGATACCCGGTCATTCCAGTATTAAAGCAAACTTCACCGAAAGTTTCTCCACTTTTACCAAGACTTTTTCCGATAAAAAAAAGGCCATCCTCTAGAAACAGGATAGCCTTTTTTAATTTTTGCATGGCCTATTTTAAATCAATTAAACAAAAATTAAAACCTAATTTTTTTCCCTGTTGACATAAGTACAACCGCCATTACTGTTGTTGCAATAGTAAATACAACTAAAAAGATAGATGCTCCCAAAAATGAAGCATCTGAAACACCGAGCGTTGCTTCTCGTAATGCGCTAATTGCATAATAAATTGGATTTACTTGGCTTAAAGTCATAGCCCAACCAGGAAGCATTTTAATGGAATAAAATATTCCTCCTAGGAAACTAAACGGTGTAATAACAAAATTTTGTATTAGCGCAAGCTGATCCCAGGAATCAGATAGCTGTCCAACAAAAAGACCTAGACTTGAAAATGACCATGATACTAAAAGAATAAAAAATAATGTAAGGGGTAGGTTCAAAATAGGCATTCCTGCTAGCCAACAAATCAAAAGAATTAAAATTCCATTAACAAATCCTCTTATAGCGCCTCCAATTATAAATGATAATGATAATTCAAGACTGGAAAGTGGAGTAATCAAAAGCTCAGGAAGAGTTTGAAGTAATTTCATTTGCAACATTGAAGAGGCAGAATTTGCAACTGCGTTAGTAATAACGTTCATCATTAGTAAACCTGGTAAGATATATATTTTGTATGAAACACCACCTATCTCACTGATTCTATTTTCTAGAGCTACTCCAAAAACAAAGATATATAATAAAGTAGTCACTATTCCTGGTATTATAGTTTGTCTCCAAACGGAGAAAAAACGCATAATTTCTCTCGAGGAAAGAGTATAAAAACCAACCCAATTTTTAATCATTAATTTTCCTCCCCGTTAAATCTAAAAAGACATCCTCTAAAGATGTTTGAGGGATATGGATATCTTCAATTTTAATATCTTTTTCAGAAAATTTTAAAATTATTGAAGGTAATTCAAGATTGGGTGTATCTGTAAAAATTTTCAAAGAGTTGTTATCCATTTTATAATCATATTCACTTAAAAAACTTAAATCATTATTATCATTATCTTTTAATTGTATTTCAATGGAAGAGTTTTTGACCATCTTTTTTAAATTAGAAACTGTGTCTTCAATAATTAACTTTCCTTTATCTATAATCCCGACTCTCTCACATAAAAGCTCTGCTTCATCTATATAGTGAGTTGTTAACAATATTGTTTTTCCATCTTTATGCAGTTCTTGTAAATACAGCCATAGATCATGCCTTAATTCAACATCAACGCCAGCAGTAGGTTCATCAAGAATGATTATTTCAGGGTCATGTACCAAAGCTTTTGCTATTTGTAACCTTCGCTTCATTCCTCCTGAAAGCTCTCGCATTTTTTTTGTTCGATGTTTGGATAAACCTAATTTTTCTAGCAAATATTCAATTCTTTCTTTTGCATGAAATCTTGATACTCCATAAAAACCAGCCTGAAAATACAATAATTGTTCTAGAGGGAAAAACCAGTCAGTGCTAACTTCCTGTTGCGCAATTCCAACTTGCGATCTAGCAAATCTAAAGTCATTTTCTATGTTTTTTCCAAAAATTTCAATATCTCCATCTGTTGGCTTAACTAGACTTGTAATGGAATTGATAGTAGTTGATTTTCCAGCGCCATTAGGACCTAGTAAGCCATAAAACTCACCTTTATTGATTTCCAAATCAATACCTTGTACTGCTTTTACATCATCGTATGACTTAAAAAGCTTATTGATTTTTATTGCTAGATTTCTACTCATTTGAAGGCACTATTTTATAAATACTTCCTGAGAATTCCACTATATATAATTCACCATTTATGTCTTCACCAAAAGATGATATCATACTTTTTTTATTTCCAAATAATTGAGGAGTTAAATCATTGGTCAAGCCTTTTACTGGGTTAAGAGACCAGATTTTTCCAGTACAAAAATCTGAAAATAAATATAACCCACTTAAATCATTAATTTTATTCCCACGATAAACGTATCCTCCCGTAACAGAACATCCGTATACATTTTTTTGATTTATATTCATAAGGCTAAATGCATATGATGCGTCGCTAGGATATTCAAATATAGGTTTTGTTAAACCATCTTGATTACATTCTTCTTTTTCATAACAATGGTTTCCTTCCATAATCTTCCATCCAAAATTAATATTTGATTCATTAGAACTAATTTTATTTATTTCTTCCCAAAGATATTGTCCAACGTCACCGATATAAAGATCGCCATTAATTTTATCAAAACTAAATCTCCATGGATTTCTTAAACCATAAGCCCAAATTTCATCTAATTTATCCTGTGCGTTTTTATAAGGATTAGAATCAGGTATTTTATAACCACTTTCAGTATTGATATCTATTCTTAAGATTTTTCCCAAAAAATTACTCAAATCTTGCGCATTGTTTTGTGGATCGCCTGATGAACCTCCATCCCCAAATCCTAAATATAGATAATTATCTTTGGGACTAAATTCAAGATGCCCTCCGTTATGATTTCCATAAGGTTGTTCAAAATGAAATAGTTTTCTTTCTGACATAAAATCTACTTTTTGTTTTCTATTATCATAAAAATAACGAGCTACCACAGAAAAATTATCTTTATCTACATATGATACATAAAAAAGTCCATTTGTAGCGAAATTCGGGTGAAGTGCCATCCCTAATAATCCTCTTTCGTCTGGAATGGGCCCTGTCATAACTAAAGCTGATAGATCTATAAAAGTAGTAGTTTTATTTTTTTCAATTAATTTTATTTTACCGGTTTGTTCAACCACAAACATAGCATTTGTTTCTGGATGAAATCTTACAAGCAATGGTTGAGAAAACCCATCAAACATTAATTGTGTTTTAAATGATGGACTATCCTCAGCAAAAAGAAAAGTGGTTATTAAAAGCAGTACTAAATTAATCTTCATCTAAAAACTCGAATAAATCTTTCTCTTCAACAATCTTTATACTTAAATCTTGTGCTTTTGATAATTTTGATCCTGGATTTTTTCCTACAATAATAGTACTAGTTTTGGAAGAAACAGAAGAGCTAACTGTAGCTCCTAACTTTTCTAATCTAAGCTTTAAATCACTACGTGACAAACTTTCAAAAGATCCAGTTATAACAACTTTGTGATTCAACATCTTCATTTTTGATGTATCATAAGTAGTAGGTATTATCTCAATACCTAATTGCAGACAACTTTCAACAATATTTTTATTTTTATTGTCGTTAAAATACTCTTGTATAGCGATAGCAACTGTTTCACCAATTCCATCTATCTCTACCATTTCTTTAACAGTTAATACAGTTAATTTTTCTAAAGATGAATTACAGTATTTATCCATTATCTTGGATATATGTTGACCTACATTTGGGATACCAAGTCCAAATAAAAATCTAGGAAAAGTTGTTTTTTTAGATTGATTTATTGAGTCAATTAAATTCATTGCAGATTTATTCTTAAAACGATCTAAGTTAATTAAATCTTCATATTTTATTTTGTAAATATCATCAAAACTATTTAATAAATCTGCTTCAAATAATTGTTTAACAATTTGAGGACCCATACCTTCAATATTCATTGCATTTTTTGAACAAAAATGTTCAAGTACACCCATAACTCTTGATTTACAATTTGGATTTATACATCTATATGCTGCTTCTCCTTCAATGCGCTCAATTTTACAATTAGGATCAGGCCAATTAAAATCACTAATTGAGAATTTTTGTGTATTTTTAGGTCTCTTATTTTTGAGAACCTGCGTAATCTTAGGAATTACATCGCCAGATCTTTCGATTAATACAAAATCATTAATTCTAATATCTTTTCTGTCTATTTCATCTTGATTATGAAGAGTAGCACTGGATATCATAACACCTGATAAATCAATTTCTTTAATTTTTGCAACTGGAGTAATAACTCCTGTTCTACCGACTTGTAGATCAATTCCTATAATCTGGGATTCTGCTTGCTTTGCTTTAAATTTTGCTGCAATAGCCCATCTTGGAGATCGTGATCTTAACCCCAATCGCTCTCTTTTTTTATAATTATTTACTTTTATGACAGAACCATCAATTTCATAATCTATATGGTTACGATTTGATTCTAGAGTGTGATGATATGCAATCATTTCATTGGCTGACGTAATTTTTTTGGATAGTGGATTTACAGGTAGTCCAATTGACTTTAAATAATCAAGCATTTCAACTTGATTATTAAACTCAATATCTTCACTACCTCCAATTTCGTAACAAAAAATTGAGAGATTTCTTGAGGCAGTAATTTTAGGATCAAGTTGTCTTACACTTCCAGCTGCTGCATTCCTAGCATTTGCAAATAGTTTTTCTTCTAATACTTCTCTAGATCTATTTAATTTGTTGAAATCTGAGATGTTCATAAAAATTTCCCCTCTAACTTCAATAAAAGTTGGGGTTTTTACAGATTTTCTTAGCTGTAATGGAATAGCATTGATAGTTTTGACATTATGGGTGATATCTTCTCCTTTAAATCCATCGCCCCTTGTTAAAGCTCTTTCTAGTATTCCATTTTTATATATTAACGAAACCCCTAAACCATCAATTTTTGGCTCTGCTACAAAATCAACTTTAGAGTTGTTTAGCCACTTTTTTATACGTTTATCAAAATCATTGATTTCTTCATCATTTATGGCATTGGATAATGAAAGCATGGGGACAGCATGATCATAACTCTGTAATCCACTACTTACAGGATGACCAACTCTTTGGGTTGGTGATAAATCAGTAACTAAAGAAGGGTGTTTCTTTTCAAGCTCTTCAAGTTCTCTAAAAAGACTATCATATTCCTTGTCAGACAACTTAGGGTCATCTAAAACATAGTAAGCATGGTTATGATTATTAATTTCTGATATTAAGCTATCTATTCTTTTTTTAATCTTTTCTTCCATATAAATCCTATAAAAACTAGTAAAATTATTAGTAACAATAATTGTAACGATAAGTTATTAATAACAATTGAATGTGCATACATATTGAAGTGGCTAGTTGCTATATCATTAAAATCAAACTCCCAATAAATTGTGCTATCGAGTTCACTTATAAATGTAGCATTGGTGTTTCTCAAATCTCCTGGGATAGCAACACTGAAAGTGAAACCGTCTAACATTAAATTGGTATTTTTTTCAAATTCTTTTTCTAAATCATCTATAATTATTGTCATATCTGAAAAAAAGTTTTTTGGTAATCGACGCTTCATTGGTGACAAGGCATCAATAAATATTTCGGAAGACTTTCTGTCAAATTCTCTCTCATAATCTTTTTCTTCTACATATGAGATATATGCATCAATTTGATTATTTATTCTATCGATAATAATTTCGTCGATCGTATTTTTTTGTTTAAATACATTTATGCTTTCAGAAAAAATATATCTCTTGGCTGGTACAAGCCACGATAAATCATCTTCATCTATATCTAAATAGTTCACTATTTCTGGATATTTTAAATCAATTTCTAGATTTCTGATATTTGATTGAAATGTGTATGAATCCCAAAAAAAATATGAATTTCTGGACACATCTATATCATATTGAAGGTTTGAAGAGCTATTAAAAGTTAATTTTGTTTTCGTTGGTGAGGATAAAATGGTTTCTTTTTCCCATATATTTTCCGTACTACTTTCATTTGTTTGACGTAATGAAGTTATCCAGTTATGTTTATCATTACTTGTAGGGTGTATGAAGTCACTGTCGAGCAAATCATTCTTATGGCCTATAGAGTTATATTTTACCGAAAAGCTTCCATTATCAAAAATTTGTATATGGACTAAGTTCTCAACGCAAGAGAACAAGAAGAAACATAGAAAAAATAAAATTTTTCTAGGCATTATGAAATTACTTGAAATTCTTTTGAAGTTTTATTGAGGATTTCAGCTCCATTTTTTGTAACGATAATGTCATCTTCAATTCTTACACCACCAATATCTGGTACATAAATTCCCGGCTCAACAGTCATTACGTAGTTTTCTTCAAGAACATCTTCACTTACTTTGCTAAACCTTGGGTCTTCATGTATTTCTAACCCTAAGGAATGTCCAAGGCCATGGTCAAAAAATTTACTATAACCTGCATTTGCTATATGATCTCTTGCAATTGAATCAATAGACTTACAAGATGTCCCAGATTTTATTCCTTCAATGCTTTTAACTTGGGCATTTAAAACAATATCATAAATTGATTTTTGCTCATCTGAATATCCTTTTGTTGCGAATGATCTAGTCATATCAGCGTGATATCCTGCAAACTTTGCACCTGAATCAATAACCAACAATTCACCTGGCCCAATTTTTCTATCTGTCGGCTTATGGTGAGGCTTAGCTGAATTCGGCCCTGTACCAACTATAGCAGCAAATGCATCTGAATCAGAATCTCCATACTTTCTGTATAAAAATGATAATTGATTTGCTATTACCTTTTCTTCAACTCCAATTTTTACCATTGGTAATACTTCAGCAAAAGCCTTATCGGTAATCTCAACGGCCGTTCTAATTGCTTCTAACTCTTTTTCATCTTTTGACATGGCCATTTTTTCTATAATTCCAGTAATATTTTTCAGGTTTATGTCAGAAAAAGCTTTTGATAATTGCTGATAGCCTTGGTGGCTTACATTGTTCCCATCAAAACCTATGCTTTGACTGCTAGTTAACAGATTTTGTTTTTTTATAATCTCATAGTGAGGGATACTATCTATGATAACTTTAGCTCCTTTTACTTCTTTTTCTGATTGTACGACGTATCTTCCATCGGTAATAAAATTTACTTGATCTGCTGTAATTAATAATGTTGCACTTGATCCAGTAAAACCACATAAATATCTAATGTGTGTTAAATTAGTTACAATCATTCCATCAAGATTTTCTTTTGCAAGCTTGTCAATTAATATATGTTGTCTTCTTTGAAAATATTCGATGCTCATTTTAGCCCCTAAAAATTATCTAGTAGTTTTTGTGCTTTATTTTTCTCATTCCTATTTTTTGAATGACTAATTATTAAGCGAAGGTTTTTCTTTGCCTGCGTTTTTTTCCCTTGAGAAATCATTAGCTTAATAAGCGAGAGTGTGACTAATTCAGATTTTTTAGAAACTCTTTTTTTGGCACTTACTACAGGCTTATGCTTTATTGATATATCTGAATCAAGCCTTTTTAATTCTTTATAAATGATATTTTTCTTTTTTGAATTTGTCTTATCATAGATTTCATAAAGCAGCAAGTAAGCAGATAAAAAATCTTTATCATGATCTATAACTTTATTTAGTAAATTTTTAGATTCTGTGAATTGTGAAGTATCAAAAGCTTTTTTTGCTTTAATAAATGTATTGGTAATGTTAGAAATCATCGTCTGTGCTCTCTAACCCAGCTTTCAATATAGTCAAGTGACTCTTTTACCGGAGTACCAGGTCCAAAAAGCTTCCCAACTCCTAAATTAGATAAATCTTCAGCATCTTCTTCTGGTATAATCCCACCACCTGTTACTAATACATTATTCAAATTATTATCTTTTATAAGCTCCATCACTTTTGAAAAAATTGTCATATGTGCTCCTGAAAGTATTGAAAGAGCAATAACATCAACCCCTTCTTGGATTGCCACTTTAACAACGCTTTCTGGTGTTTGTCTAAGCCCTAAATAAATGACATCCATACCAGCATCTCTGTAAGAAGCCGCAAGCACTTTGATTCCGCGATCATGGCCATCAAGTCCTGGTTTTGCCATTAATATTCTAATTGGTGGATTTATTTTCATACACTGTAATTTAATCAATCCAAACGTTTGATTCCCCTAATAAATCTCTTAATAAAATTAAAAATTGATTGTTATTTGATACCTTAATCTTGTTTGATATAATCTTTCTTTCTTGACCATTTTCTCCTGGAATATGAACAACAAAAGAATGATCTCCCTTGTTATGATTTGCTAACTGAACAATATCGTTCATTAAATCTTTTGATGAATTTTTTGGTAATCTGATATTTACCTCATTTAATTTTAAAACCTTCTTAGCATGGTTGATTGGAATAACTTCATCAACTATTAATTTTAGATCAGCAAAGTCGTTTTGTGTTGAAGTATGGCCAACTAAAAATACTATATTATTATCTTTAATAATTTCTTTGTACTTATCAAAAGCATCATGGAATATAATTGCTTCAGCTTGTCCTCCTAAACAATCTAAATTAAAAAAGGCCATCTGCTGATTTTTTTTATCAAAATGTAATTTAAAGTTCGTTATAGCACCTCCAATTTTTACAACAGAATTCTCTTTTAATATTCTCTCTTCAGAGAAGTCATAATTGCTTAATTCTTCAATGGTATCTGCATATTTAATTAAAGGATTTCCTGATACATAAATTCCAAGCACTTCTTTTTCTTTTGATAGTTTCTCCTGATTGTCCCAATCTTCAATGATTGGTAAGTCTGGCACTTTAATTAATTCTTCCTGATCTCCGAACAAATTAATTTGGTTCTTACTAGACTTTTTGTCTGCTTGATTTCCATAGTTTATTGCCAAATCTACTGCTTCAAATAGTTGTGCACGATTTTCGCTTAATGAATCAAATGCACCTGCAAGAATTAAACTTTCTAATACTTTTTTATTTACTAGTCTTTGATCTACCTTGGAAATAAAATCAAAAATGGATTTAAATTCTCCATGCTTGCTTCTTACTTCAATACACTGCTCTAAAGCTTTTACACCAACATTCTTTATAGCATTTAATCCAAACGAAATTTCTTTATCATTTAATGGTTCAAAATTTATTCCAGATTTGTTGATATCTGGCGCATGAACTTTAATATTTAATTTTCGACATTCATTAATTAAAACAACAACTTTATTAGTGTTATTCATCTCGCTTGTTAAATTTGCTGACATAAATTCTGCGGTATAGTGTGTTTTTAGCCATCCTGTTTGATACGCTATATATGAATATGCTACAGAGTGGCTTTTGTTAAAACCATATTGAGCAAATTTATCTATTAATTCAAAAATCTGTTTTGCTTTTGTTTTGGACAAACCTTTTTTAACCGCACCTTTGACAAATTTATCAGCCATTTTATCCATTAATGAACTAATCTTTTTACCAATAGCTCGTCTCATTTCATCCGCTTCGGATAACGTAAATCCTGCGATAATATTTGCAATCTGCATTACTTGCTCTTGATAAACTATAATTCCATACGTTTCTTTCAATGCCTCTTCTAGTAATGGGTGAACATATTCTACTTTTTCTTTTCCATGTGCGCGCTTGATATATCGATCAATGTTTTGCATTGGACCAGGTCTATACAATGCATTCATTGCAATTAAACCATCTATACCTTTTGGCTGTAGTTTCTTAAGAAATTCTCTCATTCCAGCTGATTCAAATTGAAAAATACCTACTGTAAGACCTTTTGCGAATAGCTTATAGACTTTAGGATCTTCCATGTCAATTTTGTCTATGTCTATGTCCTCATTAAATCTTTTTTTAATTAAATCTATTGTTTTATCTATAACTGTTAAATTTCTTAAACCAAGAAAGTCCATTTTTAACAATCCAATAGATTCGAGCTCTTTCATATCATACTGTGTGGTTACATCGCCCTGTGATGATCTATAAAGGGGTACAAAATCTGTTAGATCTCCGGGTGCAACTACAACTCCAGCAGCGTGGATAGATGCGTGTCGTGTCATACCTTCTAAAACTTTAGCATTATCAATCAAATCTTTATAGTTCGTTTGTGATACGGTTCTTAAATCAGAATTTTGTTTTAATGCTTGATCAAGGGTTACTCTTGGTCCTTCAGGTATCATCTTAGCTATCTTATCAACTTCTGAATATGAATAACTCATTACTCTTCCAACATCTCTTATTACCGCTCTGGCGTTCATTTTACCAAAAGTAATAATTTGAGTTACTGAGTCTTCACCATAAATACTTTTTAAATAATCTATAACTTGCCCTCTTCTTTCAACACAAAAGTCTATATCAATATCCGGCATGCTAATTCTGTCTGGGTTTAAAAATCTTTCAAAAATTAAATTATGTTTCAAAGGATCAATGTTCGTAATACCAAGAGCGTAAGACACTATACTCCCAGGAGCAGACCCTCTACCAGGACCAACAGGTATTCTGTTGTTTTTTGCATACTCCACAAAATCAGCAGTAATTAAGAAGTAGCTTGCAAAACCCATTTTTTTAATGACTGACAACTCATAATCAAGCCTCTTATTTATCTCGCTATTGATATTTTCATATTTATCTTTCAAGCCCGAAGCGCAAAGCGTCTTTAGGTATTCATCAGTATCTTTTGATTTTTTATCTCCGGGAATAGAATACCATGGTAGGTGATAATCTTCCATAGGAATTTGGAGATCTACTGAATCAGCTAAAGCTCTTGTATTCTGTAAAGCTTCAGGAAATTGTTTAAACAATGAAAACATTTCATCTTGAGATTTGAAATAAAACTCATGTCCTGGATACTTTAATCTATTTTTATCAGATAAGTGTTTACCGGTACCAATACATATATGCACATCATGTGCTTTATAGTGCTCTTTCTTTGCATAGTGTGCATCGTTTGTAGCAATAATTGGCAAATTCATTTCTTTTGCAAGCTTTGTAGCTAGCTGAATGTTTTGGAGCTCTTCTGGAATACCGTGATTTTGAAGTTCTATATAATATCTACCAGGAAAGATACTGGAATATTCTTCAGCAACCTGCTTACCTGCTTCAAGACCATTATATATTAATGTTTCTGGTAAAATTCCTTTTAAACACGCCGAAAGGCATATAATGCCTTCATTATATTTTTTTAGGATTTCTGTATCAACTCTTGGCTTATAATAAAATCCTTCTAAAAAACCGTGTGTTACAATCTTCATTAGATTTTTATAACCTTGATAATTTTGAGCAATTAGAACTAGGTGATTATATTGTCCCATACCACTAGATCTATCTTTTTGAAAGCGACTTCCTTTTGCTACATATACTTCACAACCAATAATTGGCTTAATATTTTTATCTTTTGCTTTTTTATAGAATGAAATTGCGCCAAATAAATTTCCATGCTCTGTCAAAGCAACAGAGTCCATTCCAAGGTCTGTAATGGTTTCAAGGACTGACGGAATGTTTTGAGCGCCGTCTAGCAAGCTGTTATCAGAGTGATTATGTAAATGGATAAATTCGCTTTTCATACACCTCTAATATATCTTAATTACTCTATTTTTTCCTTCTAAATCTTTGTAAAAAAGTGATTTATTTTCGTTTAAATTTTTATTAATAGAAATAATATCATCTGTCACAGCTGAAAAGGGAATTTCTAACAACATGATACCATTTTTTTTTATAAGCTTGTTAAAATTTGATATTAAGTGCTTATAAAATGATGTGCCATTCTTGAAATCCGTAAGAGCACTCAACGGATCATAGTTTTTTACTGATTGTTCAAGATTTTCTATCTCATCTTTGGCTAAGTAGGGGGGATTACACAATAATAAATCAGCTTTTGATTGATTATACTTAAAAATATCTTGATTGAAAAATTGTACATTTTTTAAACCTAGTAAATCTCTATTTTTTTTAGCTGTTTTGACAGCAATTTCAGACTTATCTATACCTATGTATTGATAATTTGGAAATTTCTTTGCAATGCTTAATAAAATACAACCACTGCCTGTGCAAAAATCAATAATTTTCAAATCATCTTTGTTGTTTGACAAGAATTCCAACGCACAATCTACTATTAATTCAGTTTCTGGGCGGGGTATGAAAACTCCAGGTGGTGTTAAAAACTTGTCATTGTAAAAATATGTTTCACCGGTAATATATTGAACTGGTTTATTTTGGTAAAGCTGAGCAAACATAATATCTAGATTTATAATGTCTTTTTCGGATAATGATATATCCTTAAAGTATAATGCAGAATTTGATATTTTGAAGTAATGCTGAGCAAGAATATTGCTCTTTGCTTGAATCTCTTGAACCTTTGTACCCTCTAATTTTAAAATCTGTGATTTAATGTAGTCTTTTAAAAGGGGCATATTACTGTTTTACTCTATTTTTGCGCTATCTTCAGCTAGCTTTAACTGCTCAATTAAATGATCCATATCTCCTTCGAGTGTAACTTGTAGTTTATGGGTTGTATAGTTAATTCGATGATCCGTAATTCTACCCTGCGGAAAATTATATGTTCTAATTTTAGCAGAGCGATCGCCTGTAGAAACAAGGCTTTTTCTCATTTCGTCTCTGTCTTTATTTAGTTTTTCTTGCTCTAATGCAAAGAGCCTTGATCTCATAACTTTCATAGCTGAAGCTTTATTCTTGTGTTGAGAACTTTCATCCTGACAGGTGACCACTAATCCTGTTGGTATATGAGTTAATCTAATTGCAGATTCTGTTTTATTAACATGCTGTCCGCCCGCTCCACTTGCTCTATAAGTATCAATTTTTATATCCGAATCATTAATCTCTACTTCAGCCGTTTCTACTTCCGGTAAAACAGCTACAGTTGCTGCTGACGTATGAACTCTTCCCCCTGATTCAGTTTTGGGAATTCGTTGCACCCTATGCACTCCACCTTCATATTTATAGACACCGTATGCTTTTGCACCTTCAATACTAAACGTTGCAGATTTTAATCCACCAACTCCAGTTTCATGTATGTCCATGATTTTTACTTTCAAATTATTGTTTTCTGCATATCTTGAGTACATTCTCATTAAATCTGAAGCAAATAAACCGGCTTCATCTCCTCCTGTACCCGCTCTAATTTCAATAATTGCATTTTTATTATCATTAGGGTCGTCTGAAATTAAAATTTTCTTTAATTGTTTTTCAATGGATGTAAGATGATTATTTAGTTCAACAGATTCTTCTTTTGCTAGTTCCTCATACTCTTTATCGTTCTTCATTTCATCTAATTCAGATAGCTGATTTTTTAAATCTATATATTGTTTACACAGCTGATAAGATTCATCAAGTGCACTTTTTTGTCTTGATAATAAAGTCATCTTTTCTTGATTGAGCATAATATCGCTGTCCATCATTTGCTGCATTATCTGATCATATTCAGAAACGATACTATTAGCCTTTAATAAAATATCCATTAGATAATTAAATTATTAAAAAAAGAGTCTTTAAGAATCTTTTTTATTGTATTTGCGGTTGAATTTTTCAATTCTTCCAGCAGTATCTACGAGAGTTCTTTGACCGGTGTAGTAAGGATGCGATTTGTCTGAAATATCCAACTTGAATAGAGGATATTCGTTGCCGTCTTCCCACTTGACCGTTTTATCGGTTTTGACAGTAGATCGAGTAAGAAAGGAATAATTACAAGAACTATCCTCAAAAACTACCAATCTATAATCTTTTGAATGTGTATCTTTTTTCATTTAAGTTTTTTTAAACTATTTTTTATTCTTTTTATGCCACTTATTATTGTTTCTGTGTTTGTAGCAAATGAAAACCTTAAGTATCCACTTGCTCCAAAACCATCACCAGCTACAGTAACAACTTTAGCATCGGCGAGAATATAATCAGAAAGGTCGAAAGTGTCTTGTAAAATTTTTCCGTCTTCATTTTTTTTATTTAAGTAATATGAAAAGTCAGGAAACATATAAAAAGCTCCTCCTGGCATATCACAATGAACATTATCAAGTCCATTTAATTCATTATACATAACTGTTCTACGATTTCTAAATTTTTCTTTCATCTTTTTTACAGGTTCTTGGTTACCCAATAAAGCAGCCACTGATGCTTTTTGACCAATAGCATTTGGACATGAAGTGGTTTGACCCTGGATTTTTGACATTGCTTTGACAATTTCATCATTTGCTGTTGTATATCCGATTCGCCATCCTGTCATAGCATATGTTTTTGACATACTTCTAATCGTCACAATTTCACAGCCAAAACTATCTAAGGTTTCAATGGCTTTGAATTCATTGTCATAGACCAGCTCTTCATAAGTTTCATCTGATATTACGACCCAATCTTTTTCTTTACTCAACTTAAGTAATTTGGATATTGCCTCATCTGACCAAACGCCACCCGTAGGATTACTTGGTGAATTAATGATAACTCCCTTTACAGAATCATCAATTTTTGAAATCAGATCGTCAAAATCTGGCTCAAATTGCTTATCTGAGATAGTATTTACAAATAAGGGCTCTCCGCCAGCTATTCGTACAAACTCTGGGAAAGAAACCCAATACGGTGAAAAAACTACAACTTTATCGCCTTTGTCGAAGAGAGCTTGGCAAACAACTGATAGTGATTGTTTGCCGCCATTTGAAACAATAATGTTTTCAGGGTGATAATTTATATCAGTTAAGTTTTTAAGCTTTGTTTGAATTGCTTTTTTCAACTCAAGCATTCCTGATCCCGGTGTATATTTTGTATACCCGTCAGTCATAGCCTGTTTTCCAGCCTCAATAATATGATGAGGTGTATTAAAATCAGGCTCTCCAACACCAAAATTAATTACATCTTCTCCTTGGGACTTAAGCTCTGCAGCTCTGGCAGTCATTTGAAGTGTAAAAGAGGGTTTAATTTTATTTACTAAGCTAGAAAACTCTTTTGACATCTTACTGACTCATTAAATCTAAGAATTCTTGATTAGTTTTAGTTCTACGCATTCTATCGGTCATAAACTGCATAGACTGTTCTGTAGACATTTCTCCTAACATCTTTCTTAATATCCACATCCTTGATAAATGTTGATCTGATAATAAAAGCTCTTCTTTACGGGTACCTGATTTCACGATATTAAATGCAGGATAAATACGTCTATCACTCAATTCTCTATCTAAAACTAATTCCATATTACCTGTACCTTTAAATTCTTCGAATATCACTCCATCCATTTTACTTCCGGTATCAATTAAAGCAGTAGCAATAATAGATAAACTTCCACCTTCCTCTGTATTTCTTGCTGCTCCAAAGAATTTTTTTGGTTTTCTAAGAGCATTCGAATCAACACCACCGGATAATATTTTACCACTATGCGGAATCACAGCATTGTGTGCACGTCCTAACCTGGTAATACTATCCAAGAGAATTACAACATCCTTACCACATTCAACTAATCTTTGGGCTTTAGCAAGTGCCATATCAGATACTTGAACATGTCTTTCTGGGCCTTCATCAAATGTGGATGCAATGACCTCCGCATCTACACTTCTTTTCATATCTGTTACCTCTTCAGGTCTTTCATCGATTAGAAGTATGATAAGGATGGTATTAGGGTGGTTTCTTCTAATTGCGTTAGCAATTTTTGAAATTAAAATAGTTTTACCAGTTTTAGGCTGAGCAACAATTAAGCCACGTTGACCCTTGCCAATTGGAGCAACCATATCCATTATTCTCATAGACATATCGCTCGTATTTGAAAGATTAAATTTTTCATTAGGATGAAGTGGCGTAAACTTATCAAAATTTCTTAGCTCTTTAATTTTCTCTGGGTTCATGCCATTGACTTCTGATAATTGTAAAAGTGCATGAAATCTTTCTTTTGATTTAGGAGCTCGAGTGCTTCCTTCAACAAAGTGTCCGGTTTTCAACTTAAATCTTTTAATTTGAGATGGACTAACATAAATGTCCTCAGGTCCTGGTAAATAATTATCATTTACGCTTCTTAAAAATCCATAGCCATCAGGTAAAATTTCTAAAACTCCAGCTGCCTTTTTTTCGCTTTTTAGACTATCGTTGTTAGTGGGAGATTTTTTTATCTCTTGATTAACTGGAGCATATTTAACAGAAATGGCTTTAATAAGTTCATCTTTTGACATTGATGAAGATTTGTCAATATCCATTTGCTTTGCTATTTCTTTTAGTTCAGTTAGTTTTTTGTCTTTTAAATCAGTTAGTGTCATAATTCCTCGATTGTTGTGAAAATTTTTAGGGGAGAGTCACCTTGAAATACAAATTACATTATATATTACCTTTGTCAAAGGAAAAATCAAAAAATTTATAGACGTATTTTGCAATGTAATGGCTTCCAAATATAACTTTGGGGCCATCAAATTGTTCATTTTTTAGCAAACTTAGGGCATCATTTAAGTTTTCTATAAATTGGTATTTATTTAAGCTTTTTTCAGATTTAATATCATCTTTTGATAGAATATCTTTAGATGAAATGCTTGATATGATTAATTCTTCAAAATCGTTCTCAAACGAGCTAATAATTTCTGGTCTTATTTTGTCATTTTTTATAACAACCAGTCCTATTGGTTTTTGATTATATATGTGAAACAAGTCTGAAGTTAGTATATTCATGCCCGAGCTATTGTGTGCTACGTCATAAAATATATCTTCTTCCATTTGTTGCATTCTTCCTGGCCAGAACCATTTATCCAAACCAGCTTGAATTTGATCGTGGTTAATATCTTTAAATTCACTTTTAATTGTTTCAATAGCCAATACTGCATTTTCTGCTTGGAACGATCCAGCTTGAGGTAAGATATAGCTTGAATCATTATATTTAAAATCAAGTGTATTAGTTTTATGATTAGAGATTTTGATCAGATCTTTGTTAATATAATTTGTTCTGGTATTCTGCTTTGTTGAAAATTGATCAATAACTTCAACTATATTACTACTAGTGTTAATTGTTGTATTAGGAGTGGCATTTTTTATTATACCGCATTTTTCTGCAGTTATTTCTTCAACTGTTTCTCCCAAAAGATGTGTGTGATCAAAGTCAATTTCGGTAATAATAGTGTGAATAGGCGATAAAACATTTGTTGAATCCAGTCTTCCACCAAGCCCAGTTTCTACTATCGCAATATCAATCTCGTTTTTTTTAAAATAGTCAAATGCCATCGCAGTGGTGGCCTCAAAAAATGTAATTGAATGTCTTTCAAAAAAATCTCTATTCATCTTGGTAAAATTTATTATGTCAGTGTTGCTAATTGGTACTCCATTAATTCTAATTCTTTCATTAAAATTAATAAGGTGAGGGGATGTATAAAGTCCAACCTTTTGTCCAGCATTTTCCAAGATTTTTGCAATTATAGATGCAGTAGATCCCTTACCGTTGGTTCCAGCTAAATGAATTGCATCAAATTCATTATGAGGGTTGTTGCACTCGAGAAGAATTTTATTAATATTTTCTAAACCTAGCTTTATTCCTCTATTATGCAGTTGGTATAGATATTCTAACGTAGAATCAATCATCATTTATAAAGTTTTTTGGTACTGTTCCACAGCTCTATATATTGCTGTAGCTAATAGATCTCTATATTGATGGCTTCGTAACTTCTTTTCTTCGGTAGGATTAGAGATAAATCCTAGCTCTACTAAAACATTTGGCATTGATGCTCCCATAAGCACATAAAACCCTGCCTGTTTAACTCCTCGGTCCTTGCTTTGTACTCTTTTTTTAATTTCTTTTTGGACCATCGATGCAAACTGTTCACTTTTAGATGCAAATGCACTTTGAGCGATTGTTGCTTGAATTAAATCTTCATTTGTTAATTTTTTGCCAGTTGTGCCCTCTAGCTCTAATACTGCATTTTCTCTAGCAGCCACTCGAACTGCTGCTTCATTTTTATTTGGACCAATTAAAAAAGTTTCAAACCCACTCGCTCTTCTATCTTCTGCGGCATTCGTGTGAATGCTTATAAATAAATTACCATTACTTTCATTTGCAATCTTTGTTCTTTCACTTAATCGTAAAAAAACATCTTCATCTCTTGTCATGATTATTTTCACATTCATATTTTTGGATAACTTCTTTTCAAGCCTCTTTGCAACATCAAGGGCGATATCTTTTTCTTTGGTGCCTCTATAACCAACAGCGCCAGGATCTTTGCCTCCATGACCTGCATCTATGACAATAGTTTTAAATTCCCATTTTTCCTTTTCGCTACGAAGATCGACAGTTTTAATAGTTTTTTTTAATCCAGAGATTGATGTGAGTCTAATTTCATCATTTGTGTATTTTATTGACGATGAGATAGATAAATTTTGAATGATTCCAAAGAATGATTCGGTCGGCAAATAATAAATACCGTTTTTATTTACAACTTCTGAAGAAAGCTGGAAAAGGTTATCTTCAATTTCAATAAATGTAATTTGGTTGCTAATTTTTATTTTCTTGTTGTCAACATAGAAAACAACTTTTTGTGTTTTATTGTTTATAAACTTTTTTGAATTAGTTATTTGAATAAAATCATTTACTGAAAAAAAATTTTTATTTTGAATTGTATTCACTTCTCCAACGAGTACATTATTTTCAAAAACTTTTATCTTGGATTCGGTTTTTGCACATAAATGCGAAAGTAAAAAAATAATAGAAAAAAGTTGGAAGTATGTTCTTAATGATTTCACTATTTAAATTATTATAAAAATAATATAAAAGGGCCCAAATATTTGAGCCCTTTTTATATCAATCAATATGGTGAAAAACTATATTATTTTTTCATCCACATTGCAACAATCATAACTGCTACTAAACCTGCAACTCCGCCATCTCCAATTGCGCTTACTGCATTACCAATACCCGCAATAACACCAAAGATATCATCATAAAGTATACCAATAATAGTACCAGCAACAATCAAGTTCATTAGTAGGCCTGTTGTCATACCTAAAAAATCATTGATTTGTTTAATCACATTTTTCATTGTGTTTTCTCCTTCGAGCTTTTAGAGCTCCCCGTGCTGGGGAGCTCTATTAATTAGTAAATACTTATCTTTAAAGTAGTGATAAAAATACTACCAGAACTAGAAGTCCTGTTAGTCCACCACTAAGAAAAGTATCTACAAAACCCATTATACCACCTAATGCATCAACTGGAGTATCGAAAAGAATACCTGCAAAAACAAAAAAGATAATTGCAGCTTTTACAACACTTGTTAAACCAGCTAAAGCGTTACTTAACATTGAATCCCATGAAGCCATGTTATTCCTCCTTGATTAGTTAATAACTAGTTAAAAAAAAGGCAAAAACTCTATAAACTTATAGTTTTTTTGCCCCCATCATTAATCATGTCAATATGATTAAATTTTCTTAAAAGTTGCCAGAAATTCATCTTATTTATAATTATAGTCTCTTTTTTTGGGGTAATCAACCTTTTTTAAACATTCTCTACTAAATAAATAATACGCAATTACTAATTATTTTATATGATTTGAGTATTAATAATGTTTAATTCTATTATTTCATATGAAAATTATAGACATTAACTTTTTTCATGGAAAAATCACTCAAACCAATAATCGAGAAAGTTCATGCTAGAGAGATTTTAGACTCTAGAGGATTTCCAACAATCGAAGTAGAAATTACAGCATCAGGCTATAAAAGTATATCGGCTGTTCCTTCTGGAGCATCAACAGGAGAATTTGAAGCTCTTGAATTAAGAGATGAAGATACCAAAAGATTTCAAGGTAGAGGTGTTTTAAAAGCTGTTAATAACGTAATTAATAGTTTTGGCCCTTCATTGATTGGAAAAGATGCAAGCAACCAAAAAGAAATTGATGATTTGCTAATTAATATAGACGGAACTTCAAACAAGAGTACATTTGGAGCAAACGCAAGCCTAGGAATATCAATGGCTTGTTCTGTCGTTAGTGCTGCTTTCTATAATAAACCACTATATAGCTATTTAAACCCTAACAGTAATATAATGCCTGTACCTATGATTAACGTCCTTAATGGCGGAATGCATGCTGATCAAGGTTCTGACTTACAAGAAATCATGTTATTCCCTCATGGTGCACAAAACTTTAAACACTGTATTCAAATCGGGTCTGAAGTATTTCACTGTTTGAAAAAAGAGCTAAAGAAACAAGGGTTAGGAATAACCGTAGGAGATGAAGGTGGATTTGCTCCGGCTTTACATTCCAACGATCATGCAATTGAACTACTTCTAAATTCTATTGAAAAAGCTGGGTTTATAGTCGGGAAAGATATCTCTTTAGCTTTAGATGTAGCTGCCTCCAGTTTTTACAAAGATAATAAATATCATTTAAAGGTTGATGGAAGTGTTTTAGATACAGATGGAATGATTAGTTTTTACGAAGATTTAATTAAAAAATATCCTATTGTTTCGATTGAAGATGGTTTAGATGAAAATGATTGGGAAGGGTGGAATAAAATGAATCAGGCGCTTGGTTCAAAAATTCAAATTGTAGGAGATGATTTAACTGTTACCAACTCAAAAAAACTACAAAGAGCAATTGAACAAGAATCAATGAATTCAATATTAATTAAATTAAATCAAATCGGTACTGTTTCAGAAACTATCGAAGCCATAGAGCTAGCCAAATCAAACAATATGAACTACGTCATTTCACACAGATCTGGTGAAACTGAAGATACTTTTATATCAGATCTTTCAGTTGCGATGGGGGGCGGACAAATTAAAACAGGTTCAGTATGTCGTTCTGACAGAACAGCAAAATACAATCGTCTTCTAAGAATTGAAGAACAAATCGAAAATCCAAGTCTGTGTAATAATTTAAGTTTTATCAAATGAAATCATTCTTATCAATAACAAATATTTTAATGGTCACAGTTATTGTTGGCTGCATATCTCTACTTCTATTTAGTGACAGGGGGCTCATTAATTTATGGTCTTTAAAAAAAGAAAAGTTAGAGATTCAAAATGAAATCAATGATTTAAGAAATCAAATTGCTTTGCTTGAAAAAGAAGAAGAGAAGCTAAAATTTGACGAAAAGTACATTGAAAAAATTGCTCGTGAAAAATTTAAAATGGTTAAACCTGGAGAGAGAGTTTTTAAAGTAAACGACGAGGAATCTAACTAAACAAATCTTTTGCGACTTTAAAAGACTTTACATCTGGAAAGTGGTATCTAACTAACTCTGACATAAATCTGGTCATTATTAATTTTTCATATTTCGGATTTTTTTCTGATTCATGCATTTCGTTAAGATTTAAGTCGAATATTAAATTCAGGTCATTTAATATATTTGAATTTTTTTGCTGAAAACGCAGTATTATTGGATGTTTTTTTGCATTGAGTATGTTGTATCCACTGTTTTTGAGGAAATGTAATATAAAATAATAAAAAGCATTATTTAAATTGCTACTGTTTGAGTCAAAATAGCTCATTACCTGCTTTAAGATATCGTATGTCTCAATATCTGAAATCTCTTCATCATAACTTTTATCAATTATTTCTAACATTGATGTGCATAGTACTGTTTTTTTTAAGTCTTTACATATATTCTCCCAGTCTTCTACTAGTTTTACACTATAAACTGGATGTATCTGTTTTTTGGGATGGTGTGAATAGTCAATCTCAACCTCATTAAGCTGTTGATATATTGCTTTACTAGGAGATTTTTGTCTCATTGCTGCTTTTACAATATATGTGGACTTACCCTTCTCTCGAGTAAACAGCCTAATTATTAGGCTTGATTCCTTGAAAATCGTTGTTTTTAGTACAAATGCATGGGTTTTTATTTTCATTTTGGAACTTCTATTTTACCCCAACCTGCATGTGTTAAACTCCCAAAATATAAATCGTTTTCATATTGCTTAACGCTCGTAATTGGAGAGTAGGCCTCTTCTGCTTTGTATTGTAGGTTGTGGACTACTTTACCACTCTCATCTATGCCAAGAACAAAAGAGTGATTAATTGGTTGTGGCTGCAATAATTCCGGAAGTCTTAAAACCATTTTTCTTAAAAACGGTTTATTGGATGATATTTCAACAAAGTCATTTCTTGGATTAAATAGTGCAACCCAAAAAATACCTTTTTCGTTTGAAGATATATTGTCAGGAAAACCTGGTAAGTTTTCTATAAAAATTTCCGAGCTTCCCGCTTTATCTCCTTTTAACCAATATTTTTGTATTCTATACATAAATGTTTCATTGACCAAAACAAAGGATTCATCGGTACTAAGTGCTACGCCATTTGCGAAGTATAAGTCTTTTAATAGGGTTGTGGTTTTTTGAGTGATTGGATCATAGACCAATAATCTTCCATTAGGAGAATGTTCAAATAGCTCCAATCTATCACTGCCATACCCATACTTGCTTGATGCGTCTGAAAAATAGATTTTCCCGTCACTAGCGATGTCTAAATCATCTACAAACTTAAACGGTATACTGTCTGTGTCTGATTTAATCGAAAGAGATGTTGCTTTACCGCTCATATCAATTGAAAGAAGGCCTTGAATAGCATCTGCAACGATTAAGTTATCTTCTAAATCAAATGCCATCCCAAGTGGTCTGCCCTCGGTATTAGAAAAAATTCCGTCACTGCTCATTATTATGCCGTTGTCATAGCCTACATAAATTTTATCATTTTTTAATACAATGTCTTCCGGACCGTTATAGCCATCGTTGGCCCAAAATATTTTTATGTCTTTTAATTTTTGATTTAAAGAATATAAAGGGTCCATTCTACTATCTCTGGGACTTTCCCATGAGTTTAGTTCTATAGGAACTGGCCAGAGCAAAAGATAAAACAAACAAATTAATGCAAAATAGAATAGCGCTTTAATAACTAAGCTTCCTCGATTGTTATTTTAATTTCTTCATAATCATATCTAGTATGCTTTTGCAAAGACGACCAGGTGCTTAGCTGGTTTGTTGGAATAAATACATTTTTTTGTATCGTCGTTGACATCATCTACAATACAGCGGATTGTAGCTTTTGTTTCTTCTTTAATTTTTAGCTCTGTTTCGTCCGATCCATCCCAATATGCTTTGATAAATTGGTTGTCGTTTGACAGAGTTTCTGTAAAATCAGTAAACGAGTTTATAGTACATGTATTATCATCCATAAAGGTTTTTGCATCATTAAAAAGACCGTCTTGAATATTTTGCAAAATAATAGGGATTTCTTCAATTTTATCTATTTGAACTTGATGTTTTTCCGAATTATCTCTTCGGCAAATAGTAACTTCCATATTTTCAAACTCTTTTAAGCCGATTTCTACTCTGATTGGCACGCCTTTAAGTTCCCACTTATTAAATTTAAAACCTGGGCTTTCATCAAGATTATCGATATGTGTTCTAATGTTCAGATGAGATAGTTTTCCTTCTACGTTGGTTACAAAGTTAGAAAATTCTTCAGACTTTTCCTTTTTTGGGTTAATTGGAATAATAACAGCCTGTATAGGTGCGATTTTAGGAGGAATTTTTAACCCCTTATCATCGCCATGAACCATTATTAATGCTCCGACCATCCTTGTGCTAACACCCCAGCTTGTAGCATAAACTGGGTGCTCTTTATTATCCTTGCTTTGAAATTTTACATCAAATGCAGATCCAAAATTAGTACCAAGATAGTGAGACGTTCCTGCTTGTAGAGCTTTTTTATCTCTCATCATCGTCTCAATAGAGAAAGTTTCGTCTGCACCTGCAAATCTCTCAAGATTAGATTTTCTACCTATAATTGTTGGTATTGCTAGATAATCTTCAAACAAAGTTCTATAGATTTCTACGATCTCTAGGGTTTCTTCCATAGCTTCTTCTTTGGTAGCATGTGCTGTATGACCTTCCTGCCATAAAAACTCAGATGTTCTTAAAAATAGTCTTGTGCGCATCTCCCAACGTACCACGTTTGCCCATTGATTTACTTTTAATGGCAAATCTCTATATGATGTAATCCATTTCTTAAACATATGCCAAATAATTGTTTCTGATGTTGGTCTAACAATGATCTCTTCTTCGAGCTTGGATTCTGGATCAACTTTTAAAGATCCTTCTTCCGAAAAAAGCTTTGAGTGCGTTACAACTGCACATTCTTTAGCAAAACCTTCAACATGCTTTGCTTCTTTTTCTAAAAAACTTTTAGGAATGAATAGTGGAAAATATGCATTATCATGACCGCTGTCTTCAATCATTTTATTTAAGGAGTCCCTAATGTTTGTCCAGAGTGAAAAACCATAAGGTTTTACTACCATAGTTCCTTTAACTGGACCATAATCAGCTAAATCAGCGTCTAGTATAACATCTGTATACCATTTAGAAAAATTTTCACTCTGTTTTGTAATTTTAGCCATTTACTATCGCTTTAATATATTATAAAGTAGAGTTAATTTATAGAAAATCCAATACAATGAAAAAAGCTATCTTTTCAACTGAAATTTCTCTGCTAAGAAGCACTATGCAGCGCCTTTTACGAAGAAGCGCTCACTCTAACATCGCTAAAATATTAAGAAAAACACATCAAGCAGATGTTGCGCTTATTATGAGAAGCTTGAATCAATATGATCAAAAGACGGTGTTTAGCTTATGTCCCACCGCGCTACATAAAGCAAGGTTATTAGAAGAGTTAGATGAATCATTAATTGAAAAAGTATTACAAGATGAAAGCTCAAAAACTATTTCGAAGATCTTTAGGTATCTGGATACTAACGATCAGGCAACAATTATTGGTATGCTTTCTCTAGATAAACAAAATGAAATTTTAAAAATAATTGAAGTTGATGATAAAGAAGAGGTTGAAGAAATAATGTCTTATCCGGATGATAGTGCTGGAAGCATTATGACAAAGGAAACTTTTACTCTTAATCAGAGTACCTCTGTTAAAGATAGTATTAAAAAACTTCAATTATTCCCAGAAAATGACAAAATCTTTTATCTTTATGTATTAGACAACAAAGAGAAGCTTGTTGGGGTTGTATCTTTAAGAACGCTGGTAACCTCAAAAAACTCTAAAAAACTAAAAGATATTATGATTAAAGATATTCAGGCTGCAACTACTGATACTGATCAGGAAGAAGTAGCTAAAAAAGTTGCTCAATATAATTACCTTGCTTTACCTGTTGTAAATAAACAAAATAAATTTCTTGGAATTGTTACTATAGACGACGTAGTTGACATTATAAGGGAAGAGGCGTCAGAAGATTTTTTACAGATGGCTGGTGTGGGAAAGGACAGAGAAATTCTCTTAAAATCCCCGATTGAGAACGCTCAATCTCGAGCTCCCTGGATACTTGCGAGTCTTATAGGAGGTATTTGTGCTGCTGCTATTATCAGTTATTTTAACAGTCTCTTAGAGGAAATAATCGTTTTAGCTGCATTTATACCCGTTATAATTGGTATTGGAGGTAATATTGGTACACAGTCTTCGACAATTGTTGTTAGAGGACTGGCTACCGGAAGAGTAGATGTCACAAACACTTTTCCATTAATTTTAAAGGAAGTGATTGTAGGGAGTTTGCTGGGGGTTGCATATGGTTTATTGGTAGGACTAGCTTCAGAATATATTACGGGAACTTCTATGGCAAACCTAGGTACTGTAATAGGTTTAAGTATTTTTTGCTCAATGACTATTGCAACCGCAGTAGGGTCTAGTGTGCCTATTGTTCTTAAAAAACTTCATTTTGATCCTGCAATATCAACTGGCCCATTTGTCACCACTGCAATAGATATTATAGGGGTTGCTTTATATTTTTTAATTGCTTCAACCATCTTAATAAATTGATAAGAATTTTTTATATCACGGTTTTGCTTTGCTTTAGACTTTTTGCTAGCGATGAAACAGAATACTATATTTCTTTTGAGTATTGGCTTAATGAGGATTTAAAAGTTTTTTCAGTTGACAATGTGATTGTCTTGGAAATTGAAGATGACGAAATTAGCGTAACTTCAAACAATTGGTTGGGTGAAATACTATTAAACGAAGCCATTAAATATGAGAACCAATCACTCCTAGAAAAGAATATCTTTAATAAAACTTTATTGGAGAAAACTATTTACGAAGAAGACTCCTGGATTGAGGGGTACACCTTACTTGACGATAAAAAAATTAAATTAAGGTATCTTTTTAGTATTGAAGAAGACGGTTCAAGGTTGTACCGCATGGATATCAAAGAATTAAATAAAGATGGTGATGATAATAAAATAAATAATGTAATTTTGGATAATGACATCATTATGGTGTGGACTAATTTGGATAAAGAAATAAAAAAAATTAGTTTAAGGTATAATGGTGTTAGTTATGTATTGAAATTCAATGAAAAATAAATATTTGTATATATTAAGCGCTTTATTTTTAGGTGCATGCGCTGCCCCTAGTTCTAACCTTGAGCTTTCAAGTGAAGTGGATAAAACTGGGTATCTATTTTATCAAAATAGCGATATAAATCTTCATATATCTGAAATCAAAAACAAATTGGTGCTTCCAGCAGAAGAGTATGGTGTGCCTAGCTATATCAACTTATTGCCTAATGCAAAAAGAGACTACAGGTCTGGTTATCATATGGGGGTTGATTTCTCTTCTCCAATGAATTATCCTATTAGAGCAGCGTATGATGGAGTAGTTGTGAGAAGCAACGCTTATCAACAAGACGTTGATATTGACACATATAATTATTTTTTAAACCTCTCATCTCAAGTGGGCAAAACCCCGGATGATATCTATAATTTTATTCTTCTTGGCAAATCGGTTGTTATTGATCACGGTTATAACATTACAGATAAATTTAGGACAATTACTGTGTATTCACATCTTTCTACTATTACTGAAGGATTGGTTGCGGGCGATGTAGTTCAATCAGGTGATATAATAGGAATGTCTGGTAATACTGGAACTTCCTCAGGTGCTATGCAAAGCGATAAAGGTGCCCACTTACACTGGGAACTATTTTTTGATGACAATTCCGGAAGATATTTTTTAGGACAAAACATCCCTTCAAATTTATTAAAGCAAAATATAGATTTATTGTTTAAATAACGATACTTTACTATAACAATGCTCAGCTATTCAAAAAGGAGAAAAAATGAGATTTATTATATTAATTTTTTTAATTCTAATATCTTGTACAGAAAATGAAACATTAGATACAGGCTTAAAAAATAATAGCCAAGTCGATCCTCAAACATTAAATGATGTAAATTATTTTTTTTACATTAATGAAACAGATAACCTTTCACTAGAAGATTTTACCAATAAAATATTTTTGCCTTGTGGGACCATGGATAGCTTTCCACAACAAAAACAGCTGCCAGGACAAACTATGAGCTATTTTAATGTTCAAAGTATAGGAATAGGCTTTGATTGCGAAGAAGACGGCTTAGTATATCCAATTGCTCCTGGTATAGTTGTTGATGTAAGAGAAAATGACCCCGAATACAAAATGTTTGACTTTTATAAAAGGTTGGTTGATTCAATGGGATATATGCCTCAAGATATTAGGAGGGTCTTTCACAGATCCCATGTAGTAATTGACCATGGAAAATATTTAAATAAAAAATACAGAGTTTTAGCTATATACTCGAACCTCAAAGATATTGATAGCTCAATTATGGTTGGATCAAACGTTAAATCAACAAACCTTGCAATTGGTACCATCAATAACTCTGAGCTAGATTTATTAACATCATTTACAGCACAATCTCTTGAAGACACTTCAAAGTATTACGTAAAAGAAAATACTGTTAACATTGATTTATTATTTGAAAAAGACGAAACCACCTATTTTCATCCAGGCAAAGGTATTAGCTTAGAAAGGGAATCATTTAAAGAATTTTTTATGAATAGAAAATAAAATGGGGCCATTTCAGGCCCCATTTAGTTAAAGAACTTCTATGAACTTTATAGCATTAGAATGAAAATGAAACTTCTAATGAACTATAATCGTCAAAATACTCCTTAGATTGTCTTAAAGAGTAAGAAACAGAAAGTACTGATGTTCCTATATCAATATTAGCACCCATTCCAACTGAGAAACCCCAATTGCTTTCAGTGTAATCTTCCCAATCAACATCACTCATTCCAATTTTTTGGTCACCTTTCTGAACATTCATAGTTGAACCAGCACCAAACCATACATCATTCATGTGGTATTTTGCACCGACTGATAATGTATTAAGCTGATATGAATAATTTTGAAAACTTGATAAAACCATCAGATTACTATTTAAAGCATAACCAACTGATATATCTAAAGACGTTGGTAATGGATTATCTGCAGCAGTTACGCTAAAGTTTTCATTATTTGTACCTGGTTGCGTTCCATCAGGGATTAATGTTTGCTCCATTCCAGTACCGCTGTACTGCATTCTTGATCCTAAATTCTTCAAAGCAACCCCAACATGAAGTCTTTCAGAAGGGAAAGAATACTGTACACCAAGGTCAAGAGCCAATGCAGTAGCAGAAACATCATCCATTGTTTCAGAAACAATCTTTCCTGTTGCACCAACTCTCACTCTATCACTGATTGATCTTCCTAACCCCAACTGAGCAACATAGAATGATGGGCTAAAAGTGCTTCCATCTCCTTCTGTAGCATCTGCTGTTGTACGAGGAATATCACCAAAATCTAATACTCTAATTCCTGCTGCCATTGTTGTAGTGCCATTTAATGGCATCCCAAAAGCAAAATTTGTTAATTGAGTATCTGCAATGTAGTCTCCATTTGAAGTACTACCTGACATATTCGTTATTGACGCTAGTCCAGCAGGATTTGAAAACAAAGAATTTACTCCACTAATTGCTGCTCCGTTTGACGCAGACAGTGCTATGTTTTCGCTACCTTGTGGTATCAACAACTGAGCTCCAGCCGCAGTACCAGCGGAGTTAAGCGTACCAGCATGTGATACGCTTAACAATACTAGAACTGCTAAACTAGAATATATTTTTTTAATTGTATCTATTTTTATGTTCATAGTTTATCCTTTAATATGTATCAATTCTCATTTCTGGCTGAACAATAGCTAGTTTCAACACCCTTTCTTCGCCTCTTGTTGAGACGTGTGCAAAGTACATCCCACTTGCTACTGGTAACCCGTATTCGTTATTAAGATCCCATGTCATATGTTGAGAGCCTGTGTCATTATGTTTTAGCAATCTCACTAAAGTACCATCAACAGAAAAGATTCTGACAACGGTTTCTCCTGCGCTTGGAAGATTACTAAACATGACTCTTTGATCATATTGGTTGGTTTCTTCTGGCATAGCTCCATAATAAGGGTTTGGCCATGCAGTTATATTTGCTAAGTCAAATTTCTTCTTAGGTGGTAATAACTGAGAAGAATCTAATGTAAAGCTTACGTTTGATGTATTAATTTTGTTATTTACCAATACCAACGCTCCAGCTCCTGTGTAAGGATTACCAGTGTAACCATATTGACTATAACAATCTCTTACATCTTGTAATGCTTGTTGTGTTGGAGGACTTGAGTCAAAACAACCCCACACACTCGGCATAGGTCCAAGAACTCCTGGTGCATTAACAGGGTCTGCTTCATACACATCTGCAGTATTCATATATTGACCATAAATTAATGGTCCAGCATATACACCAAAGTACGTTGTACCGTCTCTATTACCATAAGCTGCACCATTTCCTGTAAGGGGTCCACTTTGTCCTGTAGCCATAGTAGTCATACTTGGTACTGTAACTGCTGTATCACAATTATCAGCCATGTAGCCATAGTACCACCAGTAATCGTGAAGCACTTCACAATTACCAGCAGACACACCGTCAGCATACGTTATGTATTCAGCTTCTTTAGCTGGATCGTATGGTTCTGTCATATATCCCATTACTGCTATTGGCTCCCAACCTACATTGTCAGTACCGTAAGCTGAGTAGTGAGGTCCACTATAAACAGTATACCACAGCGGTGCTTTATTTGAAACATTCTCATTTAAAGCCTCTAGTTCACCTTTGGTTACTTCAGCTCCTTCAGCTAATCTCAAATAGCCCGGTAAAGTATTGATGTCTTTATAAATGATTTTATCACTCCATGTACCATCGCCGTCAAGGTCATTCCACCTTAAGTGCATTCGTTCCATTACACCATTAACGCTTCTATATGCTGCAAACGGAACTATGGTGTTCCCAGCTCTAGCAAATGAATATGGATATCTAAATGCAACAGATGTTTCAGAGAAGTCAAGAATTAAGTCGTCTGTTGTCATATATTCATATGGGTCATTGTCCCATATTGGACTAAATCCATTCGTTGTAACGGAATTAGTACCTTCTGGTAAAGTGGTAGAACAAGATTCATCTTCTATTTCAGCATCTGAACATAATCCACCATAACCAGCTCTTGTTTCCCATACACCCTTAGTAACAGATAATGAGAAACTACCGGAACTGTTTAAATTTGCATATGATGGAGTGCTATCTAAATATTCTCCATTATTAATTGCTTCATTGTATCTTGGTACGTCTACCTCTTTAATTTCAAACATACCTTTGTGTCCAGCTTGTGGTCCACTAACTGAAACTTTCATTCCGTCAACGACAAAACCAAATCCAGGCCCAAAATCTTTGCCTGTAATTGGATTTACCCCGTCTTGAATAGTTATATTTGAAAGCTTGACCTCTCCAGTAGTTGTATTAGTCAATGTCCAGTTAACTATTGCTCTTCCATCAGGTAAAACATCTTCAAATGTAACTGTATATGTATCTCCTGTAATTAATGAAGGATTTACTACTTGTACATTTAAAGCACCGTCTCCTAAACCAACTTTTTGTACTAATGGAGTTGCTGCCATTGATGCAGCATCGTCAACCATTTGATTTGTAGAAGGACGCACAGCAACTAGTTTTGTACTACTTTCTAACATTTTTGGAATCCCGAATGCATTATAACCATATGATGAAACACCAAAGTAATACTCATTATTATTTTTAAGTGAAGTATTTCTTTGATAATCATAATTTACTTGCAACGTTTGTTGCAGCCCTGAATCAGTACCAGATGCAACAGGAACTGTTACATTGACACCATAATTTGCATCAAATATAGTATCCAATATTTCTGTAACACCATTGGCTACATCAAAGGTTGCTATTAAAATAGGATTAGATTTAGTATCATTAGCATACTGATATACTTTATAACCCTCAAACTCAAACTCTGTTGCATTACCATTTTCATCAACATCTACTTGACTTACTGCGCTATAATCTACCGCACCTGAATCCCATGAAAGCATCACAGATTGATTCATTGGTAGAGCGCTCATTGTAGGACTTGGCGGTGAAGCAGGTAAAGCAAAGTCAATATCATAGGCAAGCTGCGCTAGTGCATCAACTTGTTTTAACGCTGCAACTGATGCAACCGAAGATGTTGGTGAATATGCACCAATTAATCCATAAACAATTTCTTGTTGCGCGCCAGCTTCAAGCGTAAACGGTCCAATAGACTGTAAAAAACGTCTATCATCTGGAGTTCTTACATATCCATCTATTGGATTTAATGCTAATTCTGCAGCTGTTACAGTACCATCGCCGTCTGCGTCAGGATCTACAGCTGGATCACCCCAAAAAGAGAAGTTAGAATAACATGTACCGCCTGCTGCTACGCCTTCACAATTAACATATGGGTTAGTACAAGTACCATCTGCTAAAGTTTCTGGAGTACAGGTAGCACCAGTAATGTCTGGCCCTAGCTGGGTTCCATCTGTTTTAAGACCTTGTAGTGCGAAATAGAATTCATCTGGTTCGTCCGCATCACCAAAAACTGCGTCGCCATTAATAAACAGGTTATAGCCAGATAGCCCTAAATTCTTCATATTAGGCAGCGTTTGACCAAACTGTTTAGCTCCAGGACATGTGCCTCCGCTAATTTCTTCTGCAGTACATGGCACAGCTGGGCCCTGAAAGAAATCAACCCCATAAGCTGGACCTGGTCCATAATCAGTAGTAACCCACTCTGAGTCATCTCCTGCATTATAACAATATCCCAATGATAATTCTGGATCTACACCAATAAGGTCTGTTAAATAATCCCCATTATCAGGATCTGACCACACTCCCAAATATGCATCTGTGACGTCATCTGATGTTGGGTTTCTTAAGTCATGCTTAACAAACACAATATCACCAAATGCGTCAGGTCTGTCAAATCCAAACATAGTTGTTCGAACTTCGACATTTGTAGGCAAACCACTTGATATAGCTTTTTTCGAAGCTACACCATCATTTTGAATTGACCAAATAACCTGGTCACCAATGAATTCTGGGTGATCAGTACCACCAGGTAACGGAGTATATACGCCATCACCATCTACATCAACCCATGGTGCTCCTTGATCTGCTGGCCACTCTTGGAAATCAGCAAAAGCTAGCGGGTCAGCCAACATAGACTTTTTAACATTATATGTTCTAACTGAAGGATCATTTGGATTTCCTCCGTAAGGACCAACTTCCATATCAGCAGAGAATTCATTACCTGCAACTCTTAGCTCGCCATTTACTTTACCAGCAAACCACCAAGCTTGTGCGTATATTAAGAATACTCCAGTATTTCTCCATTCTCCTCCAATACCGCGAACATTGTTTACGGCTATACGCCCATCGTTTGACGTATCAATTGTCCACTGATTAACATCAAACTGTTCGTAATCAGTAGGAAGGGAAGAGACTCCAAAATATCTTCCAGCTTTGTTCTTTGACTCTCTTGCTTCTATGATTGAAGAGAAAAGAACTATACCAGCCAATAATGGAATTAATGTGTTTTTTAAATATTTCATTATTTATCTCCGTTATATTTTAAAAATTATAGTTTACACCAACTCTAACTGTTCTTGGTGCTCCGTATCTACCTGAACCTGAAATTAAGTCTCTGTAAAGGCTTTCAGCAGGAACATCTGGATACTGACCTAACCAATTAGATACCCAGGCCTGACCATCTTCACTTCCGATCCAACCGTCATCATCTGCCATACCAGAAGTACTCCAATGTGCTAGCTCTTGCTCATTGTTAAGTAAGTTGAAAATACTTACATAAACATTCACTTTGCTTGATCCCATCTCAATCATTTTATCAAGACGTAAATCTACATTGAAGAAAGACGGCCCAACTGCTGAGTTAAGCGGTCCATCTGGTTTAACTGGTCTAGTATTACCAAAAACTTGAGACGCCATTTGCATAGGAGTATATCTAGTACCACTTCCGTATTTCATTACCATATTCATTCCAGTGCCCTTCATAAAGCCTGACATTGCTGGTGACCTGTAGTCCACAATAGCGTTTGCTGTGTGTGTTTGGTCATAAGATAATAACGATAGCGTCTTCGGATACTCACCTTCTAGATATGACACATAGTAGTTTGAGCTACCAGTTGAACCAGTACCTCTTGCTTCAGATAAAGTATAATTTACCTGAGCCAACCAACCTTGCACTCTTCTCATTTCGAAGCTTGCTGTCATACCTTGTGATACAAGGAAGTCTCCATTTTTATATTGTGTCCACTGGAACTGAGATAATGACTCAGTACCAAGTGTTGAAATTTGAGCATCTTTACGTGTTTCTAAGAAAAGATAGTCTTTACTCTCTTTGTAGAAACCTTCAAGTTTAACCGCAGCATTTTGACCAACCATTTGTTCTAGACCAATTTCATACTGAGTTGATCTTTCTGGCTTTAGAGCCGCGTTACCTGTTGTTGTAAAGTTACCTAACAAAAAGTTTGAACTGATTCGAGTATCAGAAACATATAAATTAGATAGTGCTACTGGCTGCCAGTATCTACTATAATTTGCTCTAAATACTGTTCTCTCTGTAACAGGGAAAGCAATACCTATTCTTGGTTGAAGGTCTGTTTCCACAGGAACTTTTTCCCAAGCATAATTACCATTTTCATCTCCGTCACGATTCAAACGTAAATCTCTAAAATAAAGCTGATCGTAACCGTCAGCATCACCTTTTCCATCTCCATCTGAGTCTGGTGCCATAGCTCCACTATCAAAACTTTCAAAAGCTAAACCAAGTTGAACAACAACGTCATTTAACTCAAACTTGTTTTGTATATAAGCTCTTTGTTGTACAGGCTCTCCAGGAGCAAGCATGTGCGAAGCTTCATTATAAGTTCCGCTCCAATCGTTACCATAAATATCATAACCTAAATTAGATACATAACTATCTTTAAGAACACTAAACCACCAGTCATCTGGATTAGCATTTGCATTTGCATATTCGGCGGCTGTAATAGTACCATTTCCATCCGCATCTAATAAGTTACGTTGATACCTTCTTCTTTCTGGGTTTGGATCTGAATAATATTTTATTTCATGATTTTCAATTGACGCACCCAATTTTAACTCATTAAACCCTATTTGGTTTAAGTAATCAATACTAATTGTACTAGTATCTGTATTTCTTTTATAGTAACTAGCATACTGATAACCATATGAACTTTGTCCTAATAGACCACCTAATTGTGCAGAAGAATTACCATATCCGTTTCTTCTCCAATAGTAATACGGACTATCTAAATCAGTACTACGAATACCATAGTTTTCTAATATGTTGCCATGTCTTTCGTTTGTTGTTTCTGTTTCGAAGGCTTGTGTAGATACAGCAAGTTTAATGTATGAAAGAGGACTGATAGCATAATTAGCATTTAAATAAGCCAAATTAAAACTGTTTTCATTATAAGAACCAGAACCCAGTATGTTTTCATTATATACTTGCGTAGAGTTAGAAGATCCACGACTCCAACCTTCTGAGCCTTGTGCCCCTAACTTTAATTTTAGTGAACCCAGAGAATATGTCAAGTTAGCAACATATCTATTAGATTCAGCATCGTCATGTGTTTTAGGTCCCCAAACTCTTCGATAGTCAGAATAAGCTAAGTATGAAGTGGTGTTTAATTCTGGCGTTAAAGAAGATGCCTGAACATTAACGTCGTTATTATTTCTTACAACTTCTTGTACCCAAAGCAAATTATCTACTGCTTCACACTCTTCTAATGTTGCACAAGGAGTTACGTTTCCTTTAACCCTATGACCGGAAGAAAGAGATCCCCCAAATTTATTATTAGTAACAGACATGTACATTCTTACGTTATCAGACAATGGTCCACCAAAATCAACGGTAAGATTTTCGTATCCGCTTGAATATAATTTGTCCTTTTCAGTAGAATAATCTTCTGATCCTATAGCCGTAATATAATTAACGCCAAGGCTCCATTCACTACCACCAGAACGTGTGGTAAGATTTACAACCCCACCGTTTGCTCCACCATACTCAGATGAAGCTCCACCAGCTTGAACACTTACTTCTTGAAGTGCTTCTTGTGCGACTTGGCCTGTAAAATTTCCACCTCCAAAAAGGTCTTTTACAGGAACACCATCAATAAAGTATTTATTGTCTCCACTTCTACTGCCTCTAAAAAATCCATTTACAACCCCGGCTTGAAGGTTAACAATGTTACCAACACCCCTTACTGCAAAGTTGTCGATAAGCTCTTTATCAACTACTCTGGTAGTATTGGTTGCGTTAGTATTTACAAGTTTTCTTTCCCTGACAACTGTAACCTCTTCACCTGCAACAGATGCAACATCCATTGTAAAATCAACTGAGGTTGTAAACCCAACAGAGGTCTTAACATTTGATTCATTGTATGTTTTATATCCAATGTATTCTGCTCTTACATCATAAGTTCCTACTGGAACATCAAGAATGAAGTATCTACCGAGTTCATCAGTAGCAGCACCCAAATCAGAACCAACAATTAATACGTTGGCGCCAACAAGAGGGTTTCCATCAACATCGGTCACAATACCAGCTATTTTTGAATTAGCTGTTTGTGCGAACATTACAGAACTCACCGCAAGTAATGCGAAAAGTGTTTTTATGTTTTTGATCATTTAAAGCTCCTTAATCTAATTTGTCTTTAATTTTTTAATCACTATATAAATATATGCAGTTTCTGCTGCAGTAAACTATATCTTACCCTAATTTACCAGGCAAATTTTATGCAATTTTACCCAATGTCATCTAAATTGAATAATAATTATAAGTATGTCAATAGTTTTTTAAGTATTTAAAAATAGAGTAGTTTTTATTGTTTATACATATATATATGTAATAGAGGGTTGTTTTTTGATGATTATTGGCCTAGATATTTATTATAAACTACTTGCCCTTGATATGTGTTATAGTCTGTGGTAATAAATTTACCGTCTTTTAAAACATAGTTGAAAAAATCCAACACTATTTTATCCATAACATTGTCGACTATTTTTTTGTCAACTTCTCCAAGATTATCTAAAGGAAGAGCAAGCGGTGCATCTTGGTTGTAAATTAATTTCATGTCAGTATATGAGTAGTGTAAACTGTTTTTTATATATACCCCATAACTTTCTCTGTTAGTCTGTAAGATTGTATTATAGATTTCAAAATTTCTTTTTCCATCTTTTGAATCGTTTATATCTCCATCAATATTGCTATCAAGAAATTGCTCTTGCCCTATATGTAAAAATGGTTTTTTTGTATTTGTTTTGGCATCCTTGTCCAACAATCCAAAAAACCAACCATCTAATGCTACGCCAGCTTTTATTTCATTGTCCCTTAACATTCCAACATAGGTTGTGCCTCCTCCCATGGAGTGCCCCATTGCACCAACTTTATCGAAATCTATTATCTTTTTAAATGGGTTTGCAAATTTTTCGTTGAAGCTGTCTTTTTTAATTGTTTTTAATAAGAAGGCCAAATCTTGATACCTATAATTTATTAAAAGGTTCGTATAATATTTTTTATGGTATTGTGCTTGCTCATTCCAGCTAACATTTTGCTTATAAGGAATTGAGCGGCCCTCTTTATCAAAAGTAATGCTTGCGTTATATGTATGATTACATGCAATTACTACATATCCATTGCTTACCAATTCTTCTACTTGAGATGTATTTTGATTTAACAGCCCTCCGTCGCCGTGCGAAAAGAGAATGAGTGGAAATTTTTTGTCCTGAACTGGTTCAAGTCCAAAAACGCTATTGGAGGTTAATTGGGTGCCATGGCTCCCAAAACTAGCTGGTAACCCTGCAGTTCTAGCAATACTGGAAATTGCCTTTTTTGGAAAAGTAACATGGGGAGCTTTTTGATAATTTTTCCCTCCCTTTGCAGGATACCATATTTGTACCATTAACTCTCTATAGTCTGAAGGGTCGGTTGTATACACCTCTCCTCTAGAGCTATCAGTCCAAAAATATACTTGTGTACCTATGTTGTATTTTCCACTTGGTGGTTGAATTGATTCTAAGGGCACCAAAACAGACCCTGCAAGAGCACACCCTTGAATTAAGAAGCCGAGAAAAAATAAAGAATTTTTAAAAGTATTATTTTGGTATAATAAGCTCACTACATAAATTACAATTTATCATTAACATCAAAAAGTGCAAAAAAATAAGAGTAATATTGTTGTAGTTATTGGTGCTCAGTGGGGCGACGAAGGTAAGGGAAAAGTTACTGACTATTTTGCTGCGCGCGCTAATTATATTGTTCGTTTCCAGGGAGGAAACAATGCCGGTCATACCATTATACTTGATAACAAAACTGTTAAGCTTCATTTAATCCCTTCTGGAGTTTTGCATAAAGAGTGCAAGCTTGTCATTGGAAACGGCGTGGTAATTGATCCTCGTGTACTGATCAAAGAAATAAATATGTTAAAAAAAGAGGGTCTTTCAACTAATTTGTTGATTAGCGATAGGGCACACCTGATTATGCCTTATCACGTAGACATTGATTATCATATAACAAATTATCAAAATGAACTAGCTGCTGGCAGTACTCGATCAGGCATTGCCCCTGTATATGCAGATAAACTTTATAGACACGGGTTAAGGGTTTCGGACCTGCTTAACGAAGATTTGTTTAGAATAAGATTACAGAAGTCTTTTGACTTTAACAAAGCGCTTGTAGAAAACGTATTTAATGAAAAGTTTGAACACACGTATGAAGAAATATGTGAGGAGTTTTTGGTTCATGGTTCTATGATCAAAAAATATGTTGCAAACATTACGGAAATCTTATCTTCTGCTGTTAGAAAAAATGAGCAGATTATGTTTGAGGGTGCGCAGGGAGCATGCCTTGATGTCGACCACGGACTATACCCCTACACTACTAGCAGCAACACCATTGCAGGGCAAGTTGAGGCGGGTAGCGGGGTCGGTTTAAATTCCACAAAAAAAATAGTTGGTATTGCAAAAGCTTATTTAACCTATGTTGGTCGCGGGCCTTTTCCAACAGAGATCAAAGGAAGTCTTGAAGAAAAAATTCGCGACGTAGGACAAGAATATGGGACGACAACTGGTCGTGCTAGAAGGGTTGGTTGGATTGATCTTGTACAGCTAAAATTTGCCAACCAGATTAATGATTTTTCAGAAATTATATTAACCAAGGTCGATGTTTTAAGCGGACTTAAAAGCATCAAACTCTGTATAAGATATAGGGTTGATGGAAAAGACTTTGAAGGTGTTCCTTCTGATATTCATAATTTCAAAAACATCGAACCGGTTTATGAAACGCTTCCTGGTTGGGGGTCTTTGCCTAATCACATTGAAAATTTGGATGAATGCCCAGAAGAGCTAAAAAACTTTATTTCAAGAGTTGAAAAAGTAGCTGGAGTTAAGGTCTCTTTAATTTCATATGGCCCAGATCGAAACCAAACTTTTAAAATATAATGCTAAATAAAACTGCTAGTTGGGACCTCATCGATTTTTCTTCTAGCTCAGACTCAGAAATCACAAAAACGCTCAAGGAGTTAAATATTCCACTAAGCGTTGATGAGGCAAAGAAAATTCAATTTTCATTTCTTGGTAGACCGGCCACTCTAACTGAACTTGTTCTTTTTTCCATACAAGGATCAGAGCACAGTTCATATAAAAGCAGTAAAAATCACATTAAACACTTTTTAACAGATGGAGAGCATGTAATCTTGGGGGCCAAAGACGATGCGGGTATAGTATCTTTGTCTGTAGACAAAAACGGAAACAGGTATGGCCTTGTTGTAAGCCACGAGTCGCACAATCACCCCAGCCAAATTGTGCCTTATGAGGGTGCTGCTACTGGAGTTGGAGGAAACGTAAGAGATGTTTGTTGTATGGGAGCAGAGGTGATGTCTTTGGGTGACAGTTTAAGGTTTGGAGATATCAACAGAAATAAAACAAAATGGATTAGCGATGGTGTTATATCCGGTATTGCGGGTTATGGTAATCCGCTTGGTATACCGAATATTTGTGGTGACTTGTATTTTGATAAAGAATACAATGAAAATTGTTTAGTTACTGTATTAACTGCCGGTATAGTTAAAGAAAAAAATGTAATCAGGTCAAAGGCGCCTAAAAATTCGGTTGACTATGACTTAATATTGGTTGGAAAACCAACAGATAATAGCGGATTTGGGGGAGCAAGTTTTGCTTCGCTAGAGCTTGAAGAAGAAAAAGAGCAGCAAAATAAGGGGGCTGTACAGGAACCAAACGCATTTCTTGAAAGACATATTCTGAAATCTACTTATGCCCTTTTTGATTTTTTAGAAGAAAACAATTTAATAAATAGGGTTGGTTTTAAGGATTTGGGTGCTGGTGGTGTTGCTTGTGCAAGCATTGAGCTGGCTGATGCTGCCGGTCTGGGGGCTGAAGTTTGGGTTGATAAAATTCATACCAGTATGCCGGAGCTTGATGGTCACATTATCCTTTGTTCAGAAACACAGGAGCGCTTTATGTGGGCCTGTCCAAAAGATTTAACACAAACTATTTTAGACCATTATAATAAGGTGTTTGACTTTCCAAATGTTTCGGTGGATGCAAGGGCAAGCGTTGTTGGAAAAATTACGAACGAGAAGCATTATACTGTTTTTTATAAAGATAAAAAACTTGTCGATGGGCCGATAGAAAAAATAAATGAGGGTTTTGTTTATAATCGCCCAATGTCTGAAAAGAAAACCAAGCAAGAAAACGATCCTCTTCCGAAAAAAATTGACTACAATGATTTAATGTTAAAAATTTTATCTCACGAAAACGTGGCTTCGCGCGCGCCTGTTTACGAGACTTATGATAAAAATGTTCAAGGAAGAGTTGTTAATGAAAGAGGAAAAACAAATGCTGGTGTGATTGCTCCTTTTGGCTCAAAAAAATTTCCAAAGGAAGTTAAAAATGATTGTTTTTCTGCTGCCCTTGCTCACAACCCTTCGATTGGTAAAATTGACCCCTATCTTGTTGCACAGTACGCTGTTATAGAGGCTTGTGCAAAAACTGTTTCTGTGGGCGCTTCCCCGCTTGCACTTACTGACTGTTTGTGTTTTGGAAATCCTGAAAAACCCGAACAAATGTGGCAATTTTCGCAAAGCTGTATTGCCATTAGGGAGGCTTGTAACCTTTTACATTTTAACGGAACAAACAATCTGCCAATAGTAGCAGGGAACGTAAGCTTTTATAACCAGAGTGGAGATCAATCTATTCCAGCAAGCCCAATGATAGGTTGTTTTGGGAGGGTTTCCAAAGAACAAGTTTTAATGAACGGGTTTAAGTCTAGAGATTCAAATATATATTTGGTGGGCGAAACCCCTACCTTTATTGGTGGAAGCGTTGTTGTTGATGTTTTAAATATAAAGAATACAAAGATTAAAAAAATTGACATACAGAAATATAGTAATATGTTAAATTGTGTTTTAAAAGCAAATTCAGAAGGCATTGTAAACTCTGGAAGCTATGTTGGCCTTGGCGGTCTGGCAACATCTCTTTTTAAAATGAGCTTTGTAAATAATGTGGGCTGTTCTATTGAAGAATATATAGACAAAAACCTATTATTTAGCGAGAACTTTGCATTTATTGTTGAGATTTCGGAAGAAAACTCTTCTGCCTTTGAAAACACATTGAATAAAAGCAAGTGTGCCTATAAACAAATTGGTAAAACCAATAAATCCAATAAGATTGTTGTAAAAAATTTCATAGACTTGGATGTGGCTCTAACAAAAAAAATATGGGAAAATGCTCTTAGAGAAAAACTTCAATAATGAATAAAAAAATTACCTATAAGGATGCTGGTGTTGATATAAAAAAAGCTGATGAAGCGATTGAAATGTCAAAGAAGGAGATAAATAGCACTTTTAGTAAACATGTTTTGTCTTCGATTGGAGGTTTTGGGTCCATGTATTCACTGAAAGAAATATTTGATAACTATCATGATCCGGTTCTGGTTCAAAGCATTGATGGTGTTGGAACCAAAATGTCTGTTGCTATGGCGGCGAACAACTTTCAGTTTATTGGTCACGACCTGGTAAATGCGTGTTGTAATGATGTTGCGGCTACTGGTGCTGTGCCTTTGACCTTTTTAGACTATGTGGCAGGTAGCGATCTTGATAAAAGAATTATTTCAGACATAATAAAAAGTGTTGCACAAGAGTGCAAAGAACACGGTGTTTCTTTGGTTGGTGGCGAAACTGCTGAAATGCCTGGGACCTATCACAAAAATGAGTACGATTTAGTTGGGGTAGCGACTGGCATTATTGAAAAGAACAACATTATTGACGGGTCAAGTGTTCAGGCGGGAGATGTGGCAATTGGGGTTTTTTCAAACGGCCTACATACCAACGGCTACTCTTTGGCTAGAAAACTTATTTTTGATACGCTTGGCCTTTCAACGTCTGACCCACTGCCCGGGCACAATATATCAGTGGGAGAATGTTTGTTGGCTCCACACACAAACTACAGCTCTTTAATCGGCAAAGTTCTTAATAAAGGAATTAACATTAAAAGCATTTCTCATATTACAGGAGGTGGCTTGGTTGACAATATTCCTCGTGTTATTCCTCGAGATGTCTCTTTGGAGGTCAATATTAAATCTTGGAATAAAATACCAATATTTGATTTCTTAAAAAATAACCTAGATATTAAAACAAAAGACCTATATCAAACCTTTAATATGGGGGTTGGCCTTGTGTTTATTGTAAAAGAATCGGAAAAAGACATGTTGATTTCATTAATAGGTAAAAATAGTTGTAGTAAAATTGGTGTTGTTGTGAACGACAACTTTAATGCGGTGCACCTTTGTGGCTAAAAAGAAAATAGCCTATATTCAGTTCCCTGGTTCCAACACAGAAAATGAAACAAAAAACATTTTACAAAAACATGGTATGTTACCATTTGGACACTTTTGGAACGACCCCTCTGAGCTGTTAAATGATTTTGATGGTTTTATAATTTTAGGTGGATTTTCTTTTGAAGACAGGTCTAGATCGGGAATTATTGCATCTCTTGAGCCGGTTGTTAATGAACTAAAAAAACAAGCTTTGCTTGGTAAACCTATTTTAGGAGTTTGTAATGGTGCTCAAATTTTAGTGGAATCTGGTCTAGTTCCAGGAAACAAAGAGTTTGACACTCTTGTTTCTTTAACTGATAATAAAAGAATGGTAGGCAGTCGCATTGTTGGGACAGGATATTTTAATAGGTGGTGTTATATAAAGCCTAGTGAAAACGCGAAATCGGCTTTTATTAAAAAAGACGGAAAACCAATGAAGGTCCCTATTGCACATGCCGAAGGACGTTTCTTATTTAACGGTGACCTTGAGGCCGAAATTTTAAAAAACAATCTAATTACCTATAAATATTGTGACTCAAAGGGAAACCTTTCCGATGACTTTCCAACAAACCCTAACGGCTCACTCCATAGCGCCGCCGCTTTAAGCAATCCAACAGGAAATGTAATGGCGATAATGCCTCACCCTGAAAGAACACTAAAAAATGAAGCTGATGATCTTTTTGAAAGCATGAAAAGCTATATTGAGTCTGATTCTTCCTTTAGCTATAAGGCCTTAAATTTTAAATCAAAAAAAATAGGTATTCAGAAATTTAAAAAACTATCAAAAAGCAACGAACTTCTTATTTCTGCAATTATCGCTGACAACGAAGCTGCTTCGGTTGAAAAATGTATTCACAATCTGGGTATAAACGCTAAGGTTAAAAAATATGTTCATTTTGAAATTGATGCAACTGAAGGTTTTGATGTTGATAAAATTATCTCAACCGACGTATTGTTTAACCCTAGCAAAGAATATATAGCTAAAATAAAAGAAGAATCGGGGGTGTACAGGTTTTTAATTCGCAACAAGGACGACATTGTTGGACAAAGCCTTGCCCAAACTCTGCGAGACCGCTTTGAATTGTCAGATTTGAAATCTATAAAAAGAGGTATTGTTTGGGAGGTTAAAATTAATTCACATTCAACAAAAAAAGACGTGGATTTAATATTAAATAGTCATATTTTTTCTAATCCCGTTTCACAGGAATGTCATGAATATTGACAAAAAATATTATCAGGAAATTAACAACAACCTGACTAATACAATTCAGGATACCAGCATTGACGCCCCTAATAAAAAAGTTGGAAAAGTTAGGGATGCTTATTTTTTGAATGACAGGGTGGTAATGATTTCTACCGACAGACAAAGCGCTTTTGATCGCGTTTTAGCTGCTATTCCATACAAGGGCGCTGTTTTAAACTCTGTCAGTGCGTGGTGGTTTAAAAAAACTGAACACTTATTTCCAAACCACCTTATTTCTACTCCAGATCCAAATGTTTCTATAGTGGAAAAATGCACCGTCTTTCCGGTTGAGTTTGTTGTTAGGGGCTATATCACAGGAACAACGGACACCTCCCTATGGACCGTTTATAATAATGGAGATCGAGAGTATTGCGGAAACACCCTTTCCGAAGGGTTAAAGAAAAATGATAAACTTGACGATCCCATGTTAACACCGACAACCAAAGATAAAGTTCATGATAGACCAGTCTCTAGAGAAGAAATAATTGATCTTGGGTTAATGTCTTCAGAAGATTACGATATAGCAGCAAAAATGAGCTTGGACCTTTTTGCTTTTGGACAAGAAACAGCAAAGAAAAATGGCCTTATTCTAGTAGACACAAAATACGAAATTGGTACAGACTCTTCGGGAAAAATTAAGTTTGTCGACGAAATACACACTCCTGATAGTAGTAGATTTTGGATAAGCAGTTCATATAAAGAAAGAATTGATGCTGGTCAGGAGCCTGAAAACATCGATAAAGAATTTTTAAGGCTTTGGTTTGCAAAAAACTGTGATCCCTATAATGATGAAGTTTTACCAGATGCTCCGGACGATCTCGTTGCAGAGCTTTCTGCTAGATACATTTTATTATATGAGCTAATTACTGGGGAAAAATTTGTTTTTCCAAACCTTAATGATATAAACAAACGAATTACTGAAAACATAAAGGAACTATTATGAAAGCTGTATTAATTATGGGTTCAACCTCAGATCAGCCACATGCAGACAAAATTACTAGCACTCTTGATACGCTAGGAATTGAACATGAGGTTCATGCTGCTTCAGCTCACAAAAACCCTGAAAGGGTATTAGAAATTATAAGGTCTTTTGAAGAAAAAGATGCTGTTGTTTTTGTTACAATAGCGGGAAGGTCAAATGCTCTTTCTGGTTTTGTAGGTGCAAACTGCAGTAAACCAACCATTGCTTGTCCTCCTTTCAAAGACAAGGTAGATATGAGCATTAACATTCACTCAACTCTTCAGATGCCAAGCAAAACACCTGTGCTTACAGTGCTAGACCCTGGAAACTGTGCTATTGCTGTACACAGAATATTAAACATCGGTTCAATGTGAGCAATATTTCTCCATTAGACGGGAGATATAAAAAAAACACCTCTGAACTAGAAACATTTTTTTCAGAGCAGGCACTAATGCGCCATCGAGTAATGGTTGAGGTGGAATATTTGCTGGCGCTAATTGGACATAAGTCTTTTCGACAAACCCGCGCCTTGAGCAAAAAAACTCTAAACTCATTGAAAGGTTTATATGTTGAATTTTCTGCAACTCATTTTAAGCAAATAAAAAAAATTGAAAAAAAAACAAGTCATGATGTAAACGCGGTTGTTGTATTTGTGTCTGAAAAGTTAAAAAAACTCGGTCGAGGCGATTTGGTACCGTTTGTTCACTTTGGACTTACATCTGAGGACATTAACAACATTTCGTACTCTTTAATGACGCAGGGGGCTGTTGAAAATGTAATAATCCCTTCCGTAAAGGGTGTTCTAAAAGAGTTGAGGGCTCTTTCAAAAAAAACAAAATCTTTGTCTTTGTTGTCTTTAACCCATGGACAGCCTGCCACCACAACAACCCTTGGAAAAGAGCTTGCTGTTTTTGTTTCAAGGGTAGAAAGAGAAATTGCTTTGGTTAAAAAAATGAAGTTGTTAGCAAAGCTTTCGGGAGCAACGGGATCTTATGCAGCTCACAAGGTTGCCTTCCCAGATTTTAACTGGCCTTTGTTCTCAAAGAGGTTTATTAAAAAGCTAGGCCTTGAACAGTCCCCGATTTCTACACAAATTGAACCGGGGGATTCTCTTGCGGAGCTACTACACTCTTTTATTAGAATTAATAATATATTTTCTGATTTTTCTTTAGATATGTGGTTGTATATAAGTAGAAATATTTTTATTCAAAAAAATATAGTTGGCGAGGTTGGCTCAAGTACTATGCCCCATAAAATTAATCCAATCTTTTTTGAAAACGCGGAAGGAAACTTAGATATCGCAAACAACAACTTCTCTTTCTTAGCTTCCAGAATTACAAGATCTCGACTTCAAAGAGACTTAAGCGGCAGCACTGTTTTTAGAAACATCGGTGTTGGTTTTGCCCACTCACTCATTTCATATAAAAACCTAATTAGTGGTGTTTTGAGGGTGTCTCCAAACAAAGCACAAATGAAAAAAGAGCTGGATGAAAACTGGAGTATTCTTGCAGAGGCAATACAAACGGTTTTACGAAAATCTGGAGATGCGTCCGCTTATGATAAAATTAAAAAACTAACCAGAGGAAAGCCGCTAACAAAAGAGTCTTATTTGCACCTGGTTAACAGCCTTGATGTTGCTGAAAAAGACAAGGTTGCTCTTCTTGAATTAACCCCACATACATATCTGGGTGAAATAAATAAAGTTTTGGAGAACCTATAACGTGTGCGGAATAATTGGTTTATATCATCCAACAGAAAATGTTTCTGGTGAAATTTATGATGCTCTGATTCAAGTTCAGCACAGAGGTCAAGATGCCGCTGGAATTGCTACCTGGGACAGCAAAAAACTTTCTCTTCATAAAGAGCTTGGTGTTGTTACTGAGGTTTTTAAAACAAATGAGTCTCTAGGTTTGGATGGTAATGTAGGAATAGGTCATGTGCGTTATCCTACCGCTGGCTGTTCTGACGTTTCAGAGGCACAACCATTTCACTCTTCTAACCCTGTGAATATTTGCCTTGCACACAACGGAACATTGACCAACAGTGATGAGATGAAAAAATTTCTTCTGGACACCCACTTCTGTCAGTTTAACACTCAGTCTGACTCTGAAGTATTATTAAACCTTTTTGCATATGAATTGTCTAAAACAAACTTTGATGTTTTGCAAAATTCGCATGTTTTTGAAGCTCTAGAAAGAGTGTATGCAAGGTGCGAGGGTGGCTTTGCTGTGACAATGATTGTTGGGGGCGTTGGTCTGGTTGCCTTTAGAGATGCAAACGGAATTCGACCGCTTGTTGTGGGTAAAAAAGGCGGTGAATCTTTTATGGTTGCTTCAGAAAGCTCTGCGCTTAGCGCTCTAGGGTATAGATTTGAATACGACGTTGATCCTGGAGCGGCCGTCATTATATCTGAAAGTGGTGTTGCAGAAAAAAGCATTTGTGCTGAATCTATATCACACTCTCCTTGTCTTTTTGAGTTTGTATACTTTTCGCGCCCCGACTCTGTTATAGATTCTATATCTGTTCATAAATCTCGACTTAGAATGGGAGATTTTTTGGGAAATAAAATTCTTAGAGATTATTCTCATCTAAAAGTAGACGCAGTAATACCCGTTCCAGACACAAGCAGAACATCTGCGATGCAGGTTGCCTACAAACTTGGTGTTAAATACAGAGAAGGGTTTATTAAAAACAGATATATAGGTAGAACGTTTATTATGCCGGGGCAAAGCATTAGAAAAAGGTCTGTTGCTCACAAGCTGAGCCCAATAGAAATTGAGTTTAAAAATAAAAACGTTTTGCTGGTTGATGACTCAATTGTGCGAGGAAATACTTCAAAAAAAATTGTTGAAATGGTTAGAAAACAAGGAGCAAAAAATGTATACTTTGCTTCTGCCGCTCCTCCGGTACGCTATCAAAACGTTTATGGTATTGATATGCCAGCAACCAAAGAACTGGTTGCCCACGGGAAAACAGTTGAAGAAATAAGACTTTTCATTGGAGCAGACGAACTTATTTATCAAGATATTGAAGACTTAAGAATGGCCGCACACATTGGAAATACAAGCATTACAAGCTTTGAAGACTCGGTTTTTACGGGTAAATACCGTGCCGGGAAAATTTCTGAAGAATATTTATCACGACTTGAAAACAACCGATCTTCCAAAGAATGAAAAATGTTTTGGTGGTGGGGTCTGGGGCAAGAGAGGTTGCAATTGCTAGATGTGTTTCACAAAGCTCAATAAAAAATTCTCTTTTTTGCGTATCAAAAGATATAAACCCGCAAATCTTCGATCTTTGTAAGGATTACTTTGTTACTGATCTTGCGAACATATCTGATATTGTGTCATATAGCAAAAAAACTAGGGTCGATTTTGCAATAATTGGGCCAGAAAACCCGCTTGCTAACGGTATTGTCAATGAGCTTGAAAATGTTGGGGTTAAGTGCGTTGGGCCCAAAAAAGAAGTTGCGCTAATTGAAACCAGCAAGGCTTTTGCAAGAAAAATAATTGATCTTTGCTGTCCAGAAAAAAATCCACAAAGAAAAGAGTTTAGCTCAATAGAGGGGGTTGAGAGCTTTATCAAACAATTGGGTGGGGAGTACGTAATAAAGTTTGATGGTCTTATGGGTGGAAAGGGAGTACGTGTTTCTGGTGAACACCTAAAAAACATTGATGAGGGCGTTGCCTACGCTAACGAAATTACTAATATTGGCGGAAAGTTTTTAATTGAAGAAAAGCTGATTGGAGAAGAATTTTCTTTAATGAGTTTTGTAGATGGTAAGGTTTGCAAACATATGCCTGTTGTTCAGGACCACAAAAGAGCATATGAAGGCGACACCGGTCCTAACACAGGAGGGATGGGCACCTACTCTTTTGGAAATCATTCTCTTCCCTTTTTAAGCGAAAAAGACATTAACGAGGCTCAAAAAACAAATGAGCTTGTAGCCAAACAACTTTTTGATGAAACGGGCACTCCCTATGTTGGCATACTATATGGCGGCTTTATGTTAACAGGGGGTGGTGTTAAGGTCATTGAGTACAACGCTCGTTTCGGTGACCCTGAAGCAATGAATGTCTTGTCTGTATTAGAGTCAGACTTCTTATCAATTTGTATTTCTATGGTTGATGGAAACCTAAAAAACCAAGATGTCTCTTTTGAAAAGCTTGCTACTGTTTGTAAATATGTTGTTCCGGTGGGCTACCCAGACAAACCCACAAAAAACTTTGAAGTGTTTTGTGATCAAAATGACCGTTCTCTTTTTCTCGCATCTGTTATGCTAAAAGATCAAAAGCTAATTGCCTGTGGGTCAAGAACCGCTGCGGTGGTTGGTAAAAACAAAGATATTTTTCAGGCTGAGCTGTTTGCTGAAGCCGGTATAGCAAACATATCCGGAAATCTCTTTCACAGAAAAGACATTGGCACAAAGAAGTTAATTGACTCTAGAATTAAAAGAATGAAAGAGTTGTTGCAATGAGGTTGGCTGTTATTGGATCAACCAACGGCACAGACCTTGTTCCTATTGTTAGTGCTATAGACTCCGGAGAGCTTTTGGCCAGCGTAGAGGTTGTCATTTCAAACAACGAGCTTTCTGGGATTCTAAAAAAGGCTAGCACCTATGGCATAGACGGGCATTTTATTTGTCATAAAAATAAAAAACGTGGTGTTTTTGAATTAGAAATGTCACAAATTTTAGAAAGCAAAAAAATTGATTTGATTTTGCTTATTGGGTTTATGAGAATTCTTTCATCAGAGTTTGTAGAAAGGTGGCGTGGAAAAATAATTAACGTCCACCCTTCTCTGCTGCCAAAATATGCTGGTGGGATGAACAACGATGTTCATGAAAGCGTCTTGGCTGCGGGCGATAAAGAGAGCGGGTGCACAATTCATCTTGTAACTAAAGATGTTGATTGTGGTCCTATTTTACTACAAAAATCGTGTCCTGTTTATGAAAACGACTCTGTTGAATCTCTTCGAGAAAGAGTTCAAAAGCTTGAGGGTAAATGTTTTATAGAGGTAATTAATAACTGGAGGGGTTATGAATAACAAACTGTTTTTTGACTTTATTTCTGTTGTTGAAAAAGTTCTGCACTTAATAATACTGGGCATGGTGATATTCCTTTGTTTTGAAGAGGTCATGTCTGCCGTAAACGGTGGCGGAATCAAGGTAGAGAGTGTTTTAATGCTGTTTATTTATCTAGAAATCATGCAAATGGTAAACATATTTTTTTCCACTGGAAAAATTCCAATAAGGTATCCTTTATATATTGGTATGTTTGCTTTGGCGCGACACATCTCATTTGAAGATATAAAAGGAATTGAGTCTTTGTATCTTTCTGCTTCTGTGGCGCTATTGTCTCTGGCTCTTGTTGGTTTGGCATATAGAAATAAAATAATGAACAAAAGCATTCCAGAGCTTCCAGAAAACGAATGACAAAAAAGGTCTTACCTAAAACTGCGCTAATATCGGTTTCTAACAAGTCAGGTGTTGTAGCGTTTGCTAAACTGCTTCAAAAGAGTGGTGTAAAAATATTTGCAACCGGGGGTACGGCCCTAGCGTTAAAGCGCGCTGGTATAAGAGCATCTAAGGTGTCTTCAATTTCTCGCTTCCCTGAAATTTTTGGAGGAAGGGTTAAAACTCTTAGTCCATATATTTCTGGCGGTATTCTTGGGCAAAGAGACAGGGACAAAACCGAGGCAAAAAAAAACAATATTACTTGGATTGATCTCGTTGTTTGTAACCTATATCCATTTTCCGATGTTGCTAAAAACACCAACTCCACAATGGATGAAAAAACAGAAAACATAGACATTGGTGGACCAACCATGATTAGGGCAGCAGCAAAAAATTTTAAATGGGTTAGTGTTGTTGTGAGCCCAAAAGACTATCGTTCTGTTGGTGCAGCTATTTCAAGTGGAGGTCTTACAGAAAAAAGGCGTTTTAGTCTCGCTAAAAAGGCTTTTGGTCATTGTGCAGAATACGATCAGGCTATCTTTGAAACGCTATCAGAAAAAGCACCAGAACACGACTCTTTGCGCTATGGTGAAAATCCACACCAACAGGCTTTTGTTGTGAAAGAAGAAACACCCTCCTCTTTTGGTGTTCCGCAGGCTAAGCAACACCAAGGCAAAGCCCTCTCGTACAACAATTTTTTGGATGGGGACGCTGCCCTGCAGTGTCTATCAGAGTTTAAAAAATCTCCTGCTTGTGTTATTGTAAAACACGGTTCTCCTTGCGGTGTCGGGGTGGGAAAGAATGTGAGCGAGGCATTTTTTAGAGCGCTCAAAGTTGATAGTCTGTCTGCTTTCGGCGGGGTAGTTGCAACGAACAGAAGGTGCACTGTTGATCTGGCAAAAAAATTAGATAAGGTATTCTTTGAAATCATAGTTGCTCCCTCTTTTGACGCTGGTTCATTAAAAATATTTTCAAGGAAAAAAAATCTGCGCGTTTTAAGTCTAAAAAAATATTTGTCTCCAGAATTTTCTATAAAAACAATTGGTGGTGGAAGCTTGGGCCAAGAACGAGATGATTCAAACCTGCTCAAAGAACACCTTATTGTTCCAACAAAAAAGAAGATGACCCCAAACCAACTTTCTACTTGCTTGTTTGCTTGGAAGGTGGTCAAACATACAAAATCAAATGCCATCGTTGTTGCCAAAAACAATAAAATTATAAGCATATCTGGTGGCCAGACAAGTCGGGTAGATGCCACTAAAATAGCTTTCGAAAAAACAAAAATACCTAAAGGGTGTGTTGTTGCTTCTGACGCTTTTTTTCCTTTTAAAGACTCAATAGAAAAAATGGCGCAATACAAAGTTGCTGCCGTAATCCAGCCCGGCGGGTCTATAAGAGATTGCGGAGTTGTCGATTCGTGTAACAAAAATAAAATTGCCATGGCCTTTACTGGCTTTAGAGTTTTTAAACACTAGGAGAATTTATGAAGGCTATTATTTGTAAAGAATTTGCTCCTGTTTCAGAGCTCGTTTGGGAAGAGGTTGCTGATCCTGTTGCGGGACCAGGAGAAATTGTCATTGACGTAAAAGCAGCCGGGCTAAACTATCCAGACAATCTTATTGTTCAGGGCTTATATCAGTTTCGACCAGAAAGGCCCTTTTCTCCTGGACATGAGGGCTCTGGTGTTGTTTCTTCAGTTGGGGCTGATGTTAAAATGCACAGCGTTGGTGACAGGGTTGCGTTTTTTAAAGGCTTCGGTGCTTTTGCAGAAAAAATTGTAGTGTCTGAAAGAATGGCTTTTCCAATCCCTAAAAGCTTTCCTCACAAGATAGCAGCCGGCGTTTTTATGGTTTATGGCACAAGCTATCATGGCCTTGTTCAAAGAGCAAAAATTAACAAGGAAGACGAGGTATTGGTTTTGGGTGCCGCTGGCGGTGTTGGTTTAGCTGCCGTAGACATTGCAAAGTCTTTTGGTGCAAGGGTTGTGGCCGCCGTCTCTACCAAAGAAAAAGCTGAGATATGTAAGGGTTACGGGGTGGATGATGTTGTTATATACGGCAAAGAAAAGCTTGACAGGGAGGGGCAGAAAGCGCTTACAAAAGAATTAAAGTCTAAAAGCACTCTTGGGGGGTTTTCTATCATTTATGATCCAATAGGTGATTGTTTTGCTGAGCCGGCACTGAGGTCTATTGGTTGGGGAGGAACCTATCTTGTGATTGGCTTTGCCGCGGGAAAAATCCCAGTCTTTCCGACAAACTTAATGCTTTTAAAGGGTTGTGCAGTTTCTGGTGTTTTTATTGGAAGGTTTCAGCAAGAAGAGCCTAAACAAAATGCTCAAAATTTGAAAGAAATTGGCGAGCTCCTTGGCTCTGGCAAGCTAACCCCTTTTATATCCGAAACCATTCCTATGTCTGAGTCAGCTGACGCAATTGAACGAATTGCAAAGCGCGGTGTTGTTGGCAAGGTCGTTTTTGTTAACAACTAGCCAAGATATAGAAGCGCAAGGCAAAGCGACAGCAGCGTTATTGACGGAATCACTTTTCTAAAGGTGCTCTTTACTTTAATGTGTGTAAGTATCGCAAACACCATTAGGGTTATGATTCCTTTTAGCCCTATCTCGTTTAACTCTGGGTTTGTGGTTAACAACATTGCCGCACAAGAAAGCTTTGTAATGCCAGTGAGGTCCCTCAGCCAGTCTGGATAATTATAGTCTCTTCTAAACTCAGCAATAATATTGTCATATCTCACAACCCAAACAAAAAACAGGGCAGTTGAAATCACGATTTTTAGCACCGTTGTTAATAGCTCTATGTTCATTTTATCTCCCTCTTTTAATAATCTTCAGGTAATAGTTTTTTAATTTCCTGCATTGTTTTTGCGGTAACATCGTCTATATTGTCTCCGCTTTTTGTAAATATAGGGCTTCCAAAAACAACCTTCACGCTTTCTCTTTTCATTGATTTTACTTTTTCTAAAATTCCCTTCGTACCGATTACGGCGGTTGGAATTATTGGTATTCCGTTTTTAATTGCAAAATATGCGACCCCCCTTTTGCCTTCTTTTAAGCCGTCCCCTTTTACAGTTCCTTCTGGAAAAATACAGATTCTTTCTTTTTTCTTTATTTGTTTTTGAATGTTTTTTATTGTAGAGACTTGAAGGTTTGATCTGTTTACCAACATAACTCCATAACACCACGGTCCCCAGGCCTTATACCAAGGAAGCTCTGCCTGATCTTCGGCCATGAGATATGTAATTGGCTTAACTACCGCGGCTGTTATTGGCGCCGGATCAACATCGTCTATGTGATTTGGAGCTATTATGTAAGGACCTGTGGGGGGTAGGTTTTTTCTACCCTCAACAGAAAACTTTGTAAGAACTTTGCACAAAAAAAGCGAAAAAACCCCGACAACATACCTTACCGGCCAACTTCTTGGGTGGGGTTCTCTCATTCTTTAAAAAGGTAGGTCGTCGTCTTCTACTGTCTGGTCAAGGTTTTCTTTTTTTACAGGCTCTTGGTTCATTCCAGATGAGGTGTCTAGGCTGCTTTCTCCTCCGCCTAAGATTTGTACACCCCCAAAGTTGTTTGCAACTACGCCGGTTGAATATCTTTCATTTCCGTCCTTGTCTTGCCATTTGTCTGTTTTTAAAGACCCCTCTATATAAACCAAGGTTCCTTTTTTAACATACGGCTGAACATATTTTTCTGCGGTTGATCCAAATACGGTCACCTTTGTCCACTCTGTTCTTTCTTGTGTTTCACCGTCTTTGCTTTTCCATGACTCGTTTGTTGCCACGCTGAAGCTTGCTACGGCCGCGCCGTCTCCGGTAAACCTTATTTCTGGGTCTTGTCCAAGCCTACCAATAAGTGTTACTTTGTTTACAGTTCCTTTTGCCATTTTTCTTCCTTTAGCTAAGATTTAGCTCGTTATAAATAATATCTACTCTTCTTTTAAATTTATCGTCATTTTTTAATAGTTCTGAGACCTTTTTGTGTGCGTGCATAATTGTTGTGTGATCTCTTCCTCCTAGGTGGACGCCTATTTCGCTTAAAGGCATATCTAAAACCTCTCTTGCAAGATATGCAGCAACCTGTCTTGCTTCTGCAATATTTTTTCTCCTAGACTGTCCAACCATTTCTTCCTGCGAAACAGAAAATATGCTGCAGACACCGCTTACTACGTCTTGCATGTTAACCTGGCCATACCCCTGATCTCCAAGTCTTTCTCTAATTATAGATTCGACAAGCGCTTCATTTATTTTGTCGCCCGAAAGGGTTGCATGGGCAAATATTTTAGTAACGCAGCTTTCTAGGTCTCTTATGTTTGTTCTAACGTGTGATGCTATTTTTTCTAGATGGCTTCCTTCAATTTGCATGTTGTTTTGTTTTGCTTTGGTAGACAATATTGCAACTCTTGTTTCAAAGTCCGGCGGCTGAATATCTGCGTGTAGCCCGGACTCAAACCTTGACAGCAGCCTGTCTTGCAGCCCAACCATTTCCCCTGGATACCTGTCTGCGGTCATAACAATCTGTTTTCCGTTTGTATATAGCTCGTTAAATGTGTGAAAAAACTGTTCTTGGGTTTGTTCTTTTCCTTGAAAAAATTGTATATCATCAATTAACAAAACATCAGCGTTTCTATAAACCTTAGAAAAATCGAGTGTTTTATTTTCTTGAATGCTCGCAATAAAATCGTTTGTGAATTTTTCAGAAGATGCCAAAACCACGTTCATTTCTTTTTTAGACCCTATTAGCTCATTTGCAATTGAGTGTAATAGGTGTGTTTTTCCCAACCCAACGCCACCATAAATTATTAATGGATTAAAGTCTGCAGAGCCGGGGGCGCTTGCAACCTTATGTGCGGCATTTTTTGCAAATACATTATTTGGCCCCTCAATAAACGAAGAAAAAATATTTGAAGGGTTTATATTGCTTCTTTTGCCGGCGTTGCTTTGTTTTGTTGTTTCTTCGCTGTCAAGCTCAACAGAAGAGATGTTTTGTTCAGATTGCGGGGCTATAGAAATCTTTAATTGTAGGCCCTCTTCTACCTCTTTTAGCGACGAAGATATGATGTCCTGATAGTTGTTGATAATCCAATCATAAGCAAACTGATTGGGTGCCTCAACAATAAAAATTTTGTTGGTTATCCCTACGGGAGAAAGCGTTTCAATCCAAGCCTCATACGCATGCGCGGGGAGGCTGCTTTTAAGATCGTCGTTTGTTTTTTTCCAAATTTCTTTATAATCCATTAGTTATCCACATGTTATTAACATATTTTTATTTGAATATTAAATACATTACACTCTTTTTGGCTTGTTACATAGAACTTTTTGGGTTTCTATATATCTTTTATTTGTTTTACAAATAGTTTTATTAAACTATATTTCGGCAATACATTATTATGAAAAGAACTTATCAACCTAGCAACAGAAAAAGGAAAAATAAGCACGGTTTTATGAAAAGAAAGTCGACCGTTGGCGGCAAGAAGGTTTTATCTTCTCGTATGAAAAAAGGTCGTAAACGTCTTACCGTTTCTTCATAAAATGGATCGCAAAACTCTCACTGGTTTTATTTTAATCGGTGCAATTTTATTATTGTGGCCAAGCTATCTTGAGCTTATATCTCCATCTGAAAAAGACAAAGAAGACCTTGTTGTTCCCGACAGTTCTTTGGTTGAAAAATATTCTGAAACAAAACCCGAAAACCCTACAACCACAACAGTAGAAAGTCTTGAGGTTGAAAGACAAAACTATACTGTTGATGGTAAGAACTATGTTGCAGAAATTAGTAATACAGGGGGAGGATCAATTGTTTCGTTTACGCTATCCAAACACCTTAAAAAATCAGAGGACTCTCTAAACTTAATTGATGACTATAATACAAAAAACCTTGTTGTAAGCTTTGTTAATCAGTCTGGGGAGGTTGTTTCTTTGGACAAAAACTGGAGGTTGGTCTCTGGTGGGTCGGTTGAGCTCTCTGATGTTAAGCCAAAGGCCTCATTCATTTTTGCTACAGAACACCTTGGGAGGCCTGTAACAAAAGAATTGGTCTTTAGTTATAATTCTTATGAAATAGATATTTCTGTGTCTTTAAGAAGCTTAAAAGATATTTCCTTGGACGAAAAATACACTGTTTCTTGGGCTGGCGGTTTACCCGAACACGAGGGCGCTCAAGACGCTATGTTTATGGAGGCTTTGGTCAGTCAGGCTGGAAGCATAGAATCTTTTAGAGTTGGTGCTGCTGGGTTTTTTGGATCCTCAAGCACAAACAATATTGATTCAGAAGAAAAGAAGTATGTTGGCCAAGCCGACTTTGCGGGTTACAGAACAAAATATTTTGGTTTGTTTTTTGTTCCACAAAAATCAGATTTGGTTGAAATTATAAAATATCCTACCCCTCTAAGGGCGGGTGTGGATGTAAACATAACTCAAGACATCAACCTTGAAAAAAATAAGTTTTACTTAGGCCCGCTTGATTACTCTAGCGTTGAGAATCTTGGTGTTAGTCTCGAGGAAAAAATCCTTGGGTGGCAGTGGCTTTCTTCTGTTTCTTGGCTTGTTTATAGTATTATGGTAATGTTATACGGGTTTATACCAAACTACGGTGTTGTGGTTGTGTTATTTGCTATCCTAATAAAGCTTGTAACATACCCACTAATGGCAAAACAGCTTAGGTCTTCAAAAAAAATGCAAGAGATTTCCCCTCTTATGAACCAAATAAAGATTAAATACAAAAACAACCCGACCCTACAACAACAAAAAATGGCGGCCCTGTTTCAAGAAAACAAAATTAACCCTCTTGCTGGTTGTTTACCCCTTCTAATCCAAATGCCAATACTTATGTCTGTCTTTATGGTGTTTAGAAACACCATAGCTTTTCGTGGCGAGTCTTTCTTTTTATGGATAAATGATTTGTCTGCTGCTGACACCTTGTTTGTTGTGGGTGGAATACCTGTTAATGTATTGCCCTTTTTAATGTCTTTCTCTATGTATTACACAATGAAGCTTAGCTCTGCTACACAGCCCGCTGGAGGGGATCCGGCCCAAGAAGCAACTCAGCAAATGATGAAATACATGTTTCCTGGTATGATGTTTTTCTTGTTTTATGCTTTTCCCTCTGGATTAAACTTATATTATTTGTGTTTTAACATAATGCAAATACTTCAACAAAAGATAATAAACAACGAAGCTCCAAACAATTCTTCTATAGGCAGTTAAGCATGACAATTGTTGCTTGCTCAACCCCACCAGGCACAAGCGGTATTGCCGTTGTTAGAATTTCAGGTAAAGATGCTATAAAAAATGTATCTAATTTTATAAAAGATTGTCCTTTTAATGAAAAATCTCCTGGTTCTAAAATATGCTTACTTGTTGACAAAGACGGCTTGATTTTTGATGAAGCTGTTGTGACAAGCTACCTGGGGCCGAACTCTTACACCGGAGAAAACCTTGTTGAGGTTTCATGTCATGGAAACCCAAATATCATTTCAAAAATAATTGATCTTTCCGTTGGTGGTGGGGCAAGCCTTGCCGAACCTGGAGAGTTTACAAAAAGGGCTTTTTTAAATGGAAGGCTGGACCTATCAGAGGCCGAATCGGTATCAGCAATAATTCATTCTAAATCTATAGCTGGAGTAAAAGCTGGGGTTAAAAACCTTAAAGGCGGTTTGTCAAAAAAGATAGGTCTTATTAAGTCTGACCTTGTATCGGTTGTTGCCAACCTTGAATTTAACCTTGACATATCAGAGGAAGACCTACAGCCAAACCTTATTAAAAACTCTAAGGGCGCGCTCTCAAAATCTGTTGAAACACTTAAGAGCTGTGTTGATGCATTTAACGAAACAAGGATGTTTCAGCTTGGTGCCTCAGTGGTAATTTTAGGACCACCAAACGCTGGAAAGTCCACGCTTTTTAATCTCCTTGTTAATAAAAACCAATCAATAGTTACTGAGATTGAGGGCACAACCAGGGATGTTGTCGAAAAAAATATTAACATTGACGGTTTGCCAATACTTTTAAAAGATACAGCTGGAATTAGAGAATCAAATAACCGTGTTGAAAAAATTGGTGTTGAAAGATCTTTGGCCGAAGAAAAAAATGCAGATCTTGTTATTTATTTAAATAATGCCGGCCGCTCTTTTAGTAAAGATAAATATATTCACGTTTTTAATAAATCAGACATAAATACGCCTGACGGGGATTATGATGTTATTATTTCTGCTAAGACGGGAGATAACATTCAAAAACTAAAAGAGACAATATATAAGGCTCTAATAAATGAAGATATAGAACACGACACCTTTTTAACATCTAAAAGACAGTGTATAGCTGTTGAGAGCGCGCTTAAACACGTAAAAGATGCCCTCTCTCTCCTTTTGGGTGGCGATTCTTTAGAATTAATAGTTGAAGATATTAATAGATCAATTGATTTTCTTGATAGTATAACCTCAAAAACAACAAAAGATGATGTTCTTGATGAAGTTTTTTCGTCTTTTTGTGTTGGAAAATAGTTTCACGTGAAACACATAAAAAATAAATATGATTTGGTTGTTGTTGGGGGAGGACACGCCGGAATTGAGGCCTCTCTTATTGCTCATAAAAGAGGAATAAAAACTATATTAGTTTCGATGGACAAGAATTCTGTGGGAAGAACATCGTGCAATCCAGCTGTGGGTGGATTAGCTAAGGGTCAAATGGTAAAAGAGGTTGATGTTTTGGGTGGAATTATGGGGTTTTTTGCCGACCTTTCAACCTTACAAAGCAAAACGCTTAACAAATCAAAGGGTAGGTCGGTATGGTCTCCGAGATCGCAAATTGACAAAAACCTTTATGAAAAAATTGCCCAAGAGTATATAAAAGAAAAAAACCTTGATGTTTTTGAGGGAGAAGTGGTTTCTTTAGATGTTAAAAATAATTCTGTTTCTGGAGTTTTTTTAAAAGATGGATCAAAAATAGTGTGTTCTTCTGTAATATTAACCTGTGGTACTTTTTTAAATGGATTAATTCATATTGGTTCTAAACAAATTAATGCTGGCAGATATGGAGAAAAAAGAGCTGAAGGAATAACTGAAAATCTCAATAGTCTTGGTCTTAAGTCTGGAAGATTAAAGACCGGAACACCTCCAAGAATAAAAAGGTCATCAGTTGATTGGAAAATGGGTGATGCTGGTTTTGGAGATAAAATACCCTCTCCCCTCTCGTACAGAACAGAAAATTTTAAACCAAAAGATGAGCCTTGTTTTTCTTTTAGAACAAACGAAAACACCCATGATATTATTATGAACAATCTTTCTTCCTCTGCAATGTATTCTGGGAAAAACATGGCAACCGGTCCAAGATATTGTCCGTCTATAGAAGATAAAGTTTATAAGTTTAACCAAAACCCATCACATGTTTTGCAACTTGAGCCTGAGTGGAGCAAATCAGAACAGATATATGTTAATGGGTTTTCCACAAGTCTTGAAGAAAAAATACAACTAAACTCACTTAAGACGGTTAAAGGCTTAGAAAATGTTGAATTTATAAGACCTGGCTATGCAATTGAATATGATTTCTTTTATCCTTCTCAATTAAAAAACACTCTTGAAAGCAAGGCGGTGTCTGGGTTGTTTATGGCTGGTCAAATTAATGGAACTTCTGGATACGAAGAAGCTTCATCACAAGGAATTATGGCGGGGATAAATGCATCATGTTTTATTTTAAAAGAAGATCCTTTGGTTTTAAAAAGAAATGATGCTTATATAGGGGTGCTTGTTGATGATTTAATTTTAAAAGACACGAATGAGCCCTATAGAATGTTTACATCAAGAGCTGAATATAGACTTCAATTAAGGTCTTCTAATGCAGATCAAAGATTATTAGAAATATCTAAAAAATATAAACTTCTCAACGAGAAAACACTAGATAAATTAAGCGAAAAAATAGAAAAGACCTTAGATGTTGTTAATTATCTTAATGAAAATAACATCAACCCGGAAGCAATAAACAAAAGATTAAATAAATTAAAGGAAAAAGAAATTGGGGAGCCCACCAGAATGGCTAATATATTAAAAAGACCAGGGGTTTTAATAGCAGATCTAGGTGTGGAGGTTTTAGAATTAAAAAACAATCTCTCAAAACACATGAAAAACGAAATTTTATTTGAAGCAGAAACAATTATTAAATACAGTGGTTATATTAATAGACAAAAAGAAGAGATAGATAAAATAAAAATATATGAAAACATGATTATTCCTGACAATTTTGATTATAATAAAATTAAAAGTCTTTCTAATGAAAGCAGGGAAAAATTTATTAACATTAAACCACAAACAGTTGGTCAAGCTCAAAGGATTAATGGCATTAGACCATCGGATATTTCAATTTTATTAGTATATTTAAAACGTCCGTTTCACGTGAAATAAACATAATGAATTATTTTTTATATATAATATTGTTTTTGTCTTTTTTAAAAGCACAAGAAGAAATACTTCTAGAGAGTGTTGTCTCTGTAGTCGAAGATAAAATTGTATTAATGAGTGACGTAGTGTTGGCAGCGAATGCTATTGCTGCTCAACAGCAGATAAATCCAACTACCAGTCCTGTCGAATATAAAAAAATTTTAGATTCCTCTAGAGAAAGCATGGTTGAACAATTGTTAATCATAGAAATGGCGGAAAAAGATTCAGTTGAAGTCTCAGATAAAGACGTTGAAAGGGCTTTAGACCAACAAATTCAAAATATTATTAATCAAAGTGGCAGTAAAGAATTAGCAGAAAAGGCTCTGGGTAAAAAAATTTCTGATTTTAAGAGAGAATATAGAGACGATATTAAAGGAAAAATTTTAGCAGAAAAATATACTAACGAAATATCTCAATCAATCAATATTACCCGTTCTGAGGTAGAAGATTTTTTTAATGTTTATAAAGATAGTATACCTTTGTTTCCGACTCTTTATAAAACTTATCATATTTTAAAAGAAATAAAACCCTCTCAAGAATCAATAGAAATTTCATTTAATAAAGCTAAAGAATTAAGGAACAAAATTTTAAATAATGAAATAAGCTTTGAAGATGCAGCAAAAAATTTCTCTGCAGATCCGGGTTCTAAAAATCAGGGTGGTAATTTAGGATATGTTTCTAGGGGTGTATTTGTTCAAGAATTTGATAAGGTTGTTTTTACTATAGATAAAAATTTTTTAACAGAACCTATTAAAACTCAATACGGACATCATTTAATTGAGGTTCTTGAAAGAACGGGAGAAAAAGTATTAGCTAGACACATTTTAATCAAAACAGAAACGACTGACTTAGATAAGAAAAAAACATATGATGCTATTTTTAACCTCAAAAACAACATAAATAGTTTTGATGATTTTTATAAATCTGCTATCGATTTTTCAGAAGACAAAACCAGTAATGGTAGTGGCGGGTTTTTAGGATTAATTGATTTAGAATATTATCAAGTACCTGAATTAAAAAAAGAAATATCTACTATAAAAGTTAAAACAATTAGTAACCCTATTAAAACTGATTTTGGCTATCATCTAATATGGGTTGATGAAATTAAAGAAGGGGGGCCTCCTTCATTAAAAAACAATTGGTTGGAATTAGAAAAGATGGCTCTAAGTAAGAAAAAATCAGACTGGTATCAAGATTGGATTAATGAAATTAAAACACAGTTTTATATAAAAAGAAATCCACTAACTTATCCACAAATTAACGGATGATTAAAATAATATTTTTCCTTCAAGTTATTAATATGTTTTTCACAAGTTATTAACTTATTTTTTACAACATATTTTTATATAATTATTGACCACAAAATATAAAATTTATCTTTTTATCCACATTTCCAGTTTCATACTAATATGATTAATTTTTATATATAAATATATTTAAAATATATATGCCAATTTAATCTTGTACTCACCGCATTATTATTATAATATTGAAGGTTAATTATGAATATTTCAACCACCAAAAAAGAACTACAACAGTCATTTTCTAAACTATCTAAAACAACTCAATTAAAATCTCAAAACCCTTTAGTCAATTATACTTATATATCATCATCTCCTGCGGGAGTAATTCTACATTCAACAGATCTTGAGGTGGGTGTTAAAACTCAAATCAATGCTTCGGTTAGTTCAGATGGTGAATGTTTATTTCCAACGTCAGAAATGAATGATATTATTAATGTTTTAGATGATGGAAGGGTAGATATTAAGGTTTCAGGTCCTCATATTAATATTAAATCTGAGGCTGGAGTTTCTTTTGATATTTCGACTGTACCTTTTCAGGATTATCCTGAAGTACCAGATAACAAACACGATAATTTATTTTGTATTAAAACATTAAATTTGAAAGATATTATTTCTTCATTAATGTATGCAATAAATAATGAGCCTACCAAGCCGGCCCTGAATGGAGCTTGTTTTAATTTTTTAGAAAACACTGTAGATTTTGTTGCAACAGATGGTCATCGTCTTGTTAAAATTTCAAAACAGAATACAACAAATATAAATGGATCTTTTATTATACCTAAAAAGTTTTTATCAATATTAAGCACCTTCTTAGATGGTCAATCAGAAACAAATCTCATAATAAGTGGAAACTATATTTTTACTAATAATGAAAAGGATGTTTTTTATTCAAAAATAATAGATGAAAAATATCCTAACTATAATGCAGTAATTCCTAAAGAAAATCCTTTAACACTTACTGCCAACAAAACAGAAATGTTGAATAATATTAAAGCAGCTTCTATTGCTACCAATAAAAATACCAATCAAATATCGTTACATTTAACAGAGGGCAAAGTATATTTTAAAAGCATTAATCAGCCTGAAAGTAAAACAGTTCATGCCCCTTTAAAATCCGCAAAATATGCAGGAGAAGAAATATCAATAGGATTTAATGCTGTTTATTTGAAGGAAGCAGTTTCAAAATATCCAGATGAAGAAATTATTTTTTCTTTTAAAGATTCTTTATCTGCTACACTGTTTTTGCCTAATGTAGATAATCAAAAAACGACTATTTTATTAATGCCGGTGAGGATCAATGAGTAATAATTACGGTGCTGACAAAATATCTGTCTTAAAAGGATTAGAAGCTGTAAGAAAAAGACCGGCAATGTACATAGGTGATGTTGGTAAAAGAGGATACCATCATTTAGTTAGCGAAGTTGTTGATAACAGTATCGATGAAGCATTAGCTGGTTTTTGTAGTTCTATTGTTGTAACCATTAGAAATGATGGTTTTATTTCTATTGAAGATGATGGTCGTGGAATTCCTATAGAAATACACAAAACTGAAGGAAAGCCAGCTTTAGAGGTGGTAATGACAGTGTTGCATGCCGGCGGTAAATTTGATAAAAATACTTATAAAGTTTCTGGTGGATTACACGGCGTTGGTGTATCTGTAGTAAACGCTCTCTCAGAAAGCCTAGTTGCAGAAGTTCATAGAGACGGCTTTCATTACAAACAAGAATATAAAATAGGACAACCTACAACTAAAGTAGAAAAAATTGGTAAAAGCGATAAAACAGGAACCACAGTTTCATTTAAACCCGACGAAACTGTTTTTTCACATAAAGGGTTTGAAGAAGAGGTTATAAAAGGAAGGCTAAAAGAATTAGCATATTTAAATAAAAACCTATCAATAAAACTAATAAATGAACCTGAAGAAACAGAGACAGAATATTGTTTTCCTGGAGGTTTGTCAGACTTTGTTAAATATTTAGATGGTAATGAAGATTTAATACACGAAGAGGTTATTGTGGTAAACAAAGAAGACATAGAAGTGCCCGTTGATTTGGCCCTTAGATATAGTACAAACTATAATAGCAATATCTTTTCCTTTGTAAATAACATTAACACAATAGAAGGGGGTACACACCTGTCAGGCTTTAGATCAGCACTAACTAGAGCATTAAATAATTATGCCAACAAAAATGAACTAATTAAAACAAAAAAGAATGAAAAGTTTTCATTGTCTGGAGATGATTTTAGAGAAGGCCTAACCGTTGTTCTTTCTGTTAAGGTTCAAGAGCCGCAATTTGAAGGACAAACAAAAACCAAGTTGGGTAATGGTGAAGTGAAGGGTCTTGTAGACAATGTTGTATATGATGGAATACAGGCATTTTTAGAACAAAACCCCAAAATAGGAAAAAGAATTATTGAAAAAGCAGCAGAGGCAGCAAGAGCAAGAATAGCCGCTAAAAAGGCAAGAGAGTTGGTAAGAAAAAAATCGGGATTAGGATCAACAACACTTCCAGGAAAATTAGCAGACTGTTCAAACAAAGACCCAATGCAATGTGAGCTGTTTCTTGTTGAGGGAGACTCCGCTGGAGGCACAGCTAAACAAGGAAGGGACAGGAGAACCCAGGCTATTTTACCCCTACGTGGAAAGGTTATTAATTCAGAAAAAGCAAGAGAAGACAAGCTTTTAGCCAACAACGAAATACAATCTATGATAACAGCGCTAGGGTGCGGTTTTGGAGAAGATGAAGACGACCCTAACAGCTTTAATCCCGAAAGCTTAAGATACCATAAAATAGTAATTATGACAGACGCCGACGTTGATGGTAGTCATATAAGAACCTTGTTGTTAACATTCTTTTGGAGAAAAATGAAGAGCCTTGTCCAAGGAGGCTATTTATATATGGCTATGCCACCCCTTTACAAATTAAAGCAGGGAAAAAAAGAAAGATATGCGTATACGGATGAAGAAAGAGACAACATTATAAGAAGACTTGAGTCAGAAAATAAAACAAAAATAGACATTCAAAGGTATAAAGGTCTAGGAGAAATGAACGCAGAACAACTCTGGGAAACAACAATGAACGCAGAAACTAGAACCTTAATACAGGTAACAGTTGATCATATTATGGAAGAGGAAACGAACGTAAGGTTTAGAGAGTTGATGGGGTCCGAAGTAGAGCACAGAAGAAGATTTATTACAGAAAGAGCAAAGTTTGCAACAAACATAGATATATAAAATGGACCTTGGTAGAGACAATATTTTAGATAAACAATTAGTTAAAGAGCTCGAAGAAAGCTATTTAAACTATTCGATGTCTGTTATTATGTCGAGAGCGCTTCCCGACGCTAGAGACGGACTAAAACCAGTGCACAGAAGAATTTTGTTTAGCATGAGCGAAATGTCTGCTATGTGGAACAGGCCTTATAAGAAATCAGCTAGAGTGGTTGGTGAGGTTTTAGGTAAATATCACCCACACGGTGATAGCTCTATTTACGACGCCCTTGTAAGAATGGCACAGGAGTTTTCTATGAGACATGAATTGGTGCAAGGTCAAGGAAACTTTGGGTCTGTTGATGGAGATAGGGCTGCTGCAATGAGATATACGGAGTCAAGAATGTCTAGAATTGGAAGCGAACTCCTAAGAGATATTGAGAAAGAAACAATCCCCTGGACAACAAATTTTGACGAGACGTTAAAAGAACCAGCAGTTTTACCAGCTGTTTATCCAAACTTGCTGGTAAATGGATCAGAGGGTATAGCAGTTGGCATGGCAACAAAAATTCCACCACACAATCTTTCTGAATTAGTGGGAGGACTTGTTGAATTAATGGATAATCCCGAATGTGAAACAAAAGACCTAATGAAACACATTAAGGGCCCAGACTTTCCTACAGCAGGAAAAGCGTTAGGGGTTAAAGGAATTCAAGACGCATATGAAACAGGAAGAGGAAAGGTTATTATGCAAGGAAGAGCACACGTTGAGCCTTCTAACAGAGGAAGAGATTCTTTAATAATAACAGAACTTCCATACCAGGTTAACAAAGCAAACTTGATAGAAAAAATTGCCGACCTAGCAAGAGATAAAAAAATAGAGGGCATTGCAGAACTTAGAGATGAGTCAGACAAAGATGGAATGAGGGTTGTGATTGAAACCAAAAGAGATGCAGTTCCAGAGGTTGTATTAAACCAGCTTTATAAACAAACTCAACTTCAAGATACTTTTGGAATAATTTTACTTGCCTTGGTAGACGGAACACCAAAAGTAATGTCTTTAAAAGAGCTTTTAGAGGTTTTCATATCATTTAGGCTGGACGTAGTAGTAAAAAGAACAGAATTTGATCTAAAAAAAGCAGAGGCGAGGGCACATATTTTAGAGGGTCTTAAAATTGCTCTAAAAAACATAGACAAGATCGTTGAAACAATTAAAAAAAGCAAGGACCCCCTTACCGCAAGAAAGTCTTTGATGGACGGTTTTGGCTTGACAGAGATACAATCACAGGCAATCTTAGACATGAGATTACAAAGATTGACAGGCCTAGAAACAGATAAAATTATTAGCGAGTATAAGGACATAATACAACACATTGCAGAGCTTAAAGGTATCTTAGAGAGCGAATCAAAAAGAATGTCAATTATAAAAGAAGAACTTTTAGAAATCAAAGAAAAATATGGAGAGGAAAGAAGAACAGAAATCATAGAAGACTTTACAAGTCTTAGTATAGAGGATATGATAGCTGAAGAAGAAATGGTTTTAACCATTACGCACAACGGCTACATAAAGAGAACAAGTCTAAGCACCTATAGAAGTCAAAGAAGAGGAGGAAGGGGCGTTCAAGGGGCCTCTTCTAGAGAGGAAGATTTTGTAGAACACCTGTTTGTTGCAAACACCCACAGCTACATTTTATTTTTTACAGACAAAGGAAAGTGTTACTGGGTAAAGGTTTATGATATACCAGAGGGGGGACGAGCTGCTAAAGGCAGGGCAATTGTTAACCTTATTGGATGTGAACCAGACGAAAAGGTTAGTGCTTTTATAAGCGTAAAAGAATTTAATGAAGACCATTATGTGGTAATGGCAACAGAAAAGGGTATGGTCAAAAAAACCAAGCTTTCTGCATACTCTAACCCAAGAAAAAAAGGTATATATGCTGTTGAAATTAGGGATGGAGATAGGCTGATAGAGGCCAGAGTTTCAACTGGAGATAACGACATTCTGCTCGGAACGAGAAACGGAAAGTCCATTAGGTTTTCTGAAGAGCAAATAAGAGCAAGCGGCAGAAAAACAATGGGAGTTAAGGGAATAACGCTTAGCTCTGAAGACGACAGACTGGTTGGAATGTTATTAATCAAAAGAGAAGGAACCGTTCTCGTTGCAACTGAAAAAGGTTTTGGAAAGAGAACTGAGATTTCACAGTATCGCGCCCAAAAAAGAGGTGGAAAGGGCGTATTAACAATGAAAACAACCGACAAGGTTGGAAAAATGGTTACCATAAAAGAGGTTGTAGAAAAAGATGACCTAATGATTATAACAAACCAGGGCGTTTTAATAAGGCTTCCGGTTGCTCAGATTAGATCAATAGGAAGAGCAACACAGGGCGTTAAACTAATTAAGCTTGGTGAAGGAACTCTTGTCTCATCAATCACCAGAATTATGTCTGAAGAAGAAGAAGATGAAAACAATAACACAGAATCTACAGACCTTAAAGAGTAGCTTAAAAGACAAGCCTCACATTGATATAGTTGTTGTAACCAAAACCAGATTACCAAAGGAAGTCGAAGAAGCAATAGAAGCTGGGGCAAAATCAATTGGCGAAAATAGGGTTCAAGAAGCAGAACAAAAATTTCCTAAAATAAACAACATAGATAAGGTAGAAAAAAGACTAATTGGTAGGCTACAATCAAACAAGGCAAAAAAAGCCGTCAAAATTTTTGACACAATAGACTCTGTTGATTCTCTAAGGCTTTCTCAAAAAATATCAAAAGCCGCCGAAAGCATCGGAAAGCGCCAAAGGGTTTTGTTGCAAATTAACAGCAGCGGAGAAGACAAAAAAGCAGGCTTTAAACCCAGTGAAAAAAAAGAAATTTTAGAGTGCATTAATATGTCAGGTATACAGGTTGAAGGCTTGATGACCATGGGACCAAACACAAAAGATGCTCACATGATAGCAGAGTCTTTCAAAAAAACAAAAAAACTTTTTGACGAGCTCAAAGAAGTAGAAGGTATAAGCATAAAAACCCTTTCAATGGGAATGAGCGGAGACTATCAAATAGCTGTTTGCGAGGGGTCAACGTCTATAAGGGTAGGAACAGCTGTTTTTGGACCACGCGGCTGATGTTAGATCTTAAAAACTGGCTTAATCCAAAGCACTACAAAAGGCTCTGGAATGTTGGACCACCCGGGCTAGCCTTGTCAGTCTTGTTAATTTGTTTAACGCTGCAATATGAGACAGCGTTTAATATAAAAAGGTACACAACGGGAGGATTGCTGGTTAACGTTTTTTTTGTTTTAGTTTTTTTAGAAATGCTTTTTATTTTGTTTTGGACTTTGTTTAGCTTGCCGCCGAAAAACAGAGGAAAAAAGCTGTCTAAAAAAGGCATATACTCTTTTATTCGCCACCCAATATATACTGTTGTTATTTTTCATATCAACGTGCTTACATCTTTGTGGTACGGCTCTTATTTGTTGCTCTTTTTAGTTCCGTTGCAGTATTTGTTGTGGTCTAAAATGGTTATTAAAGAAGAAGAATACCTTGTTGGCATATTTGGGCAAGAATATATAGATTATATGTCCAACGTTTCCCGGTTTATTCCATGGAAATAGTTAAACTTTAAAGGAGAAAAAATGAAGAAATTAATTTTAACATTATTATTTATGGGAGCTGTTATGTCAAAAGAAAAATTTTATGGATTTGAGTTTGTTAAAGAGTCCGGAGGTATAAAAGAATACACAATGACATCAAACGGGCTCAGGGTTTTATTAAAACAAGACAACACTGCGCCTGTTGCCACGTTTATGGTTACATATGAGGTGGGGTCGAGAAATGAGGCTATTGGATATACGGGGTCTACACATCTTTTAGAACATTTAATGTTTAAGGGGTCGAGAAAATTTAATACAAAAAAAGGCAACTCAGTTTTCCAGACACTCCAATCTTTGGGCGCAAGAATGAATGCGACAACATGGCTGGATAGAACAAATTATTTTGCTGTACTGCCAAGCGAACATCTCGAAACTTTAATTGAAATTGAAGCAGATAGAATGAGAAACGCATATATAAAAGAAGAAGATAGACAGTCTGAAATGACAGTTGTAAGAAACGAGTTTGAAAGAGGTCAAAATAGCCCATCTGGAGTGTTGGATGAAAACATATGGGCAACCGCCTATCAAGCCCACCCCTATCACCACTCAACAATAGGGTGGAAAGAAGACATTGAAAATGTCTCTATTGAAAGGCTAAGGGAATTTTATGACACCTTTTATTGGCCAAACAATGCAACGGCAATAGCTATAGGAGATTTTTCAGAAGCAGATGCGCTAGCAATGATCAAAAAACACTTTGGGAAGATAAGAAAAAGCATGAAACCAATTCCTGAGGTTTATACTGCTGAACCAAAACAAGAAGGTATTAGAACAGTTACTCTCAAAAGAGCAGGACAACAGGGAATAGTGGGCGTTGCCCACAAAACACCTTCTAAAACAGATCCGGACGCACCAGCCTTCATGGTTTTGTCTTCTATCCTTTCATCTGGGAAAAACAGCAGGTTTTATAAGAATATAACCGACAAAGGCTTAACCACCAGCGTTTACATTTGGGACTCCCTTTTTAGAGACCCTGGCCTATTCACTGTTTATGCAAACCTGTCCCCAGAGGTTGATCACAAAACAGTAGAAAAAGCAATTGTTGAAGAATATGAAAAAATCAAGAAGGACGGCGTAACAGACGAAGAGGTTAAAAAAGCACAATCACAGCTTATTGCCTCCATGAAATTTTCACAAGATGGCAGCTATGCAATAGCCAGCGGGTTAAACGAGGCAATAGCCAGCGGAGACTGGACTTTATATACCACATATGGAGAAAAGATTAGTGCAGTAACAAAAGAAGACATAAAAAGAATAGTAAATAAATATTTTCTGGAAGACTTAAGCACTATAGGATATTTCATTCCTTTGGGACAGGGCGGCCAAGGAAAAAAAGCAGCAACAAGCGCTAAAGAGTTGGAAAAAATGAAACTAAAACATTATTCAGAAGAGGAAGAGACCTTATCATCAAAAATAATAGAAACAGAACCAGTTAAGGGCATAAGACTTTTAACCCTTAAGCGCGGTACAGGCGTTGTAACCATGAGAGGAAGTATGTTGGGTGGAGATATTTATTCTACAAAAAACAGCCGAACCGCAGATATGGTTGCAGCCATGCTTGATCAGGGAACAACCAACATGTCAAAGTTCGAGATTAGTGAAAAGCTTGAGTCTGCCGGAGCACGCTTAAGTTTCTTTAATGGTCAAGCAAGGGTTGGTTTTAGTGGGAAGTTTTTATCAGAAGACACAAACATGGTTTTGGGTTTGTTAGCCGACCAACTACAAAACCCCCTCTTTGCAGAAGAGGACCTCGAAAAGTCTAAGAAAAGACAAATAGCTGGGTATAAAAGATCTAAAGAAAGCACAAGGGGAAATGCAATGAACAATATGCTCCAGGCTTTTTACGGGACTGACCACCAAAACTCCCCAACAAATCCAGATCAAGCAATAGAGCAAATAAAGAAGATAACACCAGAGAGCTTGAAAGCGTATCATGGTGAAAACTACGGTCTTGGCTCTATGGTGTTGGTTGTTGTTGGAGATGTTGATCATGTCAAAATGGAAAACATAATCAAAGAAAACTTTAAGAACTGGAAGCAGTCACCACTCAAAAACAAAGAGGAAAAGAAAGTTGGAGTTAAGGCTTCAAACAAGGTGTATATAACCATGCAAGACAAAACAAGTACAGATTTTGTTGTTGGAACAGCTCTTGGAATAGACAGATATCACCCAGACTACTTACCTCTTTATTTGGCGACACACGCGTTGGGAGGAAATTTTTCTGCCAGGTTGATGCAAACAGTTAGGGTAAAAGAAGGTCTAACTTATGGGATTAACTCTTCTCTGAGCGGGTTTGGAAACAGCAACGACGGCTATTGGATGGTTGGAGGGACCTTTTCACCAAAACTTCTTTCAAAAGGAGAAAGCTCAACCCTTAGAGAGATTAAGAAGTGGGCGGAAGAAGGAATAACACAGAAAGAGCTTGATGTTACTAAGTCTACCCTTGTCGGCGGTTTTCAGGTTGGTTTTGATACAACAGGAGGATTGGCGGGTGGCATTTTGAACGCAGCTGTTGTTTATAACGACCTAACATATCTTGACAGTTATCCAAACATGGTAAAAGCGGTTACCTTAGAACAGGCTAACAGCGCCATATTAAAATATATCAGCTTCAATAAGCTGTATCAAGTAGCCGCAGGAACAGTTGATAAAGATGGAAAACCAATTGAAGACGAGTAAGGCCAGGTGATCAAGGCAATTTTAGCTTGCGACAACAACGGAGGCGTCAGCAAGAACGGAACAATACCATGGCCAAAAAACAAGAAAGACCTTGGTTGGTTTAAAAAGAACACCACAAATAATGTGGTTGTAATGGGCTCAAAAACATGGGTAGATCCGTTGATGCCGTGGCCCCTTCCGAACAGAATAAATGTTTTGGCAACCTCAAGGAAGGAAAGCTTTCCCGGGGCCGATAAATATATTTATGGAGATCTTAACAGTGAGCTTGAAAAGCTTAAGTGGGAGTTTGCTGATAAGACGATCTGGGTTATTGGCGGACCCAACATAGTTGAACAAGCTATAGAAACAATCGAAGAGTTTTATTTAAGCAGGATACCCGGCGAATACGATTGTGACGGCTTTTTGTCTTTAAGCAGCATAGAGAGGTTTTTTGAAAAAACCTGGTTTGAAAAACATGAAAACGTAGAATTTCAGATTTGGAAAAAAATTAAGTGAAACAGTATATAACAGCGCTAGAACACATTCTTAAAGACGGCAAACAAAGAGAAGACAGAACAGGCATAGGTACAAAAGGTGTCTTTGGTTACCAAATGCGCTTTGACCTTAGAAGTAGTTTTCCCGCTGTAACAACAAAAAAACTAGCCTGGAAAAGCGTTGTCAGTGAATTGCTTTGGTTTTTAGAGGGAAGTACGGATGAAAGAAGGCTAGCAGAAATACAGTTTGGGAAAACAAGAGAAGAGGTTGTAGAAAAAAAAACAATTTGGACTGCCAACGCTAACAAACAAGGGGTTGAACTTGGATATACAAACAACGAAACACAAAAAGAGTTGGGACCTGTATATGGAAAACAATGGAGATCTTGGGGAAAAGATGTTGGCGGAGAAGATCAAATAAAAAAAATAATTCTAGACCTAAAAAACAACCCTAACAGCAGAAGACACATAGTAAGCGCGTGGAATGTGGACAAAATTGAAGAAATGGCTCTACCTCCGTGCCACGCAATGTTTCAGTTTCATGTTCAGGACGACGAGTTAAGTTGTCAGCTTTATCAGCGAAGCGCAGATATGTTTTTAGGGGTCCCTTTTAACATTGCATCTTACAGTCTTTTGGTGTGTATTTTTTCTGAAATTTTAAATCTAAAGCCCGGAGACTTTATATGGACAGGCGGCGATTGCCACATATATAACAACCATTTTGAACAGGTAAAAGAGCAAATTCAGCGTAAGCCCATGCAGCTACCGACCCTGCAAATTCCAAAATTTAATTCAATAGAAGATGTTTTAAAGTCTATACCCAAAGACTATCAGCTTATTGGGTATAGCCCGATGGAAAGCATAAAAGCTCCAATGGCGGTTTAGCCGTCGTTTCGTATTATTATATAGACACCTACAAGCGTAATTGATCCCCCCAAAACAACAAACAGACCAACCGGCTCGTTAAACAAAAAGAAAGCCCCAACAGAAGAAATAACAGGCTCCCCAAGGGGAACAGCAGCAACGGTTGTGGCGCTAAGAGTTTTAACTAAAAAGTAAAATATATTATGGCCAACCATGGTGGGTATAGCAGCAAGGAAAACAAACCAACCAAAATCCTGATAATTAAAAGAGAGAACATTTACATTTTGATAAAGAGATATTAGAAAAAGACAGACAGCGGCATAAAAAAACAGCCAACGGGAATACTCAAAAATTCCCACACTCTTCCTTACGTCTTTTCCAACAAGAAGAACCACCGCCATTGCAATAGAACAAAGAACAGCTAACAGGTTACCAAAGGTGCTCGTGTCACTGAAGCTGCTTTGGCTTATAAGAATATATGCACCCAAAAGCGCTAGAGACAACCCAAGGAAAACCTTTAAGGAAAAACTCTTTTTTTGAAATAAAATAGAATAGAACTCCGTAAAAACAGGCGCAATAGTGCCAAGCAGGGCAGCTTCGGCTATGGAGGTTAGTTGAACGCTTCTAAAAAACAAAGCAAAATGAAAACCCAAGAATATTCCTGCGAGCAAAATCTTTTTATTTGGAACAAAAGTAAGAATAGTTTTGTAAGATATAGCAAAAGCCATAAGACTTGCGAGAAACATTCTCCAAAAAGCTATTGTAGTAGCAGAAAGTTCAGGCAGAAATCTTACAACCCAAGCTGAAGAGCTAACAGCAAGAAGAGCAACAAACAAAAGAACATATTTATTTTTTGAAAGAAGGTTCATATAAATGAAAATAAACCATATAGCCAAACTAAGCATTATATTTTATGCCACTACTCTACTGGCTGCAGACAAAGAACATATAATTAAAAAGGTTGTTGCTCATACAAAAGATCAAAGAATCCCATCAACAGAATATATACTAAACACATTTGAAGATAAAAGACTACAAGTAGACGAGCGGGTTGTCGAAAGGTTTAAAAATAAGCCAGAAAAAATCAAAACATATGAACAATACAAAAAAATATTTTTTAATGAACAAAGAATTAATGGTGGAATAGATTTTTATAAAAAAAATAAAACCCTAGTTGCAAAAGTGGCACAGGAGTTTGAAATAGATCCAATAGTTTTGGTTGCAATTGTAGGCGTTGAAACAAACTATGGCTCAAAAACCACAGAGTTTTCAGTGATTAATTCTTTGTTCACACAGGCAATAGAAATGCCCAAAAGGTCAACCTGGGCAATCAAAGAAATTGCAGAGCTTTTAATGTTTTGTTCAGAAAATGAAATAGACCCCTTTTCACTTGAAGGGTCATATGCAGGAGCTTTTGGGTATGGCCAGTTTATACCCTCAAGCTTTAACAAGCTGTCAATCGACTATAATAATGATGGGAAAAAAGATCCATACAACTGGGAAGATGTGATAGGAAGCATTGCATTTTATCTTACTGAAAACGGCTACCCAAAGAACGACTTTAATTTTACCCACAAATCAAAAGCCTGGAGAGCAATAAGAACATATAATAGGTCAGACAAGTACGCAAACGTAATAATTGACCTAAGAAATGAAATAGCTAAAAATATTTTTTTATTAGATTAGCCAATGATTCTTTAGTTTTAGTGTATGGCGGCAGCATGATTTTAAAAGGAGACAAAGAACTGCTTTTTAAAACAGCCTTTTGATGAGAAAAAGCATCAAAGCCAAATTTTCCATGATAACTGCCAACCCCGCTATTATTTATTCCACCAAAGGGAAGGTTTGGATTCATGTGGTGCAAAACACAGTCATTAATCACCATTCCTCCGCTTGAGGTGTTTTTTAAAACCCTGTTTTGAACAGAGGCCTTGTTACTAAAAAGATATAGAGCCAACGGCTTCTCGTTGCTGTTTACATAGTTTATAGACTCTTCAAGGTTTTTGACCTTAACAATTGGAAGAATAGGTCCAAATATTTCATCCTGCATGATTGGATTGTCATAGCTTACATCCGTTAAAACAGCTGGAGAAAAATATAATCTCCCTTGATCGGTTTCACCCCCACAGGCAATTTCTGCTCCACCAAAAACAGCACCCTGAAGGGCTTCTTTAAGCCTGTTGAAGTGGTGTTTGTTAGCTATAGAGCAATAGTCTTTTGTAGCCGCATCTATACCCCGTGAAAAGAACTGTGCCATATTTTTTTGTAAAGCAGAAACCAGATCGTCGTGTACGGATTCGTGGCACAAAATGTAGTCAGGGGCGGTACATGTTTGTCCTGCATTTGCAAACTTAAAAAAAGAGATTTTCCAAGCAGCGTCTTTTATGTTTGCGTGTTTATCTATAATAACAGGAGACTTTCCGCCAAGCTCAAGCGTAACCCCCGCGAGGTGTTTTGAAGCGGCCTCCATAACAAGCTTTCCAACCCTAGGACTGCCAGTAAACATAATGTGATTAAATGGAAGGTTTAGTAGTTTTTGTGCCACTTCTTTTTCGCCTAAAAAAACAGCGACCTCATCTGATGAAAAAGTTTTTTCAATTAATTTTTTAACAAGCTTACCTGATGCCGGCGTAAGCTCGGACGGCTTAATTACTGCGGTATTCCCAGACGATATTGCAGCAATAAGCGGATTCAAGCAAAGCATAACTGGATAATTCCAAGGAGAAATTATTAAAACATTTCCTTTTGGTTCTGGCTTCACCCAGCTTTTACTAAAAGATATAGCCAGGGGACTTGCAACCCTTTTTGTTTTCATCCAACTGTTAACGTTTTTTATTGCAAAGTTTGCCTCGGCTTTCACACCATAAATTTCTGCTAACAGTGCCTCCGTTTTAGATTTTCCCAGATCGCTTGATAAAGCAGAAAGAACTTCATCTTCCATTTCTAAAAAATTCTTCAAAAGAAGCTGCAATTTAGACTTTCTTGTTTTAGCAGTGCTGTCTCTTAAGGACAGACTCTTTGTTTGTTGTGCTTTAAAAACTGTATCAATGGATTGCATAACTAGAAATATATGAAATTTTATTATACCATGTTATGACGAATAAGTTTTTATGTAATTTTTAGTATGATAAAAACAGTAGATATTGCACACGCAGGACAGTCATCTTCAGAGGCCCTTGTGCTTTTAGAGGTTGCAATAAGCACTGCAAAAGAAGAGGGCGTTGTGGCCGTTAAGATAATTCATGGCCTCGGATCGGGAAGCATTGCAGAAAAAGTTAGGTCTTGGGCAAAAGATCAGGAGGGAAGGTTTAGAGCTGTGATTCCAGGAGAGGAGTATAACGCATTTAATAAGGACGCTGTAAGCATGAGATCAGAGCTTTCTAAAAAAAGAGACAGGGATTTTAATGGAAGAAATCCGGGTATAACAATTTTCTGGCTTTAACTGTTAAGGGGTATTTCTTTAAAAGCAACCCCAATGTTTTTTAGTCTTTTTATAAGAACGTTGCCAAGGCCAATAGAGGGGGTTAAAAGGCCACCAAAACCAGCTCCACCAGGAAGCTCATCTGGATTTTCAACAGCCAAACACAGAGCACTTTCACAAGCCATTCTTGAAGTCATTTTATATCCAGGGTCACCACTAGAAGACATAGAAAAGGCACGAAAACCATCTTGCGTTTCTACCAAAAACCTGCTTTTGAAAAACCCAGAATCCATAGCTTCTTGTGAAGGGCCCTCCCCAGGTTTTCTAAAAAACCCCCTTAACAGCTTGCGTAAAGGAGAAACAATAATTAGCCCAAGAGCAATGGTCATAAAAGTCACTTTTCTGGCAGCACTCTTTTTTGAGTAGTAAGCACCCTCTGAATAAATAAAATCATCACCATAGTATTTTCCAACAGACTTTGATAGCGCAGCTGACCTTCTTACGACTCTAGTGTTGGGAAGAGCCATTACAAAAGGACCGGTCCAGCCACCAAGGTGCGGAATTTTTTGTACCTTAATTTTATCGCTAGTATTTTTTTTCTGCTTTTTAGAAATAGAGTTTTTGGGGTTTAAAGAGAATTTTCCAAGGCCGCCCTTAGCAAGTTTCGCATCCATCGAAGAAAACATGGTTTCCATTGTTCCTCCTGACGCCTCACCCTTCCATGCTTGAAAACATTGAGCGCTTTTAACGCTTCCTACAACCTGATTAATAGCATAAAATACGCCCAAGTCGGACGGTGCCGAGTCAAAGCCACAAGCATTTATAATCCTTAATCCTTTTTTGCTGGCCTCTGCGTGATGTTTCTCAATCATGTCTTTAATCCAAAAGCTTTCTCCGGTTATGTCAACATAGTGACATCCATTTTTAACACAGGCGCCCAAAAGATCAGACCCATATTTATGGTAGGGCCCTGCAGTTGAAAGAACGACCTCTGCGACTTTGCACATTTTGTCTAGCGCGTCAACATCAAAAGCATCCGCAACAATTATAGGAAAACTAAGATTGTGTTTGGCTTTAACTTTTTCAAGCTTTTCTTTGCTTCTTCCGGCGATGGCCATAGGAATATCAGAATATCTTTCGGACATAAATTTTGCACACAGCTCTCCGGTAAACCCGGTTGCTCCAAAAATTACTATTTTATATTTTTTACTCATAGTTCAACCTGTGCAGCGGCAAGGCGCGCAATAGGTACACGATAAGGAGAACAGCTAACATAATCAAGCCCCAAAATTTTACAGAACTCTATGCTGTTTGGTTCTCCACCGTGTTCGCCGCATATACCAATGGAAATCTTATTTTTTGTAGCCCTTGCATCTTTAACAGCCAGCCTCATGAGCCTACCAACACCTTTTCGATCAATTTGTTCAAAAGGATCAACAAGCAAGATTTCTTCTTTAAGGTAGTGCGGGAAAAACGTTCCCGTATCATCCCGGCTAAAACCAAAGGTCGTTTGTGTAAGGTCGTTTGTTCCAAAGCTAAAGAAATCAGCGTCTTTGGCAATCTCTTCTGCAACAAGGCAGGCGCGGGGAACCTCAATCATTGTACCAATTTTTAAATTAATTTTTAGCCCCTTTTTGTCAACAAGCTCATTTTTTGCCTTAAGCACAATATTTTTTTGATTTAAAAACTCTTTCAAGTTTGAAACAAGGGGTATCATCAACTCTACTTTTGGACTCTTTCCTTCTTTTTTTAGTTTTACAGCAGCTCCAATTATAGCATGAGCCTGCATTGAGGTGACTTCTGGGAATGAAATACCGAGCCGACATCCGCGATGGCCGAGCATTGGGTTAGCCTCTTTTAAAGACTCTACCCTTTCTTCAACCGTTTTTAGCGGAAGTTTCATGTCGCGAGCCAGGTTTTTCATTTCCTTGCTGTGAATGTTAATAAACTCATGAAGTGGCGGATCCAGAAGCCTTACTGTTACTGGCATACCATCCATTTTTTTAAATATTTTATAAAAGTCTTTTGTTTGAAAGGGAAGGAGGTTTTTTAAATAAGAGGAACGACCCTCTTTTTCTTCAGCTAAAATCATTTTTCTAAACTCATGGACTCTTTTTTCTTCAAAAAACATATGCTCAGTTCTACAAAGACCAACACCCTCCGCACCAAAGCCAAGAGCCTTTTCACAGTCTTCAGGAGTATCTGCGTTTGTTCTAATTTTTAACTTTCTTATTTTATCTGCCCAAGACAGCAAGAGGCTTAGTGGACCTTTGTTATCCAAAGGGTTTTGAAACAACCGCAGACCACCAAGATAAATATCACCAGAGGACCCGTTAAGTGTTATTTGTTCCCCTTCTTTAATTTTTATACCTGCTATTTTTGCAAACTTAAGACTTTTATCAATGGTTAAGTCTTTACATCCCACAACACAGCTTTTCCCCCAACCCCTTGCAACCAAAGCCGCATGACTGGTTAAACCGCCTCTAGATGTTAAAATTCCTTCGGAATAGTGCATTCCATGAATGTCTTCAGGTGATGTTTCTTCGCGCACAAGTATAACTTTTTTACCCCTTTTTCCCAAAGCCTCAGCTTTTTCTGCGCTAAACACAGCAGCGCCGCAAGAAGCTCCAGGACCAGCTGGAAGACCAAATGAAACTGGATGGTTTTTGTCAAGATCTTCCGTATTAATATTTTTTAAGAGGCTTTCATAGATTTGAAGGGGGTGAACCCTTCCCACAGCAACCTCTTTTGATACGAGCTTCTCTTTTACCATGTCCGTTGCTATTTTAATTGCTGCTATACCAGTTCTTTTCCCTCTTCTTGTTTGCAGCATCCAAAGCTTGTTTTCTTGAATTGTGAACTCAATATCTTGCATGTCATCAAAATGGTTTTCGAGCCTTTTTCTTACTTGTTCTAGCTCTTCAAAAGCTTTTGGCATTGTAATTGATAAAGAATTTTTACTTTTTTTATCATCAATTATTGGATGTGGCGTTCTAACTCCTGCAACGACATCTTCGCCTTGGGCTTTTGGTAGCCACTCTCCAAAAAAAACATTTTCACCGGTAGAGGGGTTTCTTGTAAATGCCACACCAGCACCACAGTCTTTTCCAAGGTTTCCAAAAACCATTGCTTGCACATTAACAGCTGTTCCCATGTTTGGTGAGATTTTTTCAAAATTTCTATATTCTTTTGCTCTTTTTCCGTTCCAGCTTTCAAAGACAGCGGCAACAGCCCCAAAGAGCTGCTCATGGTGGTCATCTGGAAAAGGAACACCAAACTCTTTTTTTACGATTTTTAAATATTTATCAGACAAAGACCTCCAATCTTTTGCTTTCATGTTAGAGTCGCTTTTATATCCATTGGATTTTTTAACAAAGGCTAGCTCTTTTTCCATAATCTCTCTGATTGGACGAGAAGACGTATTTAGCGCAAGAGCTTTTTCCATCACCACATCAGCATACATCATAATCAGCCTGCGATAACTATCATAAACAAAACCCTCATTTTTGCTTGCATCAATCATAAGGGGTATTGTTTTAGATGTAAGCCCTATGTTTAGTATTGTTTCCATCATTCCCGGCATAGAAACAGGGGCGCCAGACCTAACCGAAAGAAGGAGCGGGTTAGATCCACCAAAACTTTTTCCAATCACAACCTCTGTTTTTTTTATGTTTTTTTTAATATTGTTTTTTAGGTTCACCGAAAGAGATTTGCTTTTTAAGTAGTCAGAGCAGAGGCTTGTAGCCAATGTAAAACCCGGAGGAACGGGCAGTCCAAGCTTACACATTTCAGCAATATTGGCACCCTTGCCACCCAAAACGTCAACCATGTTTTGGTCCCCGTCCGTTTGCATTTGAGAGAAAAAATATATTTTTTGTTTATTGTTCATTATGAATACATTTTAGCTGATTTAAAAAAAAACAACCTTTTTGGGCAAAACAATTTAAGGAGTGACCGTGAAAAAAACATTTATATTATTCATAACATTATTTATGGTTTCATGTTCAGGAGAAATATATGAAGATGAACTTAGGGTTGGTGAAGACAACCTAGCTTATGTTGGCGATTCAGAAAAGCTTTATTCCGGAGACGTTCTTGACAAATATGGAGAAAAGTTAGGAACATATAAAAAGGGAATTAAAGACGGAGCGTGGACAGAAATTGATTACAAGAACGGCACAAGAAAAAAGGCCAACTATATTAAAGGCACACCTGACGGAGAGCAAGTTACATATGTATTTCCAGGGCCGATGGACAACAACAAAAGACTCGAATATATTAACTATGAAGACGGCAAACCTGTTGGAACCTGGACACAATGGAGCAGAGACAGTGAAAACAGGCTTAGAAAAACAGGAGAAATTGTTTTTGAAGAGGGGGCAGGAAGGTGGAGAGAGTGGGACCCAAACACCCTTGTGGTTGTAAGAGCCGGAGATTATGAATCCTGGGAAAGAAGCGGGCTCTGGAAAAGTTGGGACGCTCAAGAGGTTTTGGTTAGTGAAGGAGAGTATGTTGACGGCAAAAAGATTGACAAGTGGACCTGGTATAAAGACGGAGAAGACAAAGGATGGCAAGAGAATTATAACAATGGAGTTTTACATGGCAAGTTCAATAACCTGTCCCCGTATGCAGAAATAAGAGGGGTTGGCACTTTTAGTGAGGGCGTTAAAACTGGAGAATGGGAAGAGTACTATACCAGCACCGAAGGATCTTTGGAGCGCTCGCAAACCGGAGCATATCAGTTTGGAAAAAAGGTAGGCACATGGTCCTTATATGCAAAAAACGGAAGAAGAATTGCTGAAGGAACGTTTAAGGATGATATTAAAGAAGGTGAGTGGACAGAGGGCCAGGACATAGATTTTGGTTCAAGATTTTTCGGACAAGGAACCTACTCTAATAATGAAAAAAATGGAAGCTGGGGCTATGTTGCACCAAGACAAAATCCAACAATCGAAGGATTCTTTACAAACGGAGAACCTTCTGGCGAGTGGAAGGTTGTATATAATAAAATAACCTACAAGGGAAGCTTGGCGGATCTAAAAAAGAAAGTTCCAAAGCTAAATGAGTACTCTTTTTAATGATGTTTTGGGCTGTTAACAGCGCCTTTGTATTATTTGCTGTTTTAAATATTAATGACCCAGACTGGTTTCTTTGGTTGCCAACATATTTGTTGGTTGTGGCGACCACAATTGCCCACAGGAAAAACAAGGTTAGCAAAAAAGTTGTTAATTTATTAATGGCCTACCTCTTCTTTATTTTTATTATATCTTTTTTTGGTTTTGTTGAGGTTTTAGATAAGAGTTCTGATAAAATGGCAAACATGGATGAGCCAAAAAGGGAGGCCGTGGGTGCGTTGATGGCTATGGCCTGGGTTTTTTGGATATCTAGAGAATAAATAAAACCAATTTATCTTTATATTTATCTAAATGCGTTTTAAAATAAACATCACCTAAATATGTCTATTATAAAACTACTAACATCTTCTGTAGGGAGAAAAATTTTGATGGCTATTACAGGGCTTTCTTTATCCCTTTTTATGGCCTTTCACCTTTTTGGGAACCTCTTCCTTTTTGTTGGAGAGGCGGCTTTCAATGAATATGTTAATAAGCTCCACAAGCTTGGGTTTTTAATAAGAATTGCTGAGTTTTTTCTAGTACTTTTTGTTGGCAGTCACGCTTACAGTGGGATTTTATTGTGGATAAAAAACAGAAAAGCAAAAAAGGTGGTTTCATCTTACAGTAGAGACAATACATCAGGCGCCGCAAAGTCTGCAGCATTCACAGGAAGTGTTGTTTTTATTTTTCTTGCTACACACTGGTCTACTTTTTGGTACAAATTTAATTTTGATTTACAAGGAATGAGCTATTATTATGTTGTTACAGAAAGCTCGGTTGGTTTTGGGAGCCCAGCTGTTTCAATTTTTTATATTATTGCAATAGCTCTTTTGGGTTATCACCTAAAACACGGAATAGCCTCGGCCGGACAGACGCTTGGAATAGTTGGTACAAAATATGAAAAAACATACAACAACGTTGCTGCTATTTTTTGGTTTTGGATTCCACTAGGATTTATCTCTATTCCGGTTTGGTTCGGCTTTTTGGTGAGAATATTATGACAGAATATAATTTATTTTCAAAGGCTCCCAAAGGAGACCTATATACAAAATGGGAAGACTATAAAAAAAGCCTAAAAACGCTCACTCCAGAAGAAGCAAACAAGTATAAGGTTATTGTGATAGGTACTGGTCTTGCTGGGGCGTCCGCTTCGGCAACACTTGCAGAACAGGGTTTCAATGTTCACGCATTTTCTTTTCACGAGTCGCCTAGAAGAGCCCACAGTATTGCTGCTCAAGGTGGAATAAATGCAGCAAAAAACTATAAGGGAGATGGAGACAGTGTTATGAGGCTGTTCTATGACACTATAAAAGGAGGAGATTTTCGTTCAAGAGAAGACAACGTCTATAGGTTGGCAGAAATTAGTAAAAGCATTATAGATCAATGTGTTGCACAGGGAGTTCCCTTTGCGCGAGAGTACGGAGGGTTGTTAGACAACAGGTCTTTTGGAGGGGTACAGGTTTCGAGAACATTTTATGCCAGAGGACAAACCGGACAACAGCTTTTGCTGGGAGCATACTCTGCCTTAAGTAGACAGCTTGAAAAGAAAAAAGTTGTGTTCTATCCAAGGCACGACATGCTAGATATTATTTTAGTTGATGGTAAAGCTAAGGGCATTGTAACAAGAAACCTCATCGATGGAGAAATTAAAACACACAGTGCAGATATTGTTATATTGGCTACAGGGGGATACTCAAATGTTTACTATCTTTCAACCAATGCAATGGCTAGCAACGTAACAGCAAATTGGAGAGCCCACAGAAAAGGAGCCTTATTTGCAAACCCAAGTTTTACGCAAATTCATCCAACCTGTATACCGGTTAAAAACGATTTTCAATCTAAATTAACACTAATGAGCGAAAGTTTAAGAAATGATGGAAGAGTTTGGGTTCCAAAAAAGAAAAATGATCAAAGAAAAGCGGTTGATATTCCAGAAGATGAAAGAGATTATTATTTAGAAAGGATATACCCCGCTTTTGGGAACCTTGTTCCGCGTGATGTTGCAAGCAGAAGAGCAAAAGAAGTTTGCGATGAGGGGAGGGGCATTGGACCAACTGGTTTTGCGGTGTATCTAGACTTTCAAAAAGCAATTGAGGAAAAAGGAGAAGATTTTATAAGAGAAAAGTATGGAAATCTTTTTGACATGTACCAAAACATAACAGATGAAAACCCATACAAAACACCAATGAAAATATATCCAGCTGTTCATTATACAATGGGAGGTCTTTGGGTAGATTACAACCTAATGACAACGGTTGAAGGCCTTTTTTCAATTGGAGAAAGCAACTTTTCTGACCATGGGGCAAACAGACTAGGGGCTAGCGCCCTAATGCAAGGGTTAGCAGACGGATATTTTGTTATTCCACACACAGCAATGAACTTCTTGGCTCAAGAGAGCCCGCTTATGGGAGACATAACGGATAGGCAAGAATTCAAAGATGCAGAGGAAAAAACAAAGAAAGAAATTGAAAAGCTAATGAGTATTGACGGAAAACTGGCGGTCGACGAAGTTCATAGAGAACTAGGAAAGATTGTTTGGGATAAAATTGGAATGGCTAGAAACGAAGCAGGCCTTAAAGAGGCGCTTGCACAAATACCAAAAATTAAAGAAAGTTTTTGGAACAACATTTCAATACCAGGAAGTGAAAAAGACGTAAATCAAGAGCTGGAAAAAGCGCTGAGAATAAAAGACTTCATTGAGCTTGCAGAGCTGATGGCATATGATGCACTAGATAGAAAAGAATCGTGCGGAGCTCACTTTAGAGAGGAATACCAAACAGAAGAAAATGAAGCAGAAAGAAATGATGAGAGCTATAAATATGTTGCTGCTTGGGATTATTCAGAAAATCAAGAACCAAAGCTTTTCAAAGAAGAATTAAAGTATAACAATGTTAAGCTAAAAACCAGAAGCTACAAGTGAATGAATATTAATCTTAAAATATGGAGACAGAGATCCGCTTCTAAAAGTGGGGATGTAAAAAAGTACAGGCTGGAAAATATAGACCCAAACATTTCTTTTTTAGAAATGTTAGACATTTTAAACATAAAACTTGTTAAAGAAAAAAAAGACCCAGTCGCTTTTGATCATGACTGTCGAGAAGGAATTTGTGGTTCTTGTGGCTTTATGATTAATGGGCAACCGCACGGCCCGCAAAGAGCCACTACAGTTTGTCAGCTCCACATGCGAGCTTTTAAAAACGAAGATGATATATTGTTAGAACCTTTTAGAGCAGAATCCTTTCCTGTAATTAAGGACCTTTCAGTTGATAGAAAAGCTTTTGATAAGATTATATCTTCTGGGGGCTATGTTTCAACAAACACGGGAGAGGCACCAGAAGCCAACTCGATAACAATCGAAAAAGAGTTTGCAGATGAAGCATTTCTTTCTTCAGCATGTATCGGTTGTGGGGCGTGCGTTGCAGCTTGTAAAAATTCATCTGCTATGCTTTTTACATCAGCAAAAGTTGCACACCTTTCTCTTTTACCACAAGGACAAAAGGAAGCTAAAAACAGGGTTACAAACATGGTTGCAACTATGGATGAAGCAGGTTTTGGTTCTTGTACAAACACAGGAGCGTGTTCTGCAGAATGCCCAAAAGAAATAGGACAGATTAACATAGCAAGATTAAACCAAGAGTACATATCAAGCACCCTTGCAGGTTTTTTAAAGAAAAAAGAATGATAGAAATTAAAAAAATTGAAAACATCTATTGTGTTGGAAGAAATTTTGAAGGACACGCAAAAGAGCTGGGCAACAAGGTTCCAGCCGCGCCCCTAATTTTTCAAAAATCAAACTCAACAATTAATTTTACAAACAAGATAGAGGTACCAAAAAACAAAACCATTGAACACGAACTAGAGGTTGTTGTTCTAATAGGTAAAAATGGATCTGCAAAAACCCACAAGGAAGCACGAAGCTTTATTTCGGGTTTTTCTGTTGGTCTTGATTTAACAGACAGGGAGCTCCAGGGCGATCTTAAGAAAAAAGGACTTCCCTGGTTTGCTGCAAAATCATTTAAAGGGTCAGCTGTTTTAGATAAAAACTTCAAACCTGAATGTCCCAAAGAGTTTTATTTAAATGTTAATCACAAGTTAAAGCAAAAGGGAAGTTTAAAGGACATGATATTTTCTTTTGAAGATATCATTTTTCACATATCAAAGATTGTTGATTTTAAAAAGGGAGACATAATATTCACTGGAACACCTGAAGGTGTAGGGACCCTTGAAAGAGGCGATCAAATTGAAATGGGTTTTACAAGCCATTACACCAAGAAGCTTTTTGTTGTTTAGTTTTGAAGCTTAAAGTTGATTGGGATTGTAATCCAAACACCAACCTTTGTTTCACGTTGCTTAGCTGGTCTAAATCTAGTTTTTCTTAAAGCATCAACCGCAGCCTCGTTTAGCCCCGTATTAGGAATTCCTTTTAGAATAATTGTTTCTTTAACCCTACCTGTTTTATCAATAAAACACTGTACCAAAACTTGTCCTTCAATACCAGCCTCTTGTGCAATATCAGGATATATTGGCTTAATTGGGAATAGAGGCCTTGGCGGGTCATCATAAGGAATAAATTTAACTTGTGGGCCAGAAGGGGGTGGAGGAGGTGCATCCCACGCATCAAAATTGTCTAAATCTGTCTCTTCAATTGTAAGATCATCAGCCAAGTCATCATCTTCAGACTCAACAGGAACAGAAGGTCTTGCTGGAGGGGGAGGAGTTTCAAATTGTTGAGTTTCTGGTATTTCAATATTCTCAATGATAATTTGACTCTCTGTCTCAATATCAATATCGTTCTCAAAGCGTTGTAATGAATAAAAACCTAACAACAAAAGAAAAGATGCAAACAATAGCCCAACCCTAAGCACTGTTGAATATTTTTCTTTTAATGATTTCTCAAGCAGTCTTGCCCTTTTTAGAAAAAAGTCAACCAATCTTGAGAATGGATTAAATTTATCTAATAGTTTTTTTAGCTCATCCATTAGTTTGGAGCCTTAACCTTTGTAGAATAGTTTAATTTTAACGCATCTGCTTTTCTCAATTCATTGTGAATATCAGAAATAATTTCCATTCTAGCAGCCTGATCGGCTTTTAAAGAAACCGTAAGCTGAGGGTCAGATGCTCTTTTTTCATACATTACGTGTCTTACATCTTGATTGTTATAAAGTTTGTCTTCGATTGAAATTAATCCATCTTTTGACACCCAAATATCTGATGTGTGTCTTTTTGACTCGAGTTTTTCAATTCTTTCTGCTTTTGGTAGTGAAACTGGAAGACCCGAAAACTCTCTTAGAACAGTGGTAACCATAAAAAAGATTAAAAGCATAAAGATAATATCGGGCATGGAGGATGTCGATATTTTTGACTCAACCCCTGATTTTCTTCTAAACTTCATTATTCTGTCTCCGCAATTGATATTCTGGTAGCGTTTGCAATTTTCAGCTGGTCTAAAACTTCAACATATACATCGTACTCTGCTTTTTCATGAGCCTTAACTGAAACAATAAGCTTATCATTCGCACGAATTTCTTCTTTAACTCGTCTACTTAAATCTTTCATTTCAACAGGCTCGCCACCAAGCAACACATTACCAGAGGCGCTGATAAGGCAGTTAAGAATATTCTTTTTGTTGATCTCTAACTCTTGTCCTTCTGCAGGAAGAATTATTCCTAGACCCTTATCCATATCAATGGTTGTGGTAACCAAGAAGAACACCAGCAAAAGAAATGCTATGTCAGCCATTCCGCCTTCAGGAATAGCACCGACGCGGGCTTTTCGTTCTCTAAGAGCCATATTTTATTTTGAGTCTCTTAATAGGTCCGTGATTTCTATGGATCTTTCTTCCATGTCCAAAACCATACCATCTATCATTGAAGAGAAAAAGTTTTGAGCAATTTGAATAATCATAGCAACAATTAGTCCAAAAGCTGTAGTTAAAAGAGCCTGGGAAATACCAACAGCTACCACTGCCGGAGAAATATCATTTGCTGCAGCAATAGCATCAAACGCAAAAATCATACCTGCAACCGTTCCCGTAAAACCCATCATAGGTGCAATAGCGATAATCGCAGTAAGCCAACCCATATTTTTTTCTAAGAAAGCCATCTCCAGTGAACCGGCATTTTCAATTGCTTTTTCAATTTGTTCAGAACCTTTTCCTACTTTTGATAAACCAGCTTTACAAATATTTGAAACAGGACCATCGTGTTCTTCGCAAACGCCCATAGCTTTTTTAGATCCACCTGATTTTAAAGCACCTCTTAATGAGTCCATAAAACCATCAGAATCTACCTGTGATTGGTTGAGCGAATAAAACCTTTCTCCGACAAGACCAAGCCCTGCAAGAAGTAAAAGTAAAATTGGCCACATGAAAGGTCCGCCCTCTAAAAATAATTCTACCATTTAAATCCTCCTAATGTGTTAAATGTTCAAAAACTTAGCTTATTACATATCCAATGTCAATGGTGTAAAATTTTATATCAAACGATCCAAAATATTTTGTTCAATTTCTTTTGATAACTGGTGTTTTTGAGCCACAGCACTAATGTCAACATTCAGAATATTTTTGAATTCTAATAGCTTTACAAAGTCTTTTTCAGTACAAACAATATGTTCTAAGCCTTCTTTTAAAGCAAGGTCATTAATTTTTTTTATATCTTTCAATGTAAAGGGCCAGTGGTCAGGAAATACCAGCTTTTTCCTCACATTAATATTTATACTGTTCAGAGTTCTTGAAAAACTATCAGGGTCACCAATGGAGCAAACAGACATAATTCTTGATTCTCTCTCTAGTTCATAAATAGTTTTAATAGAGCCTGATGACACAACCTCTTCCTTAATTTCAAGGCTTAACTTATGGTCAGATACTGCACCTTTACTTGTTGTTAAATTGCTTTTGGTAGAAATTGTAATGTCCGCTCTTTTTAAATAACAATAGGGCTCTCTTAACATTCCATATGGATACACAAGCTGACACCTTTTGTTTTGGTTTTCAGGACCAAGTAAAACAATATCAATGTCCCTGTAGATTCTTCTATGTTGAAAACCATCATCTAATAAAATTACATTACACCCTATGCTGGACAGTTGTTCTGCAGCAAAAATCTTGTCCAAGGAAACAAAAATATGAGTATTTGAAGAGGTATTATTTCTTAGAAGGACTACTTCGTCCCCACACTCTCTCCAGTCTTGGTCTTTAAGTAAAAAACTGTTTGAAACATTATCTCTTCCGTGGCCTCTTGTTACAATTCCCACAGAATAACCTTTTCTTTCTAAAAAGGATGCTATTGCGATAGTAGTTGGAGTTTTTCCTGTTCCACCAAGTGAAATATTCCCTATGCTAACCACTTTAGCATTAATTTTTTTAGCTTTAAAAATCTTCAAGTCGTATAAAAGGTTTTTAAAAAAAATAAAGACCAGGTGAATTGGAAAAACAAATAAAAAAGCTGAAAGTAGATAGGTAAGAAATTTATTGTTTAGCGTTACGTGTATATTATTCATGGTCGCTTGCAATTCTATCTACCTTTTTTAAGGCATCTTCAATTTTTTGAGTACCTGTTTCTATACTTTCATTTTTATTAAAATATAACGGCTCTCCAAAGACCACACGCATTTTAGAAAATGGCTTGCTGAGATAAAATGTGTGCCAGTTTTTAAATTTCCAGCTGTTTTTAACATCAACAATCATTGGAACAATAGGTCTGTTTGAGCTTTGTGATAAAATTAATGCGCCAGGCTTAACTTTATGTTCTGGTCCTGTTGGACCGTCCGGAGTAATAATAATTTTTGCAGAACTATTTTCCTTAAAAAAATTATCTATATTTTTCACAGCCTCTTTACCGCCCTTGTTGCTCGAACCCCTAAAAAAACTATATCCAAAATTTTTTGCTATTCCTGTAATAAGATCACCGTCTTTACTTTGACTAACAAGAGCAAAATATCCTTTATGTTTCATATGTTCCATTAAACCAAGGACCTTGCCGTGCCAAGAAACCAAAATAAACGAATCCAAACCCTGAACATTATTTTCACCAAATACCCTGGTTCTATTAAAACGATATGATAATAATATTATTAGGTATAAAATTTTGGTTTTCAAGAATGTTTTAATCATATATATAGCGTGCTGCGGAAGTATAAGGGTTTTCGTTGCTTTTTAGTTTGTCAATTAATTTATTATACTTTTTCATAACAACATCACGGTTTTCGTTTTTAAGTAAATTATTGATTCCATTGGAAAGATTTTTTGCAGTCATTTTGCCTTGAAGGTATTCATCTACAACCCTGTCTTCAGCAATCAAATTTGCTAGCGAAAGATACTTCACCTTTGATAGTGCCTGAGCTACAGTCCACGTTAGATAAGACAGCTTATAGCAAACTATCATTGGGCACCTAAGCATTGCTGTTTCTAGCGTAGCTGTACCAGAACACACTATAGCAGCATCAGCTACACCAATTGCTTCATATTGCTTTTCTTTAACTTTAATGATATCAGCACTTGAGTTGATATTTACGTTATCTCCTTCAAGCAAAACAAAACTTAAGTTATTATGTTGTTTTTGGAGTCTTTTAACAGTTTTTACAAAAATTTTCCAATGCCTTTTTATTTCAATCGATCTACTCCCAGGCATTAGTATAATAATTTTATTTTTTTCTGGAATGCTATGTTTTTTGCAAAACGTTTTTCTATCAAAAGATAAACTACCCAGCTCTGAAAGTGGATGTCCTGCATAATGCACAGATATGTTTTTTTTGGAAAACCATTTTTGTTCAAAGGGAATAATGCTTATTAGTTTTTTACAACAACGCTCTAGGGTTTTAGTTCGTGATTCTTTCCAAGCCCAAACCTGAGGTAAAATAAAATATGTTATATTAAAATTTAAGGCACTAAGCTTTTTTGCTAGTCTCAAATTAAACCCAGGATAATCAATTAATATGACTTTATTGGGTTTTATTTTTTTTATCTCATCGACTGTTTTGTTAAATATTTTTTTAATTCTTGAATAGTGCCTAATTACTTCAAAGATACCAACTACGTTTAGATTTCTAATATGTTCTGTAAGCTGTAAACCCTCGCTTTGCATTCTATTTCCACCAACTCCAAAAAATTCAGTGTTCTGGTTAACTTGTTTTATTGAAGCCATTAGCTTGGCGCCATGCAAATCACCAGAGTCTTCACCTGAAATAATAAAAATTTTTTCTTTATTCATTTAAAAATATTTTGCTTTCTATTTCCAGCGCTATTTCCAGCGCCCTTGCTCCAGATACTCCATCAACATTTGGCCTAGACCTTGTTTTCATACAATGGATAAAGTCGTTGATTTCTTCTAATAGGGCGTCCTTATCTTCTGGAACGAATTTTTCATAATAAAGTTTTTTTGATCCAGAGTTTGTTTCAACCTCTTGAGACCTTACTTTTTCAGAAAATATATTGTGGTGCTCTAATCCGTAAAGTTCAATTTGAGGAATCATTAAGTCTGTAATGCTATAAAAATTCTTTTGATATGTTCGTATTTTTCTAACATAGTTTTGAGCAATTCTGCTGGACTTTAAGTTGGCAACAACACCATTTTTAAATTTAATGTGAGCGTGAGCTAAATCAACGGTGTTGCTCATCATTTTTGCTCCACTTGCTTGAATGCTTTCTAGAGGGCTATCAACCATTTCTAAAATTAAGTCTATATCGTGAACCATTAAATCAAGCACAACCGGCACTTCGGTTCCTCTCGCTTGAAAAGGGGCAAGTCTCTCAATTTCAATGTAGTGTGGGTTATCAACCAGCTTCTTAAGCTTATTAATTGTAGGATTGAACCGTTCTATGTGACCAACTTGAATAATCAGCTCATGTTTTTTTGCAAGACTAATAAGGGATAGGGCCTCATCAACCGTGCTTGTCATTGGTTTTTCAACAAAAACATCTTTTTTGTTTTCTAAAAATTTTTTTGCAATATCAAAGTGAGTGTTTGTGGGAGTCACTATGTGTACACCATCACAAGAATCAATTAGGTTTTCAAGGTTTTCAATAGGATCAACTGAAAACTCACTACAAATATTTTTGAGAGACTCTTTGTTAACATCAAAAACACCAACAAACTCAACATCACTATGTTTTGATAAGTGTTTTATGTGGTGTCTTCCAAGATGACCTGCGCCAACAACGCCAATTTTAGGTTTTTTATCGCTCATTGTCCTTTAATGAAGTATGCAATATCTCCTTCTTGCATAATATAGTCTCTTCCAACCATTTTCACCAAGCCCAATGTCTTTAATTCATTAATTTTTTCTTCGTTATTTATTGCGTCATCATAGGTATAAATTTCTGCTTTAATAAATTTTGTTGAAAAATCTGTATGTATTTCACCGGCAGCTTCCACAGCCTGAGAACCCTTTTTCATCGTCCAAGCCCTAACTTCTTTTTCTCCACATGTAAAAAAAGTTTCAAGACCCAAGGCGTTATAAGCTTCTTTAATCAATGTATCAAGACCACTTTCTTTTATGCCATAATCTTTAAGGAGTAATTTTTTTTCCTCTTCATCAAATTCAGCCATTTCTGACTCTAGTTTTCCATTAATTTTAATTAATGATGACTTATTTTTTTTTGCTATATCAATAGCACCTTGGTAAACATCAGAAGCCTCTGCGTTTTCATCTACATTAGCTACGTAAATCATTGGTTTGTCAGTTAAAAGAAATAAATTTTTTATTACAGGATTTTCTTTTGAATTTCTCTCAAAAGATCTGGCTGCAAGACCTTTATTCATATGATCCAAAAGACTAGTTAGCACTTCTTCGGCAAGCCTTCCTTCTGGCTTATTAGCCTTAATAAGTTTTACATTTTTCTCAAGACCTCTTTCTACTGTTTTGATGTCTGCTAATATTAATTCTGTATTAATAATTTCCATATCGTCTATTGGATCAACTCTATTTTCAACATGTGTAATGTTGTTGTCATTAAAAAAACGTACAACTTGTATAATTACATTTACAGACCTTATTTGAGAAAGAAATTGATTGCCTAAGCCCTCGCCTTGATGTGCATTTTTAACCAAACCTGCTATATCAATAAATTCAACAGTGTTGTGAATTGTTTTTTCTGGTTTAAAAATTTTTGTCAGCCTATCAAGCCTTTCATCAGGAACCTCTACAATTCCTGTGTTGGGCTCTATTGTACAGAATGGATAATTTTCAGCCGCAATATTATTTTTGCTTAACGCATTAAAAAGGGTCGATTTACCCACATTTGGAAGACCTACAAATCCACAGTTTAAATTCATTGTGAGAATATAATACTTAATTGGATGAGTATTTATTAAATTGAATTCCTATGGAAAATAAATGGGCAATAATTTTAGGGTGTTCAACTGGACACGGCGCTGCAACAGCTAAACAATTAGCATCTGAAGGATACGGTATTATCGGCTTCCATTTAGATAGGGGTTCAATTAAAAAAGATGCCTTAAAACTTCAAGATGAAATTTCAAACATGAACAATAACAGAGTAAAATTTTGGAACGTAAATGCTGCTGACAAAGAGATCATGCTTGAAAAATTAATAGATATAAAAAAAATAGTTAAAAATGGTGAGGTTAAGCTGTTGATGCATTCTATTGCTTTTGGAAGCACAACCAATTTTTTTAATCCTACTCCAGTTAGACAAAGACAAATGGATATGACCCAACATGTTATGGCGCACTGTTTAATATACTGGACCCAAAATTTATTAAATGAAGGCCTGTTAAAGGCAGGCTCGAGAATCCTTGGTTTGACAAGTGAGGGTAGCTATAAAGCAATGGAAGGTTATGGCCCGGTTGGAGTTGCTAAAGCTTCTTTGGAGGCAGTAGTAAGACAGATCGGATGGGAATTAGGAAGCCAGGGAATCACAGCAAACACAATTCAAGCAGGGATTACGCCAACAAGAGCATTAACAAAAATTTCTGAAAATTGGGAAGAATGGGTAGAAAAAACTAAAGAAAGAAATCCAATGAAAAGGGTTACAAGACCAGAAGATGTTGCTGGTTTAGTTTCATTGTTATTAAATGATAAAGCAAATTTTGTTAATTGTTCTACAATTTTTTGTGACGGGGGAGAGCACCGCGCTCTTTAGTTATATCACTTTTTTCTGAAAATTTCAGAAGTCACAAGAGCTAAGCCTTTTTTAAGCAGCGACAGCCCATTAACTATCAATTGCATACCGTTTGTAGCTTTTGTTGCTTTTTTCTTTTTTATATCCCCTTGAATCTTTTTGATATTTTTTATCATGAGATTCCACTAGCACCCACAATACCAAAACCATCTAAACCTATTATGTGGATTAGTTCGTTCCACAAATCCTTAGGATTAGATTTAAAGACTGAATCACTATATTCCTGTATTAGCCAATCGCCTCTTTTAATTTCATCTTGTAACTGATTCTTTTCCCAAGCAGCATGACCAAAAATTAACTTGGTATTTCTAGGCGTTTCTTCGTTAAACAATATCTCTTGAATAAGATCTAAATCTGTGGATAATTCAATTTTTTCAGAAAAGTCATCTGATTTTCCTGTATTTTTTTGAACAATACAAGCCTCATTTAGCCTAACAGGACCACCAAAAAAAATTTTTTCGGACTCATTTAAAATATCTTCGAATATTTTATTTTTTATTCCTGTACCAATAACCTTCATCTGGCTAATCGGTTTATTGACAATGATTCCCATAGTTCCCTTCCTATCATCTTCACAAATGAAAATAACGCTTTTCGCAAAATAGGGGTCTACCATGTTTGGCATTGATATTAACAGTTTATTTTTAAGACTTTTCATTTTTATTTAATAAAACATAAATCCTTTTTTGAATCATATCCATAGTTAAGTAAGTTATAAGTCAATTTTTTTGAAAAAATATGAAAAATAAGTTAAAAATACGCGGGGCAAGGCAACATAATCTTAAAGATATTGCTGTTGATATTGAAAAAAATAAATTGGTCGTTATAACAGGGCCATCTGGATCAGGAAAATCTTCATTAGCTTTTGATACAATTTATGCTGAAGGACAAAGAAGGTATGTAGAGTCTTTATCAGCTTATGCTAGACAGTTCCTAGATCTTATGGAAAAACCAGACGTTGATACAATCGAAGGATTATCTCCAGCTATATCTATAGAACAAAAAACGGGATCGCGCAACCCAAGATCTACAGTTGGAACAATAACAGAAATCCACGACTACTTAAGATTGCTTTATGCCAGCATTGGCCAACCTCATTGCTGGGAATGTTCAAGACCTATTTCCAGACAATCTCCTGAGCAGATAGTAGAACAGATTTTAAGATCCCACAAAAATGAAAAAGCATATATTTTATCTCCCGTTATCCAGGGAAGAAAAGGAGAGCATAAAACAATATTCGAGGACTTAAAAAAGAAAGGTTTTTTAAGAGCAAGGGTTGACAATCAAATTTTATCATTAAGAAAAGTCCCAAATCTTGAAAAAAACAAAAATCATGATATTGATGTTCTAATTGATAGGGTTGTGGTAGCAAAAGAAATTCAGTCTAGACTGTTAGAGTCGGTAGAGCTGGCACTAAGAATGGGCAATGGAATATGTATCATCAATATTAACAATAAAAAAGACTATTTATTTAGCGAGCATTTTGCGTGCGCATATCATCCCTATGTAATGATGACAGATTTAACCCCAAGAATGTTTTCATTCAATTCACCTTATGGAGCATGCCAACAATGCGATGGATTAGGGTTCATCACAGAAATTGATCCAAACCTCGTAGTTCCAAATACAAAAAAATCTCTTATCCAGGAAGCAATTAAACCAATCGGTAGCCAACCGAAAGGTTTTCATGGAAGCAAATTAAGAGCACTTGCCCGAGAATTTGATTTATCATTTTCAAAGCCATGGAACAAGCTTTCCAAAGAAATCAGAACAATTCTTTTATATGGTTTAAGTGGAAAAAAAATCAATGTTGATTATAATAGCTCAAACTTTTCCGGCACTTATAAAGGCAAGTGGGAGGGAATCATTCCAGAACTACAGAGAAGATATAGACAAACTCAATCTTATGGCATTAGAAGGTGGATTGAAAGTTTTATGAGCACAAGAGAATGTGATGCCTGTAGAGGAAAACGTCTCAAAGATTCTTCATTGAACGTTAAAGTTGACTCTGTCAATATAGGGGAAGTATGTTCAAAAAACATTTCTGAAACTCTAAGTTTTTTTGAAACACTCAACCTTTCTAAGAATCAAAAAGAAATTGCAGGAGGTATTTTAAATGAAATCAAAAAAAGACTTAGTTTTTTAGTCAATGTAGGATTGAATTATCTTACTCTAGACAGAGCTTCAAGAACATTATCTGGGGGAGAGGCACAAAGAATTAGGCTTGCTTCTCAGGTTGGTTCTCAACTTACTGGGGTACTGTACGTTCTTGATGAGCCGTCTATCGGATTGCACCCTAGAGATAATGATAGGTTGTTAGAAACCTTAAAATCACTTAAAGAAATTGGCAATACAGTTATTGTAGTAGAACACGATTTAGATACAATTGAGGCGGCAGATCAAATTATTGATATGGGTCCTAAAGCAGGTTTTCATGGAGGAGAGGTGGTTTTTTCAGGAACGTTGGAAGAAATTGCTAAAAACAAAAAGAGCCTCACCGGCAAATATTTATCAGGGGAAAAATTTATACCTCTTCCAAACTATAGAACCCCAACATTTGATCATTTTTCAATCATCGGAGCTTCTGGAAATAATCTGAAAAAAGTAGACGTTAGCTTTCCCTATGAAAGGCTTATTGCGGTTACCGGAGTTTCTGGAAGCGGAAAAAGTTCTCTTGTAAATCAGACACTTTACCCGGCTCTTTCTAATATGGTAAACTTCGGTGTCAAAGACATGCTACCGTTTAAAAATCTTGTAAGAACAGACAAGATCGAAAGAGTAATTAATGTTGACCAAAAACCAATTGGTAAAACCCCCAGATCAAACCCTGCAACATATACTGGAATTTTTACCCACATCAGAGATTTGTTTGCACAAACTAGGGAAGCAAAATTAAGAGGTTATAAAATTGGAAGATTTTCATTTAATGTAAAAGGTGGCAGATGCGAATCTTGTCAGGGAGCAGGAATTATAAAGATTGAAATGAATTTTTTGCCTGATGTTTATGTGAACTGTGACGATTGTAATGGAAAAAGATATAACAAGGAAACATTACAGATCGAGTATAAAAATAAAAATATTGATGACATACTTAATATGTCGGTTGAAGAAGCAAGAGTATTTTTTAAAAATATTCAGCCTATTAAGAAAAGATTAGACACTTTACATGATGTAGGATTAGGATATATTAAATTAGGCCAACAAGCAACAACTTTATCTGGTGGAGAAGCTCAAAGAATTAAATTATCAACAGAGCTTTCAAAAACAAGCACAAAAAACACAGTGTATTTTCTAGATGAGCCAACTACAGGACTACATGTAGACGATATTCAAATGTTATTATCAGTTTTACAAAAACTTGTTGATCAGGGCAATACAATCATTGTAATTGAGCACAACTTAGATGTGATAAAGTGTGCAGACTGGGTTATAGATTTAGGCCCAGAAGGAGGTGAGGGTGGAGGAACGATAGTTGCGCAAGGCACAGTTGAGGAATTATCAAAAAACAAAACCTCAATTACTGGAAAATTTTTAAAAAAAGTTATTAAATAATTTTTTGGATAACGCTCATTCCCTCTTTATCTTAGTATATCGTGACTGATGAACAAAAAATAGTTATATCTTCGAATGAAGAAAAAAATTTTGATAAACAAATTAGACCAAATCTTTTCAATGATTTCATTGGACAAGCATCTATTGTTAAATCCTTAAAAACTTATATAACTGCAGCAAAACAAAGAGAGGAAGCTTTAGATCATATACTTTTATATGGTCCCCCAGGACTTGGGAAGACAACACTTTCAAATATTATTGCCACAGAGCTTGAAAAAGGGTTTTTATCTACTTCGGGCCCAGTTATATCAATCCCAGGAGATCTTTCAGGGATGTTGACTAACCTTCAAGATAGAGATGTGTTTTTTATAGATGAAATACATAGAGTTAATACTACAGTTGAAGAATACCTCTATTCTGCAATGGAAGATTTTAAAATTGATATATTAATAGATTCAGGACCCAACGCAAGAACAGTAAGAATTGACTTAGAGCCCTTTACTTTGGTTGGAGCAACAACAAGACTGGGAAATATTTCTACACCAATGCGAGATAGATTTGGTGCGATCTTTAGATTGGATTTTTATCAAAAAGATGAAATTTTTAAGATATTAAAAAGAACAGCATCGATTTTAGATATGAATGTGCAAGATGATGCACTAATAGAGATTGCTAACAGGTCTAGAGGTACACCAAGAATAGCCAACAGAGTATTAAAGAGAGTTAGAGACTTTGCTCAGGTAAAAAATGTAAACGAGATTCAGCTGCAAGATGCAAGGAGCTCACTTGATAGTATTGGTATTGACGAAAATGGATTAGAAAATATGGACCGTAAAATTTTAAAAAATCTTATTGTTAATTATAATGGTGGCCCAACCGGTGGCAAATCATTGGCAATTTCAATTAATGAAGATATTCAAACAATTGAAGATGTTTATGAACCTTACTTAATTAAAGAAGGCTTCATTGAAAGAACCTCAAGAGGAAGAATAGCAACAGATAAGGCATATACTTTGTTTGATTTAAAAAAAAAGGAGAAAAGTAAAGCTGTATGATAGAAAAAAAGAAAAAGTATAAATTGAGCGATTTTAGGTACCAGCTACCCAAAAAATTTATCGCCCAAAAACCAAAACAAAAAAGAGACGGATCAAAAATGATGGTTTTGAATAGGGAAGCCCAAACCATAAAGCACAAAAAGTTTTCTGACATTACAGATTATTTTAAAAAAAATGATTTATTAATTTTAAATGATACAAAAGTATTCCCAGCAAAGCTATATGCAACAAAAGATAGGACAGATGCAAAAGTTGAAATTTTTCTTTTAAGAGAACTCGGGGATCGTTTATGGGAAGTTCTTGTTAAGCCAGCAAGAAAAGTACGAATTGGTAATAAATTGATTCTATCCGATGGTCTTTTTTGTGATGTAATTGATAATACGGTTTCAGGCGGAAGAGTTGTACGATTTGAGTTTGAGAAGGGCAATTTTGATGACATTTTGGATAAGCTAGGGCACCCACCCTTGCCACCATACATTGAAAGACCAGCAACCCCAAATGACAAAGAAAGGTATCAAACAGTTTATGCTAAAAAAAGGGGCGCTGTGGCAGCACCTATTGCAGGGTTGCACTTTACACCACAGATATTAAAAAAACTTGAAAAAAAGGGAGTAAAAGTTCACTACATCACCTTACACATTGGGCTGGGAACATTTAAGCCAGTTCAGGTAGAAGATTTAAATAGACACCATATGGATTCAGAATATTTCGAAGTTTCTCCTGCAACAGCTTTAGCAATAAATGAAGCAAAAAGAAAAAGAAGAAGAATATTAGCAGTTGGTACTTCTACTGTTAGAGCTTTAGAGACTGTAAATGTTTCAGGATTTTTAATATCTCCTAAAAAAGGTTGGACAAACAAATTTATTCATCCTCCCCATGAGTTTAAAATAGTAGATGGACTAATTACAAATTTCCATCAACCAGAAAGCACGTTATTAATGCTAACATCTTCTTTTGGTGGATATAAATTTATCAAAGATGCATATAAAGTAGCTAAGCAAAAAAAATATAGATTTTTGAGTTATGGGGACTCAATGCTGATTACATAAAATGAAAAATATTGCTATTATAGTTGGAGCAGGCTCAGGTGAAAGATTCGGTTCTTATAAACAGGTAGTAATGATAAACAATAAGCCTGTATATAAATATTCTATTGATGCCTTCCTTGATTCTAATTGTTTTTCTCAAATAATACTAGCTATCCCAAAAAAATTGTTTAACGTTATAACCAATGAATTAACTGATCAAAGGTATAAAGATATAATAGTTTGCGAAGGAGGAAAAACAAGAGCGCAATCTGTTTATAATGCATTTTCTAAAATTACAGAAAATGAAAAAAACAAAATATTCGTACATGATGCAGCAAGGCCTTTAATCTCTAAACAAACAATCTTAAACCTTGTAAGTTTTTCAAAAAAAGAAAATGCTGTTATTTTAGCAAAAAAAATTAATGAGACCGTAAAATCTGTCAAAGAAGGGAAATCAAAATTTAATGTAGACAGATCAACACTATGGATAGCAGAAACACCACAAGTATTTAACCAAGAAATTCTTCAAGAGGCTTATGATAAAAAATTAGATATCATTGATGAATTTTACGACGAAGCAGCGTTAGTTGAGGAGTGTGGGTATGAAATAAAAATTTGTGAAAACAGAATTTTAAATACAAAAATTACTACTAAAGAAGACATAGATTTAATTTCAAAAAATATGATAGACAATATTTTCTTCGGGCTTGGTCTTGATTGTCATTTGCTTGAAAAAGGTAGCGGTATTGTTATTGGAGGTTATAAAATAAAATGTAACTTAAAATCTGTAGCGCATTCAGACGGAGACGTTTTAACGCATGCTATTATTGACGCATTATGCGGAGCATTAAATTTGGGTGACATAGGACAACATTTTCCTAATACCTCTAAGAACAAAAACATTTCAAGCATTAAATTATTAAAAAAAATAATATCACTAATCCCAAGTAATATTAGCATTATAAATATTGACGCCTCAATTGTGCTGAACAGCCCAAAAATTTCAAAATACAAATCAAAAATAGTTTCAACATTGGCTCCAATATTAAAAATTCCTGAAAGTAAGATATCTATTAAAGGTATTACAAGCAACGGATTGAGCTTTTTAGATATGAAAAATGGTTGGGGGGCAGAAGTAATCATTTCTCTTAAACAATGGAAATAAAATCAACTTCAAAGATTAATATTGGGCTGCATGTTCACAACAAAAGAAGTGATGGCTTTCATAATATCTCAACATTATTCCAAGAGATAAATCTTTGTGATACAATCAAAATTATTGAAGATAAAAATTTTTCATGTACAACAAACTGTGGTACTATCATTGAGAAAGATAATTTTGCAACAAAAGCATTTAATATGATGAAAACACAATACTCAAATATACCCAATGTACGTATTTCAATTACAAAAACAATACCTATAAAAGCTGGCCTAGGAGGAGGTTCGAGTAATGGTACAGCAGTATTAATGGGATTAAATCATCTTTTCAAACTCAATTTAACCAACGAAAAATTGTCTGAAATGGCAAGCAAAGTTAGCTCAGACTCTACTTTTTTTGTTAGAGGGGGATTGCAATTTGGCACGCTAAGAGGAGAAAAGCTAGATGTAATCCAAAATATAAAGATACCCAAACATATCTTATTAGTACATCCTGGTATTAAAATCAGTACAAAAGAGGCTTTTGGTCATTTAAAAAACCATTTGTTAAATGAAAATATGGACATTAACTTGTCGCAATTATTAAGAGAATTAAATAATTCTACTTTTAATTCTAAGTTATTTAAAAATGATTTTGAGATGTACGTTTTTGAAACACATCCAGAAATTGGCGCAATAAAATTAAAAATTTTGGATTTCGGTGCTAAATATGCCAGTTTGTCGGGTACGGGTTCGACTGTGTTTGGAATATTTTCTTCAAAAAAAGATTTGCTTAAAGCACAATCTTTCTTCAGTCCCCAATACTTAACTTACTATGTAAATCCAATTTAAATTTTGGGGAGTCGTCTAATTGGCAGGACACCTGGTTTTGGTCCAGGCAGTCGGGGTTCGAGTCCCTGCTCCCCAACAAAGTTATGGGTAAATATATAAAAAAAATATTTGCAGGATCTAGCAATCCTCAGCTTGCAATTAAAATTGCAAAAGAGTGCGGTGTATCCCTTGGTGAATTATCTATTAAACGTTTTAGTGATGGAGAAATTTGGGTGAAATTTGAGGAGAACCTAAGAGGCAACGACGTTTATCTTATTCAATCCACCAATGCACCCGCAGATAATATTGTTGAATTAGCACTGCTCATTGATGCTGCAAAAAGAGCCAGCGCCCAAAGAATTAATGTGATTATGCCATATTTCGGATATTCAAGACAAGATCGTAAAGACGAGCCAAGAGTACCAATTTCTGCCAAAGTCATGATGGATATTTTTGTTAAAGCAGGAGCTGATAGGGTTGTAACAATGGATCTTCATTCAACTCAAATTCAGGGCTTTTCATCTAAGCCTGTGGATAATATTTACGGTAGCCTTGTATTAATGCCTGAATTGGAAAAACATTTCAAAGACTTATCATCTGATGATAATTTTACAGTTTTAATTCCGGACATGGGATCAAGCAAGCTCGGACAATCTTATGCCAAAAGATTAGGCATGAGCTTTGCCCTTGTTGATAAAAGAAGAAGCGCGCACAACCAATCAGAAGTTATGTCTGTTGTTGGAGAGCTAGAAAATCAACATGTATTAATTATCGACGATATGATTGATACTGCTGGCACTATATCAAATGCAGCTAAAGTAGCTAAAGAAAAAGGAGCACTTTCAGTAACTGTCGCCGCAACGCACGGTATATTTTCTTCCAATGCATTTGATAAGCTGTCAGATGATATTATTGATTCTATTTTTATTACAGATACAATAGATATGTCTCATATTGATAACTGTGAAAAACTTAAAACCATTTCATCTGCAAAAATTTTTGCAGAAACAATTAACAGGATTCACAGCGGTGAATCGGTCAGTGAACTATTTAGGAAAGTAACATGAGTAAATTTGAAAAATTAAATGTAGATATTAGAAAAGAACAGGGTACATCAGCATCAAGAAGAGCTAGGCTGCAAAACAAGGTACCCGCAGTTGTCTACCATTCAGGAGTAAAAGCTATTCCTCTTTCTGTAGACAAATTAAGTTTAAATAAGGCGCTAAGAACAGGTCAAATGATTTTTGAAGTCAATGTGGAAGATAAAGACCAATTTGTTTTAGTAAAGGAAATCCAGTATCACCCAGTAACAGATGAAATCATTCACGTAGACTTTCAAAAAGTAAAAGAAGATGAGAAGATTTCTTTGGAAGTAGCTGTCAGAAGTTCTGGAGAAGCCCAGGGAGTGAAACTTGGTGGACTATTGGTTCAAATGCTAAACTCAGTAACGATCAAATGTAGACCAGCAGAAATTCCTGAGTTCCTTGAGATTGACGTAACGGACATGGAAATGAATACAAATCTTTTTGTTAAAGATATCACTCTTCCAGAAGATGTTGAAATGTTAACAGCTGATGACATAGCTGTAGTTTCAGTTCAGGAACCTAAAGCAGAAAAAGAAGATGAGGTTATTGAGGAATCTGAAAGTGAAGAAGCAGATGAAACATCTGAGGATGAAACATCTTCAGAAGATGACGCTAAAGAAGAAAGCACGGAAGAAGAAGGAAAAGATAATTCTGGGGAAGAAGCATAATGATAATTTTTGTTGGTCTTGGTAATCATGAAACTAAGTACCACAATACCAAACATAATATTGGGTATTGGGTATTAGATAGTTTTGCAAAAAAATACGGCTTAGAATTTAAGCCTGGTAAAGGAAATTATGTCGTTGCAAAAAAAGGTTCTAGTTTTATGTTGATCAAACCAGCAACTGGTATGAATAATAGCGGGACTATTATTAATGAAGTCTTAAATTTTTACAAGGCAAAAAAAGAAGATCTAGTAATTATTTTTGATGATGTAGATCTTCCACTAGGAGAAATAAGATTACGTGCAGATGGTGGAGACGGATGTCATAATGGGATGAAATCTGTCTTACAATACGTGTCAAGTAATAAAATTAAAAGATTAAAAGTTGGAATTGCAGCTTCTGACTACAAAAGACCATCAGAAAAATATGTTTTAAAACCATTTAATAAGCGTTTTAATACATTGGTTGAAGAAGTTTTAATTTTTGCTAATGAAGCAATGCAGTCACTTTTAGATAACGGTGAAGAATTCACAATGAATAATTATAATAATCAAACTATAGGAGTAGCATAGTGGAAAATCTATTCTATTTAATACCACTGTCAGGATTAATGGCAGTTGTATTTGGATTAATAAGAAGTAAATGGATCTCTGATCAGAATCCTGGAAATGAAAAAATGCAAGAGATTGGCTTAGCAATTCGCGAAGGAGCTACAGCTTTTCTTTTAAGAGAATATAAAGTTTTAACAATATTTGTTTTAACAGTTGCAGCACTTCTGTACTGGGTAAACATATCATCTGAGACTACAGAAGTAGCATTGTCTTTTATAGTTGGTGCAATTTGTAGTGGTTTAGCTGGTGCTTTAGGCATGAGAGTTGCAACACTTGCAAACCACAGAACTACAGAAGCTGCAAGAAACAGTTTAAGTAAAGCGCTTGCAGTTGCTTTCAACGGTGGTGCTGTTATGGGTATGAACGTTGTAGGTTTAGGAATTTTAGGATTATCCCTACTATTTTATTTATATGGTGGCTTAAGCGGTTCGGAAGACTTTTCACTAGTAATGACTAAAGTTTCCGGTTTTGCAATGGGCGCTTCATCAATTGCTTTATTTGCCCGTGTAGGTGGTGGAATCTATACTAAAGCTGCTGATGTTGGGGCAGATTTAGTTGGAAAAGTAGAAGCAGGAATTCCTGAAGACGATCCAAGAAATCCAGCAACCATTGCTGATAATGTAGGTGATAATGTAGGAGATGTTGCAGGAATGGGTGCAGATCTTTTTGAATCTTATGTAGGCTCAATGATTGGAGCTATGGTTTTAGCAGCAGCGTCTGGAGAAAAAAGCTTAGTATTTCTACCATTATTTTTAGCAGCATCTGGAATTATAGTTTCTATTCTTGGTACATTTTTTGTAAAAACAAAAGAGGGGGGAAATCCTCAAACAGCACTAAATATTGGTGTATTTGGTTCAGGATTTGTAATGACCGTGGTAAGCTACTATTTGATTGGTAGACTGATCGAAAACCCCGTCATTTTAGCAGATGGATATCAAAATGTACAAGCGCTTGATTTATTTTTTGCTACTGTAGTCGGTTTAGTTTCAGGAATTTTAATCGGAGTATTAACAGAATATTACACTTCCGATCATCAGAAACCATCACAAAATGTCGCAGCTTCAAGTGAAACAGGATCAGCTACAAATATTATTTCCGGCCTGGCTAATGGAATGTTTTCAACTGCCTTGCCTGTATTGGTAATTGCACTTTCCATCCTTGGGGCATATCACTTTGCTCATTTATATGGTATTGCTTTAGCTGCGCTTGGTATGCTATCAACAATTGGAATTCAATTAGCAGTTGATGCTTATGGTCCAATTGCAGACAATGCTGGCGGTATCGCTGAAATGGCAGAGCTCCCAAAAGAAGTGCGTGAAAGAACTGATAAGCTTGATGCAGTGGGTAATACTACAGCAGCTATTGGTAAAGGTTTTGCTATTGGTTCTGCTGCCTTAACATCTTTAGCGTTATTTGCAGCATTTAGAGAAACAGTTGGTGGCTTAACCTTAGATATTAATAACCCTCAAGTTATGGCAGGTCTATTAATCGGTTCATCATTACCATTCGTATTTTCAGCTCTTGCAATGCAGGCGGTTGGAGATGCTGCCTTTGAAATGATTGAAGAGGTTAGAAGACAATTTAGAGAAATCAAGGGCTTACTTGATGGAAAAGCAAAAGCAGATTATGCTAAATGTGTTGATATTGCAACTACAGCTGCAATCAATAAAATGGTACTACCTGGAGCATTGGCAGTGTTCACACCAATTATCTTTGGCTTAGTATTAGGTCAAAAAGAAATGCTTGGTGGTATTTTAGCTGGAGTGACAGTAACCGGAGTTTTACTAGCAATCTTTATGTCAAATGCTGGTGGATCTTGGGACAATGCAAAAAAATACATAGAATCTGGTAATCACGGAGGAAAAGGTAGTACAGCACACAAAGCTGCAGTTGTCGGTGATACAGTTGGGGACCCTTTTAAAGATACTGCGGGACCATCACTTAATATTTTAATCAAATTGATATCAGTGGTATCGCTTGTAATCGCACCGCTTATATAATGGAGAAAATAATGAATTATTATGAAGTACTATACATTTTGAACCCAAACTTTAATAAAGAACAAATTGCCGAAGTAATGAGCGAGGTGTCTGACTTTGTTAAAAAGAAAAATCATGGTGTAGTTAATCACGATTTTTGGGGCAAAAAACAATTAGCATATAATGTGAAAAAACATAGATATGGAAACTTTATTTTGCTAAATACAGAATTTAAAGATGCAAACTTTGTTAACGAGTTTAAAGTATTTTTAAATCTAAATAAAGAGGTTATGAAATACATGATTATCAAATTAAATGAAAAACCTTCGAAAGAAACTCAGCAAGAAGTAAGTGCGGAAGAAGGAAATACACAGGAGGGAAATTAATGTTATCTAGTAGGAAAAAATCCTGTTATTTTAAAAGAAATAACATTCAAGAAATTGATTATAAAGATGTTAAGCTCTTAACAAAATTTATAAATGATCAAGGTAAAATAACTCCACGAAGAGTTACCGGTACAAGTAGTAAAATGCATAGAAAGCTTGTATTAGCAATTAAAAGAGCAAGGAATATTGCATTAATTCCATTTGCTGCAGTAGATAGGGATTAAAATGAAAGTTATTTTAAAAGAAGATGTACATAATCTAGGACAACAAGGCGATGTTGTTGAAGTAAAAGCTGGATATGCTAGGAACTACTTAATGCCACAAAAACTTGCAATTCTTTTTACTGAACAACAGCAAAGAAGCATTGAAGAGGCTGAAAGGGCAGAGGCCAGAAAATTAGATAGGGAAAAAGATCAAATAGAATCAATTTTAAAAAAGCTGAAATCTTTAAACCTGTCATTAAAAATGAAATCGGAAGAGGATAATAAGCTTTTTGGTTCTGTAACAAAACTTGATATTGTTAAGCTGTTAGAAGAAAGCGGTGTGAAAATCGATAAAAAGTATATTCAATTAACTTCTCCTATTAAGACTTTAGGGGAGCATACAGTCAATGTATCATTTACTAAAGACATGTCAGAAAGTTTTACTGTCTTAGTTGAGAAAGAAGATTAACCTCTTATAGACTTAATAATTTCCTTTTGTGAGTTACATTTATTACAGAAGATAACCATATCTTTGTATTCAGACTCTTGTTGTTTACAGCTTTCATCGTTTTTGCATCCGTACACATAACGATATATATCCTGTACCTCTTTTTCTATTGAATTTGATGATTTCCTAAGCCAATTTCTGAAAAAAGCTTTATAATCTTTTTTACGTTTTTGATTAGCTTGAAGCCAATCAAGCATTTTTAGTAGTTCAAATTCAATATCTAATGATGGAAATTTTTGAGACCATTTATCAATATTTTTTTTGATATCATCAATTTGATCTTTTTTGCTTGGCAATTTTGTTTTTGCAACAGGGTCAAGCTTATCTAACCTTTTTTCTAAAATCTCAATTCTTTTTAATAATGTATTTATATCTGCTTTTTTTTCCATAATTACTTATTTTGTAAAACATTAATTCATTAACTATATTTAATGAGGACACAATAATTTATTAATTAATTTATAATTTCAGTTAAAAATTTTAATTATGGTAGATAAAATTGATATATCAATACTTGAAATCATTCAACAGGATGGTAGGGCATCGGTGAGTGAAATAGCTAAAGCTGTGAAGCTATCTATCCCTGCTGCAGGTGAGCGTATTAAAAAACTTTCAGAAAAAGGATTGATTAATAAATTTGCGGCTATTTTAGACCATAAAAAAGCTGGGTTAGATCTAACGGCCTTTGTGTTTATAGTAAGCGAACATTCAGATCATTATTCTAAATTTGTTAATGAAGCAAACAATTGTAAAGCTGTACTAGAATGTCATTCAATTACTGGTGGTGGCTCACACATCCTAAAAGTGAGAGTTGAGAATTCTCAAGCCCTTGAAGATCTATTATATGAGATTCAAAATTGGCCAGGAGTATCAAGAACTCAATCAAACCTAGTTCTTTCAACATATAAAGAAGAAACCGAAATTGACCTTAATATATTAGGTAAAAAATAATTATTTTATAAATAATTAATTTATATTATCCAATTTTATAAATATATTTAATCTTAAATAAACTATACATTTTCTAAAAAAAGGGGAAATTAATGAAAGTTAAAGCAGAGTATATTTGGATCGATGGGTATAGACCTACCGCAGGTTTAAGATCAAAAACTAAAGTATTAGATAACTCAGTTGAGTCTGTTTCAGAGCTACCTACTTGGGGTTTTGATGGTTCAAGCACACTACAAGCAGACGGTGGTGATAGCGACTGTATGTTAAAGCCAGTATGGATGTGTCCTGATCCAATTCGAGGTGGAGAAAATATTTTAGTTATGAATGAGGTTTGCAATGCTGATGGGACTCCTCATAGATCAAATGCGAGAGCAGCATTAGTTGAGACTGCCAGTAAATTTGCTAATCATAATCCCTGGTTCGGCATTGAACAAGAGTATGTACTTATGGATGGAAAGCAGCCTGCAGGTTGGCCATCAGAAGGTTTTCCAGAAAGGCCGCAAGGGCCATATTACTGCAGTGTTGGTGCTGAAGATGTAGCAGCACGTTCAATGGTAGAAGACCACCTAGACTTATGTTTAGAGGCGGGACTGGAAGTGTCAGGTGTTAATGCAGAAGTAATGTTGGGACAATGGGAATATCAAGTTGGTCCACTGCCTGCACTGGAGGTTGCTGACCAATTATGGGTAGCAAGATGGTTGCTAGAAAGAGTTGGTGAAGAATATGGTTTAAGAGTAGAGTTACATCCAAAGCCAATAAAGGGTGATTGGAATGGTTCGGGTGCACATATCAATTATAGTACAGCTGCTATGCGTGCGGATGGAGGTTTGAAAGTAATTGAAGATGCCTGTGAAAAGCTTGGAAACAATATCAAGAAACATATAGCTGTTTATGGAGATGCTAACGAAGAGCGTTTAACAGGTGATCACGAAACATGTAGTATTAATGAGTTTAAATATGGTGTTAGTGACAGAGGTGCATCAATTAGAATACCAATGGGAGTGGCAAATGATGGTAAAGGATATTTAGAAGACAGAAGACCTGCATCAAATGTTGATCCCTATAAAGCATGTAATGCTTTAATTGATACAACATGTAGTTAAATTTTTTGGATTTTTGAGGTCATATTCTTAATCTAGGCTTATGATTTCACAACGGTTACTTGGGTGGTACTCACATAATAAGAGAATATTGCCTTGGAGAGAAACTAAAAATCCTTATAAAATATGGATTTCTGAAATAATGCTACAACAAACACAAGTAGCAACAGTCATTCCATATTATGAAAGGTGGATGAAAAGCTTCCCAAATATAGAAGCGCTTGCGAAAGCTGACTATGATTATGTGCTAAAACATTGGGAAGGGCTAGGATATTATTCTAGATGCAAAAATATTCATGCAACCGCCAAATCTTTAAATGGAAAACTTCCAGAAACATTCAATGAGCTTATAAAACTTCCAGGTATTGGAGAATATACAGCAAAGACTATATTAGCCATAGCTTACAACAAAAAAGAGGTTGGGGTTGATACAAATTTAGAGCGCGTTGGTTTTAGACTTCTTGGTTTAAAGAAGAAATCGAAGTTTAATAATAATAGGGTAAAAAAATTTCTTGAAAATATTCAGGATAAATCAAAACCAGGAGACTTTAATCAAGCTCTTATGGATCTTGGTAGCAGTCTATGTCAGGCCAAAGCGGTTGAATGTATTCCATGCCCTATTGTAGACGATTGTAAAGCTTCTACAAATGATAATCCTTTGGAATACCCAGAAATGAAAAAGAGCAAACCTATCCCAACATTAAATATTGCCGTTTGCATAATTTTTCATAATGATAAGTTATTGGTCATGCAACGACCCAAACATAAAATGCTTGGCGGTCTTTGGGAATTTCCTGGAGGAAAAATTGAAAAAGGGGAATCAAAACAAGCTGCGGTAATCAGAGAAATTTTTGAAGAAACATGCCTAATTATAAATAATCCAAAATATCTTGGAGAAGTGAGACACCAATATAGTCATTTTAAAGTCAAAATATCTTTATTTCAGCATCATAAAAAAGATATTAGCTCTCTTAAAATTAAAGAAAATTATTTATGGACATCGATAGAAGGGTTAAATAGCTTAGCTTTACCAAAAGCAAATCATAAGATGTTAGACTTTCTGAAAAAGTTAGATTAATATTGCTCAATATGATAAAAACCTTAATATCTGCAATCGTATTTTTTTTATTCCTACCATTGTTTGGACTTGTGATGATTATAGGAATTATTTTTTCATATATTACGCATTCAAGGAATCTTTACTATCCCTTAATACCACTGTCTAGTCGGTTGCTTATGTTAGTATCTTTTCAATGGTTTAGTGTTAAAGGTCAAGTTCCTAAAAAAGAAAATGGCCCTTATATCTTTATGTTTAATCATGAATCAATGTTTGATGTATTTATGTTAGGTGGTTCCATTCCTTATTATGTAAATGCTATAGGTTGGGAAGGTATTTTTAAATGGCCACTTTTTGGATTTTTTGCTAGACGCTATGGAGCTTATGCTATTACGCATGATAATACTGATAAGGCCCGAGAAACTTTGAAAGCTGCTGAAAAAATATTAGTACAAGATGGCGATTCTATGCTGTTTTCTCCAGAGGGACAAAGAACGCTTACTGGAGAGATGGGAGAGTTTAAAAAAGGCGGGTTTCATTTTGCAAAAAGTACAAATGTTGCATCAATTGTCCCCGTTGGATTAATTGGAGCTTACAGAGCAAATGTAAGAAATAGTTGGATTGTTAATCCAGGCAAGCTAACAACAGTATTTGGAGAACCAATTACTCCTGAAGATTATAAAGATTTGACAGTTGAAGAGTTAAGAGACTTGACTAAGAAAAGAGTATCAGAACTTTTAGTTTAAATATCTAATTTTAGGATGTAATACTCCTGCAATACCACACAATCCCGCCAGCATACCAAACAACAAAAATATTTCATGAATGCTCATGAATTCAGCCAAAAAACCTATAATGCCACTCGAAACCGCTGTCATACTTAAGATGGAAACGGAAATGATTGCAAAGATTCTACCCAGCAATTTTTCAGGTATGTTCTTTTGCATTATAGATACCCTTGAAATAATTAAAAAAGGAATCCCTATTCCATGCACGCACGACCAAAAGTTTAATTGTGTCATAGTTTTAATAAAGTAATAGAAGCAAAAACTTGCGCCATCAATAAATAGTCCTAGAAGAAACAAAGTGCCATGATTGAACTTGTGACCAATTTTATAAACAGTAGCAGTTCCAATGAGCATGCCAAGACCAACAAAAGCTTCAACAAGCGCAAAATCAGAGGCTGTTCCGCCTAAATAAAGTTTAACGAAAATTGGTATACCAACAATAGCGGGACCCATAACAAATAGGTTGCTCAGCAAAGTTAACAAAATTATGAAAGCAAAGGTTGTATGTTTTTTAAGATATAGTATACCTTCCTTTGTTTTATTGAAAATCTTCTTAAAATTTATTTCCTCCTTTTCAACATCATCTTTAGGAGCATGTGATGTTATAAAAGCAGCTGTGAAATAGAAGAAAAGACAAAACAGAAATAAATTTTCTACATCATAGATTGTCAGTAGTTGGGCAGCAATAATTGGCCCAATTAATACAGCTGTTTGCCAAGAGATATTAACAATTGAGTTAGCTTTTAAAAGACCATCTTTTTCAATTTGTGTTGGTAAATAGGCATTAAACGCAGGTACCATCGGTAGCCCGAATGCATTATGAAAAAATGCAATCAAAACAATGACCCAAATAGATTCTATATCGAAGAAAAATAGTATTGGTATTAGCGTCAAGATTAATCCTTGCATTATTGTTGCAAATGATATCATCCGAGTTTTTGAAAAAAGATCTACAATTGCTCCAATGAACAGTCCACAAAGTATAGCTGGTAAGTACGATGTCATTGCCACTAGACCAGTAATTCTTTCTGAATTTGTTAATTCTAAAACAAGCCATATAAAAGCCACATCATAAATAGCTCTAGCAATAGAATTCATCAGAGGAACTGATAGTAGAAATAAGTTTAAGTTATTTTGTTTGAACATCGGATTGAAACTACGTATAATTAACTTAATTATGACATACATTATAACAAATCCTTGTGTTGGAATATGTGATACAGCATATATTGGAGTTTGCCCTGTTGACTGTATTCATGGTCCTGTCGATGCCATTTATGATGAAGATGAAGTACTCGATGAGCATGAGCTATCAATCGATAAAAATTATTTTTTTTTAGTCAAGAAATATAAATTGATAATTTTATAACATTTTACAGGTTCGTTATCTATTTTTACATTTACACAATAATAAATTAGATGGATAAAAATCAAATATTAGACCAGCTCAAACAAATTAACTATCCAGGTTTTAATAGAGATATTGTTTCTTTTGGAATGGTCAAAGATGTTGTCATAGATCAAAGTATCATTACAATAATTCTTTCGATTTCTTCCTCTAATGAAGAAAAAAAGAATCAACTAGTTCAAGAAATATCAGATAAAATTAAAATAGATAGTTTTGAAGTTAAAATTAAGGTATTGGATCAAGCACCAGGAAAGACTGTTGATACAAGCAATAAGGATGCAAACGTCCAGGGAAATATTAAAAATATCATTGCTGTTGCAAGCGGAAAAGGTGGTGTAGGAAAATCTACCATTGCATTAAATTTAGCAGCAGCACTATCAAAAGCAGGACACAAAACAGGATTATTAGATTTAGATATTTATGGTCCTTCTTTACCAATTACAATGGGGGTTATTGAAAATCCTCAGGTAAATGATCAACAAAAAATCATACCGATTACAAAAGACAATTTAAAACTTATGAGCTTCGGCTTTATAAGCGGTAATCAAGCTCCAGTTGTATGGAGAGGACCACTTGTTGCTAAAATGACAGAACAGTTTTTTCGAGATGTTGTGTGGGGAGAATTGGATTACCTAATATTAGATCTTCCTCCAGGAACTGGAGATGTTCAACTAACCTTATCGCAAAAGATTCCTTTAGATGGAGCAATTATTGTAACAACACCAAATGATATTGCCTTAACAGATGTTCGAAAAGGGGCTGATATGTTTAGTAAAGTAAAAACACCATTACTGGGAGTAGTAGAAAATATGTCATATATGCAAATCAGTGGAAAGATTCAGTCTCCTAATACTGATTTATCTAATGTGGAGTTATTTATTAATGATAAAAAAATAATTTTAGAAAAAGATAAATCATTCAATTACAAATTTCATCTATTTAAAGAAGGAGGAGGGCTAAATGAAAGTAAGCGCCTTAATGTTCCGCTCTTGGGGCAAATTCCTTACTCAGAAGATTTAATGTTATCGATAGACAAAGGGGAACCCTTAATTTTATCAAACGACAAACACCCTATATCAGAAATTTTTAATAAAATAGTAAAGAGCTTAGAAGAATATCATGAGAAAAAACTCAATTAATCATCTTGCAATTATAATGGATGGTAATGGAAGATGGGCGAAACAAAAAAATCAACCAAGAGCTTTTGGTCATCAAAACGGAGCTCAGACCGCAAAAAAAATCATAAATGAATGTGTAAAAAAAGAAGTACCTTATTTAACTCTTTACACCTTTTCAAAAGAAAATTGGTCAAGACCAAAAGAAGAAATAGATACATTAATGATTTTACTTTCTTCAATGCTCAAAAAAGAAGCAGGAAATATGTATAGGAACAATATCAGATTTAATGTCGTAGGAAGAATAGAAGATTTGCCAGAAAAAACAAGGGATTGGGTGTTATCCACAATAGAAAAAACAAAAAATAACACAGGTTTAGTTTTAACTCTAGCACTAAGCTATGGAGGGCGACAAGAGATTATTGATGCTTTCAATTCATTGATAAAATCAAACGTAAAAATTATTAATGAAGAAATTCTTAAAAATCACTTATATTGCCCTGAATTGCCAGATCCAGATATGATAATTAGAACTGGAGGTGAATATAGACTTAGTAATTTTTTATTATGGCAATCTGCATATGCAGAAATTTATATCAGTAATAAAAATTGGCCAGATTTTGGCGAGAATGATTTAAAGAAGGTTTTTAATGAATATGAAAACAGAAATAGAACATTTGGAAAATTATAAATGAGATTTTCAATTAAAATATTATTGTTGATTAGTTGTTTTGTAACACATTTACTAAGTCAAGAAGTAACACTTTATAGAGTTAATGTCATCGGTAATAAAACAACTTCTGACAAGATGATTAAATATTCTGCAGGGTTAAGAGATGGAACCCAAATTCAGCGTTCTGATATTTCTACCGCTGTTACAAGATTATGGGATTTGGGCCTTTTTGATGATATAAGTATCTCACTTAATAATGAGTCCCAATATGGCGTTGAAATTACTATAGATGTTGTAGAGAGCCCGGTTCTAAACAATTTCAGATTCGAAGGTATAACAATTAGAGAAAATAGGCTAATAGATAAAATGGTGTTAAAACAGGGGCAAAGAATTAAGCCTAATTCAGTTGACCAAGCTATAAGAATAATTGAAGATATTTATAAAGAAGATGGATACTTTAATATAGATGTTTCCTCTAATATCGTGGCTCCAAAAGATACGGTAGTCAGAACTCAATTTTCTAAAGATATCTTATTCGAAATTAAAGAAAATAAAAAATTTAGACTTGAGAACATCAATTTTATTGGTAACCAAAACTTTTCAGAAAGAAAACTTAAAAAAGAACTTAACAGTACTAAGGAAAGAAAATGGTGGACATTCTGGGTTAAAAGCTATGATCAGGATAGTTTTGAAGAAGATTTAAAACTTTTGAAAAAATTCTATAATAATGAAGGATTTAGAGATTTCAGAGTATTAAGCAATGATTTGGAAATCAAAAATAATGAAGGAAAACTAAATCTTAACATTAATATTATAGAGGGAGAAAAATATTTCTACAGAAATTTTAAATTTGAAGACAACAGAATTGCAAAGAACGAAGAACTGTTAAGTCTTTTAAATTTAAATAATGGAGATGTTTTTTCTCAAGAATCTTTTGATAAAGCAGTTTATGAAGATATGATGAGCATATATCAGGACAGAGGTTATATTTTTAGCAGTGTTAATCCTCAAATTACTCCTGTTGGGAATGACTCTTTAGATATTTTATTTAAGATGGATGAGGGCAATCAAGTTTTTATAGATCAAATACTTATTTCAGGGAATGAAAAAACAAGAGAGAATGTTATAAGAAGAGAATTAAAAATTTACCCTGGAGATATTTTTAACAGGTCAAAACTTATGAGAAGTCAAAGAGACGTATGGATTTTAAATTACTTTGATAATGTCATTCCGGACGTTATTCCGGTATCTGAAGACAAGGTTAATTTAGATTTTCTTGTTGAAGAAAAGCCATCAACGCAAAGAATCAATGCAAATGTAGGTTTTACAGGTGAATATGGTGTGACAGGAGGCGCTGGAGTTGAATTTGACAACTTTAGAGGAAAGGGACAGTCTTTAAGCGTAGGATTAAGTACAGGTACAAACTTTTCATTATATTCTAGCCAAGAGCCTTCAAAATATCGATCTTTTAATTTAGGTTTTCAAGATCCAATGATTAATGATAGTCCGTACTTAGTTGGAGTGTCAGTATTTTATTCCTTTAGAGGATCCTCAACAAATTATTTTTTCCCTCTAGACTTTACAGTTGGAGGAGCTGTTGCAAGCTTTGGTAGAAGATTAGAATGGCCAGATGATTTTTTTAGAGTTATGTGGTCTGTTAAGTATATGCAAAAACAATATGAAGGGACGCAAGAAGATATTAATCAATATATAGGTGGACTAGATAAAACAAGAGGAATAAGTATTAGTCAATCTTTTTCTAGAGACAGTAGAAATAGAGCAGAATTTCCGACCAATGGATCAACTTTTACTTTAAATAGCACATTATCCGGAGGAATTCTTGGTGGAAATGAAAACTTTCAAAAACATGTTCTTAATTTAGAATGGTTTACCCCATCGTTTTCTAAGTTTATTATATATAGTTCTGCAAAAATTGGCATCATAAAGCCAATAAGTGTAGATAGTGGAGAGCAAAGTTTCATACCATTCGACGAGAGGTTTATAATGGGAGGGAACGGTATACCTTATGGTAATGCTTTAAGAGGATATCCTGATAATGCAATTGGACCTCAGACAACAAGTGGTCAAGCGGTTGGAGGAAACTCAATGAGTAGACTTGTTGCTGAGCTTAGATATCCTCTTTCAGAGAACCCTGTAATATACTTGATGGCGTTTGGAGAAATGGGGAATGTTTGGAATACATCAAGATTGACAGAACCATTTTACATTGATAGATTTAATTCAATTTCAATGAAAAAGTCTGCAGGAATTGGGGTTAGGTTTTTTATGCCAGGTCTTGGTAAATTAGGCTTTGATATGGGTTATGGTTTTGATGATATTAACGGTGATGGTAGTCCCCAAGGATGGGAGTATACTATAACCTTTGGACAGACTTTTTAATAAAAGGAGATAAAAGTGTATAAGAAAATATTATTTATGGCGTTGTTGTTAAGTTTTTCAATCGCTCAACAAAAAATCGGTGTAGTTTTTTCTGAAACTATAAGGCTTAACTATGAAGAGTTTAAACAAGTTGAAAAAGAACTCCAGGCTGATTTAGAGATAATTCAAAAAGAGTATCAATTAATGGCAACCGAGCTTGACAGTATGGTCAAAGAATATGAAAAGCAAAGTTTAATGCTTTCAGAAGATTTGAAAAAAGCTAAAGAGCAAGATATTGTTGATATGAACAATTCTATGCAAAGCTATCAACTATCAAAGCTAGGACCAAACGGTGAATTAACACAAAAACAGGCTCAGTTAGAATTTCAATTGGTCGAAAAATTTAAAGCTGCGGTAAATGCAGTAGCAACACAAAAGGGTATGGATTTGATAATTGATGGGACGCAAGCCTCATTGTATACAAAACCTACAATCGATTTAACAGATGATGTATTAACAGAGCTTAAAAAAACAACTAAATAAAGGTTTTTCTCGTGTTTACCTTAAAAGAGGTTGCTGAAAAAATTGAGGGTCAGTTGGTAGGCAATCAAACTTTGATCATCAATTCTGTTGATGATATCAGTTTGGCGTCTAAAGGTTCAATAGCTTTTGCATTTTTACCTAATTATAAAATGAAAGTTAAATCCTCAAGTGCATCCGCATTTATTGTTTTAAATGAAAATGATTTATTTGGCAATAGTGGTATTATTGTCAATAATCCATATAAGTCTATGATTAAACTATTAGAAATGTTTGATTCAAGGCCAGTAGTAGAATATTGTATATCTGAAAATTCAATTATAGATAAGTCAGTTGAATTGCCAAATGATTTACATTTAGGCGCTTTTTCAGTAATTGAAAAGGATGTAGTTATTGGTAATAATGTTTATATAGGAAATGGAGTTAAACTAAATCCTGGTTCAAAAATTGGAGATAATTCGATTTTATATGATAATGTTGTTTTATATGATAATTCCATTATTGGCAAAAATACAATTATTCATTCAGGGTCAATTATTGGTTGTGATGGATTTGGCTATCATACCGTTGAAAAAGAGCACCATAAAATTCCTCACATCAAATCTGTAATAATTGGTGATAATGTTGAAATTGGAGCTTCATGTACCATTGACAGAGGTTCAGTTCAAAACACAATTATATCTAATCATTGTAAGCTTGATAATCAAGTTCATATAGCACATAATGTACAAATTGGTAAAGGCTGTTTATTAGCAGGAGGAGTATTTATTGGTGGTAGCACCCATATTAAAGATTATGTTACTATCGCTGGCAAAAGTGATATTGGTCCTCACATTGAGATAGGTCAAGAGGCTGTTATAGCAGCAAGATCATGCGTTCTAAAATCTTTGCCTGGAAAAGAAATTTATGCGGGTAATCCAGCTAGGACTTTAAAAGAGAAGCAAAAAAGAGATGCTATATCAACAAGAGTTAGTATTATTGAAAAGAAATTGAGAAAAAATGCCTCCAAAACAACAAACAATTAAATATTCTGTTTCTTGTACAGGAGTTGGATTGCATACTGGAGTTCAAAGTACTCTTACTTTTCATCCAGCAGAAGAAAATACTGGCATTAAATTTATTAGAAATGATAAAGGGGATCAACTTATAACTCCAGATATTGATAATGTGGTAGACTTAACTCGCGGAACTACTATAGAAGAGAATGGCATAAGAGTACATACAACAGAGCACGTTATGTCAGCGTGTGCAGGGATGAGAGTAAACAACCTTTTAATTGAATTAAATAGCAAAGAACCTCCAGTTATGGATGGAAGCTCTAAAGATTTTGTTGCAGCACTCAAAGAAGGTGAAATAATTGAACAAAGCTCACCAGTTGACTTTCTTGAAGTTACAAAGCCTGTAGTTTACAATGATGAAGAAAAAGATGTTGAAGTTTTAGCAGTTCCATTTGATGGATTCAAAACCACTTTTACTATTCAATATGATTTGGAAGATTTAGACGTACAATATAGCTCTATTCAAAATGCATATACTAATTATGAAAAACAAATTGCTCCAGCAAGGACTTTTTGTTTATTAAGTGAAGTGACAGAATTGGCAAAAAAAGGATTGATTAAAGGCGGTAACGTGGGAAATGCTGTTATTATTGTTGACAAAGATATTGATGGGGACGAGGTAAAGTTTTTTATGGATAAGTTTGGAATTAAATTTTATCAAGGATCCCGAGGACTTTATAAGTCTCAACATTTAAGATTTAAAAATGAGCCAGTTAGACATAAAACATTAGATTTAATTGGTGACCTAGCCTTACTCGGTAAACCAATTAAGGGGCATGTTACGGCCATCAAAAGTGGCCATAAAGGTAATGTTGAGTTCGCAAGATTATTGAGAAAAGAATTCAAGGATCAGTTTAAATGAAAGATATCAACTATATATTAAAAATGATTCCACATCGCTATCCTTTTTTACTTGTTGATAAGATTATTGAGGAAAAGGAAAGAAAAGAAATTAAAACTTTAAAAAATGTTACGATTAATGAACCTTTCTTTTCAGGACACTTTCCTGATAAACCAATAATGCCTGGAGTGTTAATATTAGAGTCGATGGCTCAATCAGCATGCTTAATCATGTTGGACTTTATTGAGAACCCAAAAAATCATTTAGTTTATTTATCAAAAGTGAACAATTTTAGAATCTATTCAAATGTCATACCAGGTGACCAAATAATTATTGATGCAAAAGTAGTTCACGAAAAGTTAAATTCATTTAAGTTTGAAACTACTTGTCAAGTGAATGATAAGCTTATAGCCAAAGCGGAATTTTTAGCCACAATGGTTGAAAGATAGGAGTTAAAAATCAGCAAGATACACCAAACTAATATTATATCAAGCAAAGCAAAAATTGGTAAAAATGTAGAGATTGGACCTTATAATGTTATTGAAGACAATGTCATAATTGGCGATAATGTAAAGATTGGAAACTTTAATACCATTTCACGGTTTACCGAGATTGGAAATGATTGCCACATATTAAATAACAGTAGTATTGGTGCAATCCCTCAAGATAAGAAATTTGGAGGAGAAGATACTAAATTAATTATTGGCAATAGAACAATTATTAGAGAGTTTGTGACTTTAAATAGAGGTACAAAAGCAACAGGAGAAACTAAAATTGGTAAGGATGTATTAATTATGACTGGTGTTCATGTAGCACATGATTGTATTATTGGGAATAATGTTATATTAGTAAACCTCGTTGCATTAGGCGGACATGTTGAGATTGATGATTGGGCAATTTTAGGTGGAGCAAGTAATGTACATCAATTTTGCAAAATTGGAAAACATGTAATGGTTGCTGCAAATTCGAAATTAGTTCAAGATGTACCTCCATTTGTGCTTGCTAGCAAGCATCCTGTTCAATATTCTGGCATTAATTCTTTAGGTTTAAGTAGGAGAGGTTTTTCTGGGGATGAAAAAGCCGATATTAAAAAAGCCTACAGGTATCTTTTTAGATCTGATTTAAATCAATCGGATGCTCTTGTAAGAGTCAAAGAAGAGCTTTCTAATAGAAAGCATATCAATGAAATCCTTCATTTTTATAAATCAAGTGAGCGAGGCATTATTTAATACTTCTGATGAAAAATGTTGTTGTAATGGGCTCTACAGGATCGATAGGAATTCAATCATTAGATGTAATTTCAAAAAATAAATCTCATAAAATTTGTGGGCTTAGTTGCTATTCAAATGCAGACCTCCTTTTTGAACAAACTAAGAAATATTTACCTAATTTTGTTGCGATTGACGTTATTGATTCTACTCATAATCTTTTCACCCTATGCAAAGAAAATAATATTAAGCTTATAACTGGCAATAACGCTTCCAGTAATATTCCATTTGATAATTTAGATTTAGCAATTAATGCTATTGTTGGCACTGCTGGTTTGCAACCTACTGTAGAATTAATTAAAAAAGGTATAGATATTGCTTTAAGCAACAAAGAATCTTTAGTATTAGGGGGTCATATTATTATGCCTTTAGCTCATAAAAATAATGTTAATATAATTCCCGTTGATAGTGAACATTCAGCAATTTTTCAATGTTTGAATGGTGAAAGTCATAGAGAATTAAAGAAAATTATTCTTACAGGTAGCGGAGGACCTTTTCTTGAAACTCCTATTAATAAGTTTAATTCTATTACACCCAATCAAGCACTTAAACATCCCAATTGGGATATGGGAGCAAAAATATCAATTGATTCTGCAACAATGATGAATAAAGCATTAGAATTAATTGAAGCATTATATTTATTTGATATAAAACTTGATAAAATACAAATTGTTATTCATCCTCAATCCATTGTTCATTCAATGGTTGAGTTTGTTGATGGTTCTTATAAAGCTCATTTAGGTTTACCGGATATGAAAGTACCAATTCAGTACGCATTAACGTTCCCAGAGAGAAAAGACTCTTCTGTTGGGAGTTTAGATTTTGAAAACTTAAATTTGGATTTTAAAAAACCTGATTTAGAAAGATACCCAATTTTATCACTTGTTGAAGAGCTTATTAATTTAGGAGGTAATAGAATAGCAGTAATGAGCATGGCAAATGATTATGTTGTGCAAAGGTTTCTTGAGCAAAAAATTTCTTTTAATGAAATATTTTCTTTAATTAAAGAGGTGGTGAATGAATTTGCATCTGATGATTTACCTTCTTTAGAAGAATTATTTATTTTGGATAAAAATATTCAATTATATTTGAACTCAAATTAGGATAAAATGATATATATTTTAGCATTTATAGTATTGATTGGTGTAATTGTTTTTGTGCACGAACTAGGACACTTTTGGGCAGCAAGAAGCGTTGGTGTTGGAGTTGAACGTTTTTCAGTAGGTATGCCACCAAATTTTATTGATTTTACAAAAACAAAAAAAGGTTTAGTTATTGACATATTCTTTTTTGCCTTTCATGAAAATAGAATTAAATGGAAAAAAGTATTTTCTACTACTTTAATTTCATTTAATGCGCCTTCCGAAACAGTTTATACAATTGGATTATTACCCTTGGGAGGTTACGTAAAGATGAAAGGTATTCTTGATGAGAATATGGACAGTGACTTCAAAGGTTCGGAGGATGAACTTGAATCAAAAAATGCTTTGCAAAAAATATGGGTAATGAGTGCAGGCGTAATAATGAACTTGATCTTAACCTTTTTTGTATTTGTTTTAATCGGAAATTTGCAAGGTGATACTAGGGTAGAAAATAACGATACAACAATTGATTACATCATTCCTGAACAACCCGCTGAGCTTGCAGGAATTATATCTGGAGATAAAATACTATCTATTGACAATATTGAGGTTGAAACTTGGAGTGATGCAGTTATAATCATTGAACAGAACCCTAATAAAACAATACCAATTATTGTTGAACGAAGCGAAGCAATTTTATCATTTAAAGCATCTCTTGGTTCAAGACCTAATTTATCCACTGGTAGAGTTGATCAACAGGTTGGTACATTAGGAGTTTCCAAATCGCAAGTTCCAGTGCAGTTAAATTTTCAAGAAGCTATTGTTTATGGATTTAATGAAACAATTTGGGCAATGACTTTAATGACATCATCTCTTAAAATGATTTTTCAAGGTAATGTATCTCGCGATGAGGTTGGAAGTGTAATCATGATTGGTGATATGGCGGGTCAAGCAGCACAAGCTGGCTTAGTCCCCTTTCTTTTCTTAATGGCATTAATTAGTGTAAATCTTGCGTATATAAATATTTTACCCATACCCGGACTGGATGGAGGACATATTGCTTTAATATTAATTGAGGTTTTAATGGGAAGAAAGCTTTCAGTAAAGTCAAGAATTAGAATTCAATCAATAGGTATGTTTATATTACTATCATTAATGGTTTTTTTACTTCTTAATGATATTATTCGCGTATTTTCTTAAGCCTTAGCTCAAGAACCCCGCCACCAAGTTTTAGCAATATTCTTGCTGGGACTAAAATATCATTAATCGACACATAGGTGATTTCCATATCACCTTTATTTTTAAGAACTGGTTTTCCATTATTAATTGGAGACAAAGTATATCCTTGTTTATTTCCATATGGCGTTTTAATCATTTCAGTTCCTAAGTTTTTGATTTTTATCATTCTACTTTTCCCAGCATCAATTATATTAAATTTTTTTGACTGATTCTCTGCTATGTCAAATTCTGATAAGATTAATATTAGCGAATAAGGATCAAAACTGTTTCCTTTAACAATGAATTCTTTTTCATTGGTGACACCCTTTTCATTCCTAATAATAGTTTCAGAATTTTGCTTTTTTCGAAGTTCTCTTATACTTTTATTTTGCTTTACAACATTAAGAGTTTCTTTATTGATCCAAACATCAATTTCATTTCGAATTTTATAAATTGAATCACCTAGTCTTGTAGTTCGAACATTAAAACTTAAGTGATAAACATTTATTCCTTCAATATTATCTGGATCTTTTATAGATAAGGAAGCTTGCCCGAGCTTTAGATTCAATACTTTAAGATATACATTGTATTCATATTTTACTTTTGAATCAAAACGATTGTTTGGAGCATTAGCCATTAATGTCAAAGAGCCTACAATAAGAAGAATTATTAGTTTCATTTATCTTACTTGTTTCACTTCGTCCCCATCAAACATAAAAATCTTTGAAGGATAGTTTTTTATTTTACCGTCATCAATTAACAAATCGATTTTATCACCAAATTTTTCTTCAATTTCATTCGGAGTATACAACGGTACCGAACCTGTTTTGTTGACACTCGTAGTGGTAATTGGTTTTTGATATAGCCTCAAAACAGATTTTAAATAATTGTGTTTAGGAATTCTAAAACCTATTTTACCGTCTTTAGCAATTTTATCATTTAAAGATCCAGGATTATATGGTGCGATACAGGTACTACCATCTTTAAGAATTTCTTCTATCTTTAATAACATACTTTCATCAGCATTAATTTTATTTTTAATGATGTCAAAACTTCCTAGTGCAATACTCATTGGCTGTTTTCTCATTTTTATCAAATTTATTCTATCAATACCTTTATTATTATTTATGTCTGTGCCTAAACCATAAATAGTGTCTGTTGGGTATGCAATTATTTGATTATTTCTTAATGCTTTCACAAATATTTCAAGCGAATTTGGATCGTCTATTTTTATCCTCTTCATATATATTCTCTAACTGACTTCCATCTTTTGTGAAACCAAAAATATTGCTCAGGATTTTTGATAATCGTTTTTTCAATTTCTGATGTATATTGTTGAACAATATCGCTAATACTGCCAGAAGTGTCAATTTTTACAAATTCCACTTCGTATTCTTTACCTATTTTTGTAATGCTTGCGTAAATGATAGGACTCTTATTTCTTTTACTTAAGATAGCAGCACCAGAATGAGTTGATGAATCAATTTCAAAGAATTTAGATAAAACCCCTTTTTTCTTTGCATCTTGATCACTTAATAAAACTAAAATATTATTTCTAACTAAAGAATGTTTTAATTGTTTGATATCTCCACCTTTATATAATTGACTGGCCATAAAATTTTCTCTTACTTCTTTAAAGAAAATATCTGCACCATTATTATTTTGCCTGTAGGCAACACCTGTTAAAACATATCCTTCTTTATTTAATGCATAGAATAATTTATCAAAAGATCCGAAATGAGAACCAACAAGAATAACTCCTTTTTTTTTAGCATGTGCTGTAGCTAATACTTCTATGTTTTTAAATTTTATGTTTGAAAAGTTATAATATTTTGGAAATGATAAAAAATCTAAAAATTCTTTACTAAAAAATTTATAGCATTCACGCATAGTATTTTGGTACCATTCTTCACTTTTTTTCTTAAAAGCAAAACGTAAATTGATTAATACTACTCTTTTCCTCATTTTTAGTAAATGGAATAGTAGACTATAAATTATTTTATAGGTAATTTTATATGCAAATGTTGGAGCATTTCTTAAGTACGAAGAAAACACTTTTAAAAAAAAATACATCTCCATAATGTAAATCTTTGAATTAGTAATGAAAACAAAATTTAAGAACATATTAATCAGCATTATTTTTTTATTTTCTGCATTTATTTTTGCAGAACAAACAAGTAAGAAAGTATATGTTGTGCCTATTCAGGATGTAATTGACCTTGGAATTCCAGGATTGGTAACTCGTGCAATTAACTTAGCTGAGACAGATAATGCTTCATTAATTATTTTTGATATTGATACTTTTGGTGGTCGTGTTGACGCAGCTACACAAATAAAAGATTCGATATCATCTACTGAAATTGAGACAATTGCTTTCATAAATCGTAGAGCTATTTCTGCTGGATCTTTAATATCTCTTTCTTGCGATCAAATTTATATGACTGGGGGAGCGACGATTGGGGCCACTAGCGTTGTTGATATGTCGGGATCTAAGCAGTCTGAAAAATCTCAAAGTTATATGAGAGAAGAAATGGCTGCAACAGCAGAAAAATCAGGCAAAAATCCCGATATTGCACGTGGAATGGTAGATGAAGAATTAAGTTTTGAATACTTAATTGTAGAAGGAGATACTCTCCAGGTAGATGATATTGAAGGAAGAAAAGAAGGAAAGCTAATTACTCTTACTACTGAACTAGCAGTGAAATATGGTATTGCTGATGGTAAAGGTGAGAGTATTGAAGAAGTGCTTTCATCATTACAAATAGAAGATTATGAAATTATAACTGTAGGTGAAAATTGGTCTGAAAATGTTGTTAGAATATTAACCAATCCCACAGTATCGTCATTGCTAACTACTTTCGGTACTATCGGAGTAATCTCTGAACTATATAGTGCGGGATGGGGTATAGGAGGAACGATTGGCATTATTTGTTTAACACTTGCCCTCGGCGCAGGGTATTTAACTCAATTAGCATCCTCAACGGATATTCTAATAATTTTATTGGGTCTTGTATTATTATTTGTTGAAGCTATTGCAATTCCTGGATTTGGAGTATTTGGTATAACAGGTATTATTGTGTTGTTTTACGGCTTGTACTTATTATTAATTCCCGACGTACCTGTAAGCCCAGAAATCTATTCTGAAGCATTAGATGGATTTTCATGGGCAATTGTCGTAGGTATTTTTGGCATTATTTTTATTTTAAGATTAATTGGTCAATCTGCTTTTTTTCAAAAATTAGTGAGCAGTGATTCCAACAAAACTACCTTAAAAAAGAATTTTAAAAACAGAAGTAAAGTTGAGTAGTTGTAATATATTAATTACTAAAGACTTAAATTTATTTATAAAATATATAAAGGAGGAATAATGGGACTATATGTTGCCATACCGTTAGTATTATTTATTTTATTACTATTATGGATTGTGCCGGTTGGTTTGTGGTTGCAAGCTATTTTTAGTATTGGAGGAGGAAGTGTAACAATTTTGGGTCTTGTTGGTATGAGATTTAGACGCGTACCCCCAGGAGTCATTGTAAATGGCTTAATTGCTGCAAGAAAAGCAGGTCTTGATAATATATCGACCAGTGATCTCGAAGTACATTACATGGCTGGTGGTAATGTTGACAAAGTTGTTGATGCATTAATTGCCGCTTCAAAAGCAGGAATTGAATTGACTTACTCAATTGCTACAGCAATTGATTTAGCAGGAAGAGATGTTTTATCTGCTGTTCAAACAAGCGTATATCCAAAAGTAATTGATGCTCCTATTGATGGGAAATTATCTGCGGTTGCTAAGGACGGAATTGAAGTAAGGGCAAGAGCTAGAGTTACCGTTAGAACCGATATACCAAATCTTGTTGGAGGTGCAACAGAAGATACGATTATTGCAAGAGTGGGTGAAGGTATTGTAAGCGCTATTGGTTCAAGAGAAACGTATGAAGCTGTTCTGGAAAATCCTGATTCAATATCAAGAACAGTACTTGAAAAAGGATTAAACAAGGGTACAGCCTTTGAAATTCTTTCTATTGATATAGCTGATATAGATGTTGGTAAAAACATAGGTGCACAATTACAAGCTGATCAGGCAGAAGCAGACCTTAGAGTTGCCCAAGCTAAAGCGGAAACTAGAAGAGCTATGGCTGTTGCATTAGAGCAAGAAATGAAAGCTAAGGTTGTTGAAGCAGAATCTGAAGTTCCTTTAGCTATGGCTGAAGCCTTTAAAAAAGGTAATCTTGGTGTGCTAGATTATTATAAGCTAGACAATATTGCATCTGATACTAGTATGAGACAATCAATTGCTGGTGTCACAGATGACAAAAAAGACGAATCTGAGGATTAACTTTGGAAGAGTTAATATATTGGGGAATAATTTTCCTATTTTATCTATTTTCTGCCTACAGAAGTAGGCAGAAAAAGGTAGAAGCTGAAGAATTTCAAGTTCCAGAACCATTACCGCAAAAAGAAAATAAAACCTCAAAAACAGATTTTAATATTTTTGAATTTTTAGATGAAGCAATGGAAAAATCTGCAGTAGAACTAGATGATAATGTGACTCCAGATTTTGTTGAAACATCAGAAGATGACTCGATTATTTCAAATCAGTTAAAACAATCAATCCAATCTAACTATGCTCAGGTAGATGATTTCAATAATATTAATGGAAAGGATTCTAACAGTGCTCATAATATAAAAGATAAGCATTTAAATCATTTACAATCTCGTATCACAACAAAGCAGATTTCAAGTCATTCTGAACAAAAATTATTAATATTACAACAAAAGTTGAAAAATAAACCAACTAAATTAGCAATCGTAATGCAGGCAATTTTTGACCCACCTAAATCACAGGGGGTATAGATGAAGCTTTTAATTATGGGACCACCAGGAGCAGGTAAGGGAACCCAAGCAAAAATTTTAGCAAAGAAATTTAACTTGGTCCATTTATCAACAGGTGATATTCTTAGAAAAGAGATTGATAAAGGATCAAAAGTTGGGCTTAAAGCTCAAACATTTATGGATGCTGGTAATCTTGTTCCAGATGAAGTTTTGTTAGAAATGATGCAATCAACCTTGACTGAATTACAAGATTCAGGAGTTATTCTTGATGGTTTTCCTAGAACAATTCCTCAAGCCACTGGGTTATCAAAAATTTTTCAATCCCTCAACCAAGCTATTGACAATATCATCAATATCGAAGTTGATAAAGATGTTCTAATCAGAAGATTAGTTGAAAGAGCAAAAAAATCAGGAAGAGCAGATGATACAGAAGAAGTGATTGTTAATCGTCAGAATGTATATTTAGAGCTCACAGCACCTCTTATTGAATTTTACCAAAGCAATATAATTAATATTGACGGCGATGGATCTATAGATCAAGTGACTGAAAGAATTTTAAAACGTATTTCATAATGAAAATAGTTGGAATTACTGGTGGTATAGCATCAGGAAAAAGCATAGTATCATCATATTTAAAAGATAATTATAAGGCATACATTTTTGATGCGGATAAAGAAGCAAAAGAACTATTACAATCATCTTTTGTAAAAGATAAAATTCATAAAACGTTTCCAAACCTAAAGGACTTCTCTACAACATCTATCGCCCAGGAGGCATTTAAAAACTCAAAATCGCAGGGGAAAATAAATAATATTATCCATCCTATTATAAGCGATTTAATATTAGAAAGAATTAATGAAAAAAAAGATTTACATAATCTTTTTGTTATAGATGCCGCATTGATTATTGAATCAGGATTATTTGAACAAAACCAAAAGATTGATGCAAAACTAATTTTAATTACAGCTGATGCAGAATTAAGATTAGAGCGAGCACTTCATAGAGCTGATTTAGATCAAGAAACAATAAAAGATAGAATGCGTTTACAAATGAATGATGACGAAAAAATTAAATATTCAGATTACGTTATAGAAAATAATTCATCAAAATTAGATCTTTATAGGAAAACAGACCAAATTATAAAAAAAATAATATGAATAATTTTTTAAAAATATTTTTTACTACCTTATTTATTGTTCATTGTTCTTCAGACGCCAGCTCTGAAAATATCCTCACTTATAATTTAGAAAGTGATATTAATGAAGCGTCTAATGGAAGTAGCAATGAAACAACCTCTGATGATGGTAGTAATGAAACAACTTCCGGCTTGTCTTTAGAATTAATGTTTTCTTATGATAATCAAACATCTTCTTATTCAACTTTATTTGAAAATTATTCTAGAAGTTTGATAATTCATACACCTCCAAGCTTTGATTATTTAAGCGAATCGCTTCCATTATTATTCGTTTTACATGGATATACCAGTAGAGCAAGCTACATTAGACAGTATTCTGGTTTTGACCAGATTGCTGATGAAGAACGATTTATTGTTGTGTATGTTCAAGGAATTACTGATTCTTATGGGAATACTGGATGGAATGTAGATTTGATACCAAGTTTTTCAGAGGTGAACGATGTATCATTTTTTGAAGCCTTAATTGAATACTTTAGTTTAATTTACAATATTGATAAAAGTAAGATTTATTCATCAGGTATGTCTTTAGGCGGATTTATGAGCTATCGTTTAGCTTGCGAATTAGATGAAATTAATAGTATTGGCTCTGTTACAGGTTCAATGTCAGGATACTACCAATGTAATCCTCCAAAAAAAACCTCAGTTATCCAATTTCATGGGATAAACGACGCTACTGTTCCTTATGATGGTAATGCATGGAGTAACGGAGTAATCGAGGTGCATAACTTTTGGAAAAATCATAATCAATGCCAATCACAGACTGAAAACACATTAGCAGATTTTAATGGAGATAATGAGTTTACTACTCATTTGATTTCAACTAATTGCGATGAAAATAAGAATGTTGAACTTTATTCTTTGGAGGGCGAAGGGCATACTTGGTGGAAAAAATCATGGGGGCATGACATTAATACTTCTGAATTAATTTGGCAGTTTTTTCAAGATCAACAATGATTAGTCAAAAACATATTGATTATTTATCAAAAGTAGACAATACATTAAAGAAAATAATCAATAAAAATTCAACCCCTAAAATGTCAAATTCAAATGACTATGTATTAGATTTATATAAATATATCATTTTTCAACAAATATCTACTAAAGCTGGAATTAGTATTTATAATCGTTTTATACAATACTATAATGAAAACAAAAACAATATCTCCTCTTGGAGCGAAAAGGAATGGAAAAGCATTGGATTATCAAATCAGAAAAAAAATTATATTGAAAATATTTTTACATTAAAAAATGAAATATATGATCTAAAAAAAGTGAATGATATAAGTAAAATCTATAAAGAGCTTATTCAAATAAAAGGAGTTGGCAAATGGACAATTGATATGTTTTTAATTTTTTCGAAGAATAATCTTGATATTTTTCCGGAGGGAGATTTGGCGTTAATTAACGTTATTAAAAAGAAGTATCAAGTTAATTCTATGGATCAAATTCTTGAAATAGCTAATAAGTGGTCTCCTTATAAAACTATTGCTACTTTATATTTATGGGAATCCTTGGGAGATGACTTCCCTAATTAAAGTCTGATAATTTATATTTTAGAAAAAAATCTATCAATTCTTTGCTAGAATCTAACTCATGGTTATTCTTTCCAAATAATAATTTTTGATAAAGTAAATCAAAAGTAGGAGAACCTATCCAAACATGTCCGCCATTTAATACTTTCAAATGAATCACTTTTGTATCAGAGCTATCTTTATAAAAAGTATATTTTTCAACGGTTGTCCGATCTTTTTTATAAGTATCCTCTATGTTTTCAACTACTAACTTGTCTAGTTGATTGTGTTTAGCCCAAAAGTTGACTGATTCTATTGTACTTAAATAATATCCATTATAGCCATTATATTTTTCCAATTTATCTTTGGTGCCATGAATATGAATTAAAGGAATTTCTCTTTTAATATTACACGATCTTCCTTCGTTAATAATAAAATTACCTCCAACAGATCCAAATGCAGCTATTTTGTTTGATAGACCACACATAAGCTCATAAGAGAATTCTCCACCATTGGAAAACCCACAAACATATATACGATTTGAGTCAATATTATATTTTGAAGTCATTGAATCAATGAGTGCATTTACAAAACCAATATCATTTTCTTTATTCTTAAATTTTTCAGCTTTGAGACCAACATTCCATGATTTATTAATGCCTTCAGGATAAATTACTCCGACCCCATTCAAGTGGGCATAATTATCCATTTGTGAAAATTCTTGTTGTTCAATTGCATGACTTGAAAAACCATGAAAATTGATAATTATTGGGATAGGTTTTGATGTATCTTTAGGTAATGAAACATAGTATTCCCTTATTTTTTTATCAAAATTAATTATTTCTTTTTTAAGAGCTGTTTTGTCTTTAGCCCCACCTAATAGAAAAAACGCAATAAAAAGTATGAAGATTTTATTCATAACTAAAATAGTTCATTGGTGAGACAATGAACAGAACCTCCGCTTAAGTTAAACTGAGACACGTTAGTAGAATCAAAAATTATGTTATTTGATAAAGCAAAATCTGATATTTGCTTTTGATTTAAGTTTTTACTTCCAATGAAAAGTCCTGGAATAGTAAGGCCATTCATTGCTGTTCTAAATCTTAATGATGAATTGATATCTTTATGTTCAATCTCAATTAGCTCCCATTGATTTAATCTAGAAATGTTTCTTAGATCATTTATTTCACTATTACTGAATACTTCTCTTGCACATATTAGTCCAATGCAATCATAATCTTTATTAAAAATAGGAGAAATTGAAGTATCTAAATGATATCCTTTTGAATTTATAATGTAAAGTTTAGACACTTTCAGCTTTTCCGCCATTTGCTCTGCACCTCTAAGGTTGTTTCTGCATTGACCAGCTAATAGAATATTTTCTTTTGGGAGATAAAAGAATTCTCCCCCCTCAGCTATACAATTCTGATCGAGAAATGAAACCTTGTATTGTAAATTATTCAAAGTAGAAATAACAAAATCTCCTTCCTGCATTCTTTCAGAAAGCTTCATATTACACATTACAATATCTTTGTTCTTATTGCAGAGAAAATGATCACGCATAAAAACAAAGTCATATTTCTTGTTTGTTTCAAGTTCAGGTTCAAAGGGAATAATTACTGTATCAAGCGAATATTTCTGAAGTATTTCAATTAAGTTTTCATGTTCTTTTTTTAATAATTCTTGATTAGGTATTGCACCATTACTCATCATATCGTTGTCGTGATATGCTACTATTCCATTTTTCCACCAGCCATTTTTTGGAAGAGTGCTAACAGCAATTGTAATGTTTTTCAAGTCATTCATTTTTAAAAACTTACAATTTTTAAATTAACTTTATAAGATTAAATTATATCCATGAACAAAGATATTTTAACAGTAAAAGATTTAAACAGATATTTACCTGCCTTAAAAACAGATATCGATATTCATTTTCAAGATAAGCTCAAAGAGGGATTATTTAAAGCAGATGCATTAGTTGGATTAAAGAAGATTCCAAGTGAGTCCATTGATTTGATAGTAACTGAGCCAGCTTTAGACCCCAACAGTGGAATGTCTTATTCGTCCTATATTAACTGGATTGAAGAATGGGTTTCAGAATGTAAAAGAGTTTTAACGACCAGTGGTTCAATTTATATCATATGTCCTTGGGAATCCTCTTCTCTTTATCACTCAGTCCTTGGAAAAAGTTTTATTATTCAATCGAGAATTACAGCTGAGAGACAAATAGAAAATACTGAGCTATCTCAATGGAAGAACAAAATATCAGATATTTGGTTTGCTACCAAAACAAACGACTATATTTTTAATCAAAATTACATAGTAAATGGGAAAAACATAAATAACCCTAAGCGAGAAGAAATTAAAGATAATCTATGGTTTCATCTTGATTATGAGGAAATAGTGCATAGAATAGTTAAGGCGAGTAGTTTTAAGCTAAACTGGATTCTTGATCCATTTATGAATGTAGGAGCTGTTGGGGTAGTTGCTAAAAAAAGGGGAAGAAGATTTATAGGTTTCGAAAACAATCAAGACCAAATTCTGCTTGCTATGAAAACGATTAATGAAAGAGAAAAATAATGTTAAAACAGATTGAAAAAGATATGATGGAGGCACTCAAAAATAAGGAGAGAGAAAAAGCAGGAGCTTTAAGACTTTTAATATCCAAATGTAAAAATAAAGCTATTGAGATTGGAAACGAGCTATCAGATCAAGAAGTCATAAAAGTGCTCCAAAGTGCTGCGAAACAACATAAAGAATCAATCAGAATGTATAAAGAAGGTAATAGAGATGATTTAGTTAAAGCTGAAATGAATGAATTACAGATTGTTGAATTATATTTACCATCTATGATGAGTGAAAATGAAGTTAGAAGTTTGGTAGAAAATATTATTGCAGATGTTGGAGCTTTACAAATGTCAGATTTTGGCAAAGTAATGCCTCAAGTGATGAAAAAGGGTGCAGGAAAAGTTGATGGGAATTTGGCTCAATCTATTGTTAAAGAATTACTATCTTAAAAATGATCATTGATATCCTTTTTGGCATGATATTTTTTATCATGGGTGTATTAGGAATGAGAAAGGGATTTATTGAATCATTAACTGACTTTTTAAATCTTGTCGTTGGAATATCTATCGCATTATTTTTTTACGTAGACTTATCATTCTTTATTTCTAAATATGTTTCTATTAACTCAACAATCATCATATTCTTTTCCATTTTTATAATATTTATAATATCTCTCATAGTTTTACGATTACTAACTAGCTTGCTATTGTTTTTATTTGATGGAAGCATCTCATCATATCAAACACTTAATATGATTTTAGGGTTTATGCTAGGCATATTTAAAGGAGTATTAAGTTTATTAATTTTCGCAGGCATTTTTGAAAAATTCATTTCGGTAAGGCTTTATGAAATTTTATTTGAACAGTCAAAGATTCTTGTTTTACTGGAACCTATCAAAGACTATATTTTTAGTTAATGAGAAGAATAGCGCAAGAAACAATAAATAGAGTTTTAGAAGAAGTCGATATCTTTGAGGTTATTTCACAGTATGTTGATTTAAAAAAAAGAGGTAAAAACTATTTTGGTTTAAGCCCATTTAGATCTGAAACAAAGCCCTCATTCAGCGTAGCTCCTGATAAAAATATGTGGTATGACTTTGGTTCTGGTCAAGGTGGAAATTCAGTACAATTTCTTATAGAATATGAAAAAATTAGTTTTTCTGAAGCAATTCGTACGCTTGCTGAAAAGCATAATATTGAGATAATTGAAGTTGGAGATGAACAACAAAGCAATTTATACGACCAGCTTTACGAAATTCATAATCTTGCCAATCTCTTTTTTGAAAATAATTTATCTTCAAAAAAAGGATTAAAAGCAAAATCATATATGAAAGATAGATTTTTTGATGATACAATCATTAAAAGATTTTCTATTGGTTTTGCAAATGATTCATGGGATCAACTGTACAATGAATTAAAAAATAAATTTGATAAGGAAGTTATTGAAAAATCTGGTTTATTCTCAAAAGGGAAAAGGGGATATATAGATAGGTTTAGAAACAGAATTATGTTTCCATTCTTTAGTCCAACAGGAAAAGTGATAGGTTTTAGTGGAAGAAGTCTATCTGAAAAAGAAGACGTTAAATATCTTAATTCTCCTGAAACATTATTATTTCAAAAAAGTAAAATTTTTTATGGTTCATATCAAACAATGCCAGAGATTCGTAAACAGAATTATGTTTTATTAGTAGAAGGGCAGACAGATTTTTTAAGATTGTATGAAAAAGGGTTTACAAATGTGTTAGCAACATCAGGTACTGCATTTTCTTCCAAACACGCAACAACTTTAAATAAGTATACAAATCGCGTCATTCTTACTTATGATTCAGATAATGCTGGAATTAACGCTGCTATTAGAACTGGATATATTTTAATGCAAAATGGTTTTGAAGTAAGAGTTCTTGATTTAGGGAATGAACTTGACCCTGACGATTACTTTAAGCTCAAAGAGAATAATAATACATCATTTAAACAGCTTATTAAAGAAGCAGTACATCCGATAAATTATATTATTGTTAAAAAGAATATATTATCAAGAGGGGCTGCTGAACGATCAAAGTTCTTAAATGAATCCATTGAAGAAATCAAATTGGTAAAAGATGTTATCATTAGAAATGACCTAATTAAAAGACTAGCCAATGAGCTTGGAGTCATTGAAAGCGAGATTTTAAATCGCTTTGATCAGATATCGCTTAGAAAGGTTGCAGTGAGTAAAGCTAATGATTCTGAAGAAACCTCTATACGAAACTTTGATTCTAAATCTGATATTGCTCAGCTAGAAATATTAAAATTGTTAATCCATAATGCAGCATTAGCTGATAAAATTAACATATCGTTATTAGATAATAAGATTTGTTACAATATTGTGAAGTCTATCAAAGATCATAAAGGATTATATAATAACGTTGCTCAACTTCTTGAGTTTATAGGCGATAGTCCAGAAGAGCGTAATTTGGTTGCAGCTTTAGCAGTCGATAGACCCGAAAAAGAAAATGAATTAATTATATTGAATGATTGTGTTAAAACCTTAGAAGATATATCTATTAAAAAAGAAATTAGTCAGATTAGAAATCAAATTCGTATTGCAGAAGATAATAATCAAAATTTAGATACTAGTTTGATACGTAAGCTCGAAGACCTTCAGAAAAAAGTCTCATAAAATAAAAGCCCTCTAAAAAGAGGGCTTTTATTATCTAATAATCAGATATTAGTCAACTTAGTAGTTGATAGTTACCCCAAAATTAAATTGTCTTGGAGCACCCATACGAACTCTTAAGTTTGCAACGTCTCCAGAACCATCGTAAGCGTCTACAAAGTCACCGATGTATAATTCATCAGTCATATTGAACACAGAGTAATTAAATGTTACATCTCTGTCCATAATCTCTGTACCATAGCTTAATTGTAGGTTGTAGATGGTTTTTCTTTCAGTTTCATAAGCATCATCAGCAAAAGTATTACCTTCACCAAGTAAGAATGCTAAGTCCTGAATAGCACCATCATAACCCCATCTTGGGTACTGTCTAGCAAATGATTCAGCTTCAACAGATGCTTTTAATCTGTTAAAGAAACCAGTTACCATTAATACAGTTTGTGACTGTGGAGCACCTGAGATCATCACATCTTTTACATATAGATCGAAAGTTTCTGAACTTGTGTCATCGCCTTCAATTTCATTATATGTGTATGATAAATCATCAGTAAATCTCCAATCACTTTCATGACCTCTAATATCAATTCTCAAAACTGGAATTGGCTGATATGCAACAGAGTATTCTAACCCCTGGTGCAATTCACTTAATCCAGTAATGCTGAAGAATGATTCAACACCATTTAAGTCTTCAGAAGTACCACTTTGAGCTCTATCGGACCATAGTGCGTAGTAGTAATTCATACTACCAGCCCACTGACCATTTAGAGACTTAAATCTAGTACCAACATCAAACCATGTTGCTGTTTCATTCTCGAAGCCTTCGTTTAATGTCATATTAACATCATCAATAAGTTTATCTAAAGATGGTGTCATTGCAGAGTAACTTACGTTACCGAATAGTTGCCATGTGTCATTCAACGCACGACTTCCACCGACTTTCATTTGATACCCTAACTCAGCGTCAGCTTCAATTTTTAAGTTATCAAGCGTGAAATGATCTTGTGCTGAGTAGCTAGCAGTTGTAGCACCAAACATTGCAAAAGCGTTTGTTCCTGCACCGTCATCATAATTTGCTTGAACATATCCACCTAACCAGTCAACAGTATTGGTGTTGTCGTAGTATAACTTGTCACCAAGTGTTCTATGTCTTTGTTCTTCTGACCAATTTGGATTAGATGTGTTATAGAAGAAGTCACCACCTAGCAAGTCATAAACTTGGCGATAGTGCTCAACTTTTGCAGTTCTAATATCTAGACCTAAAGTCATAGATACAGTGTCTGTCATCTCTTTTTCCATTTTAGACATAATACCATAGGTATACTGGTTGTTTCTACTACCTCTTAAGACACCTGCGGATTCATAGCCGTAGCCATCTTTAAATTGAGCTTCGGACATATTACGTGCAATAGTTGCGTCGTAATCTCTGTAGCCGTCACCCCAAAGGATAGAACCAGCAGAACCAGAACCACCACCTTCACCACCTGAGTAGTAGAAAGAAGTAGCCATTGTTGTTGATTCATCTAGGTTTGAATACCAATTCAACTGAACAATTGGTTTGTGGAAATAATTATTTCTTTCATTAATCATTGTTGGATCACGCTGGTCTCTAGTTTTATAATTCCAACCATCAAATGGTAACCAACTAGCTACAGCTCTCTTACCAGTGTAAGGAGTTTCTAGATAGTCAGCTCTAGGATTATAATCTAAACCATACTCGTCTCTTAGATCTTCTTCAGCTACACCCATTTCACGTGCTAGTTCATGACTGTAGTTTGAAATACGATTATTCCAAAAGTTTTGTCCATGAAACTGAGGAGAACCTAATGCAATAAACTCTAAACGATTATCATTGTCTACGGAGTATGATGCATTAAAGTAGTAAGACCAAGCATCTGAATAAGTACCTCTAGCAAAAAGCTTATCAGCAGTTCTTCTTGAAGCTGACATCATCATTGCTAGTTTACCATCCATTAATAAACCAGTGTTAACAGTAACAGCAGTTTTTGAGTACTGATGTTCACCGGCTTCTTGTTTTACAACAACGCCTGGTTCAGTTGATGCAGGTGCACTCATAAAGTTCACCACACCACCTAAACTAGGTGTTGCAAGATTAACGGATCCTGCTCCTCTTTGAACCTGAACAACAGATGCAACGTCAGCAAGTACACTCCAATTAGAGAAGTATAAATTACCGTTTTCCATGTCATTCATAGGAACACCGTTAATTAAATATGATGTGTAACGATCGTCAAAACCACGAACATATACATTTTCATCATCCCAACCACCACCATTTTCAACGTAAACGTTTGGTAGAGTTGATAGAGCTTTTGGCAATCCACGACCACCTAATCTGAAATCAATATCAGCTTTAGTGTATTCATTAAATGGGATTGCTGAGGTGTTGTCTACACGTTCAGCAAGTACTTCAACACCGCCTAACGCGACGGATGCTGATTCTAGTGAAAAGTTTGCAGATGCGTTAGAACCTGAAACTCTTACAGTAGTACTTGAAGATTTGTAACCGACAACACTGGCAGTTACTGTGTAGCTACCATCAGGAACATTAATGGAATATCCACCACTTAAAGTAGCAGCAGCACCTAATGTAGTTCCTTCAACTACAACATTTGCCCCTGGTAAAGCATTACCATCTGCATCTGAAACAGATCCAGAGATAGTACCTTGACCAAAGAGAGCGCCTGAAATCATAATGATTCCAACTAGCGCACCAAGAATCGAACGATTCATAGTTAACTCCTTTTTCTCGGTTATCTTCATATATTAATATATTAACTCAGGATACACGCGAGTATCCTTCGCTAATATCACATTTTTATCTTAAAAATCCAAACGATTATTATTTATCTATAATATTGTTATATCAAAACTCAATTGAAAATTATATATTTGCATAAATATGAAATATGTAGTAACAGGTGGAGCAGGGTTTATTGGTAGTAATTTGGTTGATGAGCTTATTAAAAATGGGCACGACATTCATATTATTGACAATTTTTCTTCTGGGAAAAAAGAAAATTGCAATTCAAAAGCTAAAGTGTATTATCTCGATATTTCTAAAAGTAAAAATTTAAAAAAAATAAGTGAAGTTTTGAATGGATGCGATGCAGTATTTCATTGTGCAGCAAGTGCAAGGGTGCAACCTTCTATTGCAGACCCGATTAATTATGAAAAAAATAACACTATTGGTTTAATTAACATTTTAAAAACCGCTGTTGATTTAAACGTTAGACGGTTTATTTATAGCGCTTCATCTTCTGCTTATGGTTCAACAGATCAACTACCGTCTCATGAAAATGATTTAGCAAATCCCATTTCACCTTATGCTGCTCAAAAATATTACGGAGAAATTACTTGTAGAATGTTTTCTGAAGTATACAATATTGAGACAGTATCTCTGAGGTATTTTAATGTTTTTGGTGAAAGACAAAATTTGGGGGGTGCTTATGCAACTGTAATAGGTATTTTCTTAGACCAGCTTTCTAAAAATATTCCTTTAACAGTAAATGGAAATGGGAAGCAAAGAAGAGATTTTACTTATGTTGGAGATGTAGTCAATGCAAATATTTTAGCTTGCAATTCTCCGAATGTCGGGAAAGGTGAAGTGATAAATATTGGTAGTGGTAAAAACATTTCAATTTATACTGTTGCAAAAATGCTAAGCAATTCAATAGAATTCAAAAAAGCTTTAAAAGAGCCATTTGCTAATTTAGCTTCTATTGAAAAAGCAAAAAAATTATTAGATTGGGAACCTCAAACAAGTTTAGAAAGTTGGATAGAGAGCAATAAAAATGTGTAAAAAAATTTTAATAACTGGGGGAGCAGGTTTTATAGCTCATCATGTAATTGATAAAATTTTATCAACCACAGATTGGGAAATTATTACTCTTGATAGATTAGATTTCAGTGGAAACTTAAATAGATTAAAAGAGGTAGTATCTTCTTATCCAGAAAGCGTGCAAAAAAGAGTAAGAGTAATTCATCATGACCTCAAAGCAGAGCTTAACCCTGAATTATGTTCTACAATAGGCAAAGTAGATTTTATAAGTCATTTGGCCGCTGGATCTCATGTTGACAGATCTATTACTTATCCACTAGAATTTGTAATGGATAATGTTGTCGGGACAGCCAATATTTTAGATTATGCTAGAAAAATTGATGGGCTAGAACGATTTGCTTATTTCAGTACTGATGAGGTTTTTGGACCTGCACCTCCTGGGATTTATTATAAAGAAAATGATAGATACAATTCAACTAATCCATATTCTGCAACAAAAGCAGGAGCAGAAGAGCTGGTTGTTGCTTTTGAGAATACGTATGGTTTGCCAGCAATTATTACACATACAATGAATGTTTTTGGTGAAAGACAAAATGCTGAAAAATATATACCTATGGTTATTAAAAAAGTCAGAGATAATGAGTTGGTTACTGTTCATGCAAATGCTGAAAAAACTGTTGCAGGTTCTAGGCATTATATTCATGCTGAAGACGTATCAAATGCTTTACTTTTTTTATTTAACTATGATATTTCAAAAATTCACCCTGATTCAACTGGAGCAAAATGTCAGAAATTCAATATAGTAGGTAAAGATGAAATTGATAATCTGGAGCTCGCTCAATTTATTGCAAAAGTTCAAAACAAGGATTTAAACTATGAAATGGTGGACTTTCATTCACAAAGACCAGGCCATGATCTTAGATACAGCTTAGATGGTAATAAAATGGCAGAAATGGGATGGACTCCTAAGTCAGCATATGAGCAATTGGAAACAACAATTAATTGGACTTTAAAAAATGATAGATGGTTATCTATTTAACTATTTGTTAAGAGCGCTTTTAAATATAAATTATTATATGCGCATATTTATATTTACGCTTTCATTTATAAGTCTTTGTTGGTCACAAGTTTCTATTTCAGAATTAAATAAAATGAGTAATGATCAGTTGAATCTCATTAAAGAAGAACTTCAAAAACAAAATACTCAAAATTTAATTGAGGACACAAACGATATAACCCAAAGTAATATTTCAGAAGTTTTTATCGAATCATCAGCTCAGAAAGAAAATTTAAATAACCAATACTTTGGATATGATTATTTTCAAAAGGATATAAGTTTTTTTGATAATATCCCAACTCCTTCAGATTTTAAATTGGGGCCGGGAGATGAAGTAATCTTATCCTTTTGGGGAGAAACTAATCAAAGAGAGAGACATATAATTGATAAAAATGGAATGATTTTTTTTGACAATATTGGTTTTGTGAATATTTCAAATAAAACGATCAAGGATGCAGAAAAATTATTAACTGAAGAATTATCAAAGATATATTCAACCCTTAAAGATCAAAATAATTCCACAAGACTAATGTTAGAATTGGGTAAACTAAAATCAATCAATGTATATTTTACAGGTCAAGTTAATAATCCAGGCATAAATTTAATTCATCCATTTTCTGATGTTTTTTCTGCATTAGTCCAAACCGGAGGAGTTGATAATACTGGTTCTCTGAGAAATATCACTCTAATTAGAAATGGTAAAAAAATTGAAGTGATTGATTTTTATTCTTTTTTTATATCAGGTTTAAGTGAATTTCAAAAAATTAGAATAATTGATGGTGATGTTATTCATGTTCCTGTAGTTGAAAAAAGAGTATCTATCAATGGTGAGATTCAAAGACAAATGCAATATGAATTGATTGATTCCGAATCAATATTAGATTTAATTGATTATGCAGGAGGTTTAACATCAACTGCGAGCAATAAAGCGATCTTAAATAATATCATTCCCATAGATGAGCGCATATCAGATGATGTTGCAAAATCTGGATCAATCGTTTATTTATCTTCATCAACTGATATGTTAATTAATAATGGTGCTGAAGTAAATATTTTACCAATTGCCAATAATGAATACAATGTAAATGTTTACGGAAGAGTAACACTGCCTGGGGAATATCCAGTTTCTAACACTACTAGCTTGAAACAAGTTCTTGACTTAGCTGGAGGTTTTGAAGATCCTAACTTTAGAAGAACAATTAGTGAAGATATTGTAGTTTTAAGACAAGATCATAATCAATATTACGGAAAAGAATTTAATGTTAACTATAAAGATGCAGATAAATTTAATTTGGAAGTAAATGATAAAATTTTTATTTATGAAAATATCAATTATAGAAACAGTTTTTCATACAACATCAAAGGGGAAATCAATCGTCCTGGAACCTACCCATTAAAAGATGGGTTAACACTAAATGAAGCAATCCGAATTGCTGGAGGTGTAACGAAAATGGGTTCAATAAATAGTGTTTCTGTAACAAAAATACTTACTAGTATTGATACAGAAGGAAATCAAATCATTGAAGAAGAGCTTGTTTCAAATATAGATCTAAATTTTCAAATCGCAGACAACAATACGATTACTATTCTTCCAAAAACAAATGTAGTTAAAGTAGATGGCAACGTTTATAATCCTGGGTTTATTGCTCATCAGTCAGGGAGTGGATTGAGTTTAGCTAAGGCAGTTGAATTGGCCGGTGGCTATAAACCATATAGTCTCAAAAGAAGCACATATGTTACAAGAGCTAATGGTGAAATTGAGAAAGTAAATCTGTTTAGAGGAAAAGCTAAAAGAGTCTTCCCGGGAGATGCTATTTTTGTACCTGCTGATCCTAACCCAGAAGGATTCGATATAACTTCTTTTATTGCTGATCTATCATCGACGCTTGCAAACATTGCAGCTATTTTAGTTATAGCTGATAATAATTAATGAAACTTATTCTTTTGCGCCACGGAGAAAGCGAGTGGAATCTTGAAAATAGATTTACAGGATGGAAAGATGTAGGTCTTACTGAAAGAGGAAAGCAAGAAGCTCTTTTTTCTGCCAAGCAATTAATACGACAAAATCTTAAAATTTGTACCATTTACACTTCACTTCTCGAAAGAGCGATACAAACTACTGAAATTATTACTGATAAATTGAACTTTCCAAAAGATGAAATAAATTTAGAATGGCGCTTGAATGAAAGACATTATGGTAAATTACAGGGTCTCAATAAATCAGAGACAGCAAAAAAATATGGAGAAGAAAAAGTCCTTCTATGGAGAAGAAGCTATGATATTCCTCCACCTTTGTTATTAGATGATGATAAGAGACATCCAAAATTCAATAAAAAGTTTAAAGACATTGATTGTGAATTACCAGTTGGTGAAAGTTTAAAAAATGTTATTGAAAGGTTGTCTCCATTTTTAAATAAGTACATGGATCATATAAAAAATAATCCAGGTGACCATCTTATTGTAGCACATAGTAATTCTTTAAGAGCAATTATAAAAATATTAGATAAATTATCAGATAAGGAAATTATATCTGTGAATATTCCAACAGGCGTGCCCCTAGTTTATACGCTTGATAATAATTTAAATATTATTACAAAAGAATACTTAATAGATAAAGATAAGTTAAAAGAAAAGCAAAACATAGTTGTGAATCAAGGTAAAGCAAAATGAATTTAGATTTTTCAGATATTAAAGTTTTAGTAGTTGGTGATTTTATGATAGATCATTATATCATAGGTGAATCAAATAGGATGTCTCCTGAGGCACCTGTACCTGTTGTTATTCCAAAAGAGGAATACTCAATTCCGGGAGGAGCAGGAAATGTAGCAATGAATATAGGTACTATGGGAGCACAAGTAACATGTTTAGGAGCTATTGGAAATGATATTTTTGGGAAAAAACTAATTAAAATTTTTAACGAAAATAATATTAGTTCAAAACATATTGAAATTATTGAAGATTATTCAACTACACTAAAACAAAGAATCTATTGTAATGGTATCCAAGTAGCAAGAGTTGATAAAGAAGAACCGCTTAACTGGAGCCCCAATCAATTAGAAAGTTTATTAGATTACTCCGATTATGATGTGATAATCTTATCAGATTATGATAAAGGATTTCTTGTAAGACCGTGGTTTTTTAAACCAAAAAATACTAATGTAATATTGGATCCAAAAAATGACTATGAACATTTATTTATGCATTCCAATATTATGACACCAAATTTAAACGAACTTGAAAAATTATCTGGAATGAATATAAATAATAACGATTCTATTGAAAGTGCTTGTAATAAATTAATTAAAGAAAGCAATTTTGATTATATCATTGCAAAAAAAGGAGATAAAGGTATGACTATTGCTGGTAAGCAAAATTTTATAAAGCATATAAAGCCTTATAGAGTTGATAATCCAGACGTAACAGGAGCAGGGGACACAGTCATTGCTGCTTTATCAATCGCTTATGCTAAAACTAATGATATAGAATTTTCTGCTAAATTTGCTAACACTGCAGCAGCAATTGCTGTTGGTAAAACTGGTACTGCAAGTGTTACTATTGATGAGATAAATAATTATATTGAAATGAACAAATGAAAGACTTAATAAATAGATCAATAAAATCGCATTCTGAAGCTGTAAATCTGATAGATGAAAAAAAAATTTATCAGGCCAGCGTTTTAATCAAAAAATCATTGTCTGAAAATAATACAATTTTTTGGTGCGGTAATGGTGGAAGCGCATCTCAAGCAAATCACTTATCAGCTGAATTAATTGGAGGAATGTATAAAGATAAAAAATCTCCATTTAAATCTTTGTGTCTTAATGTTGATACAGCTTTTATGACAGCATGGTCAAATGATGATTCTTTCGATAATATTTTTTCAAGACAATTAGAGTCACTAGCGCAAAGTGGTGATATTTTAATTGCTCTGTCAACCAGCGGAAATTCAAACAATATAATTAATGCAGTGAAATATTGTAATAAAAATGATATCAAAATAATTTCTTTAACTGGTTTTGATGGTGGGCTATTAAAAGATCATTCAGATATAAATATAAACATCTCAATAAATAATACTCAAAGAATTCAAGAAATGCACATTCTGATTGGTCATATAATTTGTGATATCATTGAGAAAGATTTATAACTTTTTAATCAGCGTAAACCCAAATCCTTCTTTTTCATCATTATAAATAGTTGCTCCAATTTGATAATCATTTTTAAATCTTTTCAAAATCTCAACTTTATAATTAATTAAGCTGGATTTACTTAATTCACTGAAACATTTTAATTTGATGTGAAACTTATCTTTAACTAATCCATCAATTCCTAAATAAATAAAATCAGTTGCACTGGCATTTAAATGATTAATTAAGGGATTTCCTAATGTATTGTTTTTGTAACTCCACCCATAGCTGTATAGCCCATGATTAAAATAATTTTCTTGAACATAAGGAGGATCAAGATATTGATTTTTTGTATTTATATATTCCAAAAGAATAGTAGTTTTTTTAATATAATTTTTAAATTCTATTCCCCACAAACCGTCTGTTTTATTATCAAATCTTATTCCACTTGTATCTTCAAATATATGCTGATAATAAACTTTTAAATTTCTTTCACCATAATTCTTTTGAAACGCAAAATCCCAAATTCCTAAGTGATTTCCAAGAGCATTTGAATGAGGAAAATCGTCAGGTCCATCACTAGAAATAAATATTTTAAAAAAATCAGATATTGATTGAGGTTGTTTACCAGAGAATCTTTCATTATTATTAATTGTTCCTCCCCAAATTGCTTCGTGTACAAATCCAATAGTATAAATTGAATTTTCATCATTTATATTTAAGTAGATAAATTTTTCATGAAGAAGCGGTGAGCTAGAATAAATATCATTCTTATCAAAAACACCATGAGCGATGCCATAATTGAAACTTATTCTTTTATTTTTAATATTCTTGTGAGATATAATTCCAACTTTAGGCATTGCTTGCGCGTTATTACTTATTAAAATAGAACCAGAGCTTAATTCATCATTTAAATAAGTACTAAAATCTCTATAATATCTTCCTATTTTGAAAAATGAATCTTCTTTAATGGGTAATTTAATATATGATTCATTTAATGATATACTTTCAATATTATTAAGACTTGAAAAAATATTTAAGACAAGTTCAGCTCCAGAATTATCTATTTCAATTTCTGTTTTTTGGTATGCAGGATAGTTTTCAAAACCAAAATTATTATATGTACTCCACCAAGAATTTGAGCCATTAGGATTTGTACCTACTTTAATTTCTCCAGAAATATTTTGCGCATCAATTATACTGAAAGTGAATAAAAAAAGAAAAAAATAAAGTATATAATTATTTTTTTTCAACTGGTCTAACATAAAATTTCCAGTCCATAATTTCAACTTGACTATGTTTACTTATTGGGAATGATAAATAGTTTTTATTTGGAATAACTCTTTTTTCTTTACCATTTACAAGGAGATCTATGGGCATTATAAAGTTTTCGTTTACATTATTCCATCTATAATAAAAATCAGAATTTGTCTGATAATATTCTAATTCTGGTTGATTTGGAGTATAGAAATACTGTTCAGCAAAATACCAATAATCTATTCCAACTTTTTCTTCCACTTTATTGAAAAAATCCCTTGTATTTGCAAATCCTTTAGCGTTCTCAACCATAAAATCTTTTAATATTTCAAACCATATTTTATCATTATTTATTACACTTCTCAAGGTATGCATTACCCATGCACCTTTCATATATGTATCTCCATGTAAAGCCCAATGATTTTCATTTTCATTGCCAACTATTGGTATTTCATTGGCAATTCTATTTTTAATGCTATTTAAATAATGCACTCCTACTTCGTAACTGTTGAATTTATCTTCAAAAAAGATTGCTTCAGAATAAACCTGAAGACCCTCATGAATCCAAATGTGTGTTGGATCAGATGCAGTCACACTATTTCCAAACCATTCATGACCAGTTTCATGAATAATTAGGGGATCAATTACGCCATACATAGGCCAACTTTTACTTCTAACTCCATTATAAATGCTAAATCCATTTCCATAGGTAACTGCAGATTGATGTTCCATACCCAGGTATGGTACCTCAATTAATTTATATCCATCTTCATACCACTGATAATCACCAAAATACTTTTCGTAGAAACGAATAATTTCTTTTGATTGTTGAAAATAATTTGAACCTAGCTCTTTATTATAATCTAAAACATAATGATCCAGCATATGAATTTGGTTATTTTTTATCAATGTGTCCTGTATAGCAACATAATTGCCAATCTGGACAGAAATATTGTAATTGTTAATCGGATTACTCACAAACCATTCATATGTGGACTTATTATTTTTTGACGAAACACTTTTTAATTTTCCATTACCAACAGCAACCATATTATCTGGTACCGTATAAGCCATTCTCACACTGTCACCTTCAGCAGTTATGTGATCTTTATTTGGCCACCAGATTCTGGCTCCTTCTCCCTCGCATGATACTGCAATCCAATCACGACCTTCTTTATCTTTGGACCATGTAAATCCACCAGCCCAAGGAGGATTGTCTGCACTTTGAGGAACTCCGTTATAAAAAACAGTAAATTCAAATATTGTATCTTTATTAATAGAAATTGGAAAATCAATTACTACAGCATCAAATTCTCTTAAAAAGGGTAATTCAATATCTTTATAAATGATTTTAGTAATATTCAGATTTTCAGCTAAATCAATTTGAAGCGTTTTAATATCAGTTTGGCTTTCTGCTTTAATGGTAACAAATCCATTTATCGACTTTTCTTCAATGTTAAAATCAATATTTATATCGTAAAAAGATACTCTGTAAGAAGATCTATTTTCGTTTAAATGTCCTATTAAAAAATTATTTTTGGTCAATTCTGGAAGATTATATTGATTACCCTGAGGCCTATTATCTTGACATGATAAAAAAGTACATATAAGAGCGCTAAAAATTATTTTTTTCATAGTAAGTATTTGATTGAAATATATTTTTAGCAAAAATAATGAAGTATAAAATAATGCAAAATAAGAACCAGAGAACTATTGCAAATGCTTCTTTTATTATGAATAAAATATAAATTAATCCAAAATAGATAAGCCATTTTATCCATATTGGTTGACCCCATAGTTTTAATAATGTTTGCATCATTTAAATTTTTGAAAATATCTATAATACTTCATTGATTCATTATAAATAGAATCATATTTATTCTCAATAGTTATATCTTTTTTACTATTTTTTTGAAAGCTTGTAGATTTTATAACATTATCGTACCAGTGTTTCCACCAAATACCGTCATTTTCATGATTACCTTTTTCCCAATTAAGCATCGAATGATTAAACTTTATATCAATTTTTTTACACCAATTCATTAAAGTAATTCTAGGATTATCTAGTAATTCAGATGATTCAATAACAACAAAAGATTTATTAGCTTTTTTTAGAAGTTGTATAATTGCATATTGTTGTGGATATCCCAATTCTTCAATACTGTTCAAATTATTTTTTGCTGTGTAAGAGTGAATAACTTCTTTTGGATGTCTAATTAGAAAACAATTTTCACATTTTTTTATCCAATCAATTTTGTTAAGATCAATTAAATGATGAGCCATATGTTTTTGGTAGTAGATTTTTTTATCATCAGGAATTTTACCTAAAAGATTTTTTACTATTTCATTATAATTACACGAATAGTGATTTATTATTTCATTAAACATGGGATGTTTTAATTGTGTCTTACTTAAATAATATGCATAAAAAGGTTCATCTATAACAAATGTATCATCTCTTGAAGACCATGACCTCATAAGAGCTGTTGATATATTTCTTGGCCCTGACCAACAAGCTATAATCATACTCCTCCTTGAAAATGTTCATTATAAAGAACTCTTAGTCTGCTAACTAGTGAATTAGTATTAGTTGATTTTAAATTTCTGTTTTCAATCTTTGATACTGGAATAATTCCAGCAAAAGTTCCTGTAACAAAAGCTTCATCGCACTGCACGATTTCCTGAAAAACAAAATTTTTTTCAATACAAGTAATATTGTTTTTATTGCAAATATCAATTGTTTTCCCGCGTGTAATACCATTAAGGCAATATTCCCCTGTTGATGTCCACACTTCATTTTTATTAATAAAGAACAGATTTGTAGAATTACATGTGCTTATATAACCATTCGGATCATTCATTATTCCTTCATCATAACCCAATTTATTTGCTTCAATACTTGCTAGTATGCAATTTAGCTTACTTAGTGTATTATAGTGTGTGCTTAGGATATTATCTGGAGGCCTAATAATAGATACTCTTCCGATGGTTATTCCATTATGATAAGTCTTTGGATCTGTTTTTTTATATTCTGGAATTATTACAAAATTGATTGGACCAACATTTGCATTAGGGTTTTGATAAGGAGTAATCTTATTACCTCTTGAAATGATTAATCTAATGTGAACATCATTTTTCATATTATTTTTTGTTAAAACAGTATTGATTTGATTAATTATTTCTTTTTTGGTTAATGGTATATCTAAAGATATGCCCTTGGCGCTTTGAAATAATCTTTCTAAATGTTCATCAATAAAAACAAGTTTGCCATTATGTAATCTTATTCCTTCCCAAACTCCATCTCCTAATAAAAAACCGCTATCAAAAACTGAAATTTTAGCGTTATTCCTATGAAGTAATTCTCCATTAATATTAATATAGATATTTTCGTTTTTAGAGTTTTCTATGAATGCGTGACTGCTCATTGGTGGGCCCACAGGGACTTGAACCCCGAACCTGCGGATTATGAGTCCGTTGCTCTAACCAATTGAGCTATGGGCCCTGAAGACTATAAAATTAATCTTTTAGCACATTGATTACTAATATTTATTATTGTAATTACTTTATTACACTTATATTTTCGTACAATTACAAAATAATAATAAATCTAAGGAAAGATTTGTCAATAACTTTAATTTGATAAAAAATATATATGCAATTTATAGACTTAAAAAAACAACAAAAATTTATTAGAGATTCTTTAGATCAAAGAATTAAGGAGGTCCTGGATAAAGGGCAATATATTGGAGGAGAAGAGATAAGATTGTTCGAAAGCAAACTATCTTCTTATAGCGGAGTTAAGCATTCCATTGGTTGCTCGAATGGAACAGATGCGATTATGCTTGCATTGTTAGCACTAGGCGTTAAGCCAGGAGATGGTGTTATCACTGTTCCATTTACCTACATTGCTACATTAGAGGCAATTGCTGCAATTGGAGCAGTTCCTGTGTTAGTTGATGTATATGACTCAACTTTTAATATGAACCCAGATTTAATTGAAGATGCAATCAATAAATCAAAAATAGATATTAAAGCAATAATGCCTGTTGACTTGTTTGGGCTTCCAGCAAGATATAGATTAGTAAATGAAATAGCTAAAAAACATAGTTTAAAAGTTGTAGCAGACGCAGCTCAATCTTTTGGTGCTTCCAAATCAAATCAATTTGTTGGAACGTTTGCAGATATTACAACGACATCTTTTTTCCCAGCTAAACCCCTAGGATGTTATGGAGATGGAGGAGCAGTTTTTACAAATAACAATAATTATAATGATATCTTAAGATCTTTAGCAGTACATGGAAAAGGATCGGACAAATATGATAATATAAGAGTAGGAATGAACTCTAGATTGGATACACTCCAAGCAGCAATTCTTTTAGAAAAAATTAAAATTTTTAAAAATGAGGTTGTTTTAAGAAATGAAATTGCAAATTTATATAGACAAAAATTAAATCATATATCTGATATAACTTTCCAAACAATACCAAAAGAATACGAGTCAGTATATGCTCAATTTTCTATTTTATTTTCCGATGAAACAAAAAGAAATAATGTTCAAAAATATCTGATGAATAAAAATATACCTTCTGTAATTTATTATCCTATTTCAGGTCATTTACAAAAAGGGTATAGATATTTAAACTATCAAGAAGGAGATTTTCCAGTTTCTGAAGAGTTAGGTAAAAGAATTTTAAGCTTACCTATGCATCCTTATTTAGAGGAGGAACAAATTGATATGATTGTTAGAACTATTGAAGATGGATTGACTAAATAATTAAAAATGGAGGCTTAAATAATGTCAAAAAGAACTGATGTAAAAGATAATGTCAAAATTGGCATAATAGGAAAAGGGTTTGTTGGCTCAGCTGTTGCTCATGGCTTTTCTCACCAAACAAGTTATGGTGCTAATATCAAAATATATGATTCTAATCCAGAGCGTTCACAAAACTCTTTAGAGGAAACTGTAAACCAATCTGAATTTATATTTTTGTCTGTTCCTACTCCATCTGACTCAAAAGGCAATATGGATTTGTCCATAGTTGAAAGTGCATTGACTTCTATAAATGATGTAAATAAAAATGATAATAATATAGTTTTATTAAGATCAACAGTGGTACCAGGAACAACAGAGAAGTTTCAGCAGCAATTTCCTAACTTACGTTTTGTATTCAATCCTGAATTTTTAACAGAAAGATCAGCAGCGTTTGATTTTATTAATCAAACTAGAGTAATTCTTGGTGGGAAAGAGGAATATACCTCCAAAGTCAAAAAATTATATCAAGATAGGTTTGGAAGTTTCCTACCTGTTATTGAAACAAACTTTCAAACTGCTGAGCTTATTAAGTATATGAATAATTTATTTTTTGCAACAAAAGTTTCTTTTTTGAATGAAATGAAAATACTCGCAGATAAAATCTCCGTTGATTGGGATAAAGCAATTGAAGGGTTTGTTATGGATGGACGAATTGGTCATTCTCACCTATCTGTTCCTGGGCCAGATGGTAAATTTGGTTTTGGTGGCAGTTGTTTCCCAAAAGATATTCAAGCACTTATTAGTTTTGCAGATGAACATGATATTGATATGCATGTTCTTAAAGGAGCTTGGGAGACTAATTTGAAAGTTAGACCAGAAAGAGACTGGGAGAAACTCAAAGGAAGAGCTGTTTCTGAATAAAATAAAAAAAACTGAAGCTATTTGGCTTACAGGTCAGCCAGCAAGTGGTAAAACCACCCTTGCACGTATGTTGTTAAATAAGCTAAAAAAAGACAATCCTCAATGCTCTTTTTTTAATATAGATGGTGATGATTTAAGAGATCTATTTCAGAATAAAGATTATTCAAGAGAAGGTAGAGAAAAAAACATTAAACTAGGTATGAGTATAGCTGCATATTTAATAAATAAAGGATGTATTCCTATTGTTTCGTTAGTCTCGCCTTACATTCATTTGAGAGAAGATTTTAAGTCAAAATATAATGTTCTTGAAGTTTATTTGCACACTTCTGAAACTAGAGGTAGAGAAGATTATTTTGTTAAAGATTATGAGCCACCAATAAAGAATTTTTTAGATATGGATACAACTTATAAAACTGAAGAGGAAAGTCTCGATGAAATACTCAATGTTTATAGGTAGATGGCAACCATGGCATAAAGGACATCGTTGGTTGATAGATCAAAGATTAAATGAAAACAAAAATGTTCTTATTTGTGTAAGGGATATGGAAACTGATAAAAATAATCCATACACACCACAAGAAGTTAAAGCAAATGTTGAAAAAGAATTAAATGATTTAATTTTAAGCCAAAGAGTAAAAGTAATCATTATACCGGATATCGAATCAGTGAATTATGGAAGAGGAGTTGGATATAATATTATTGAGCATTTTCCGCCTCAAAATATAAAGGAAATCTCAGCTACAAAAATTCGTGAAAAGCAAAAAAAATAAAATTTTTTTTAAATTTAATTAATATTTTATAAAAAATAATAATGGCTAAATCAGAATTTAACAAGAATGTATTTTTGCTAGCTTCAGGAACTGCTTTTTCACAAGCTTTACCAATTGTAATAAGTCCTATTTTAACCAGAATTTATACACCCTCAGATTTTGGAACATTATCATTATTTATTGCTATTGTGAGCATATTTGCATCTATAGCAAATGGAAGATATGAATTAGCTATTATGTTGCCAAAAAAAGATGAAAATGCTATTAAAATACTATCATTAACACTTATAATTAATTTAATTACATCAATATCTTTGATGTTGGTAATTATTTTTTTTCATGACCAAATAATTGAATACTTAGCTGACAGTAATTTATCAAATTGGCTATACTTAATACCATTAGTTGTGTTTTTGCAGGGAGCTTTTAATTCCTTTAATTATTTTCATTTAAGAAAAAAAAGATATACTAGTTTACGAAATATAAGAATTGCAAAATCAGTTT